>JABMOG010000353.1 GCA_013204265.1 Rhodospirillales bacterium
GTTCTGACGAACAACAAGGATTGCTTCGGGTGGCCATTAGCGAAGCCATTTACGCCCTTATTCCACCGGAAAGCGTGCAACCGGCCGTGCAATTTGTTTTTCAGGACAAGCGCCTGCAAAAAATAGCGGACGCTTTAATGGATGATCCCTCAGTAAATCGAAACATTGAATCGTGGGCGGCCGATCTTGGAGTGAGCCGCAGGACTTTAACGAGATTGGTGAAATCTGAAACGGGTATTGGTTGGCGAGAATGGCGACAAAGACTGTTAATGGCGGAAGCCGCCCGCAGATTGGCGGCGGGCGGGCTTGTCAAAACGATCGCCTACGATCTTGGGTATGCCGGGGCGGCGCCTTTTATTGCTGCTTTTCGCCGCTTGTACGGCATTTCGCCAGGACGGGCCTATTCTAGAAAAACCCAAAAATAAGCCGTGGTGTTCCGCCCGCCGGTATTTTGTCCCTTAATTTAAATAGATTGTCTCAATCTATAGTCCCCACGCGCTGCCGAAGCTTCGGGTGTTGTTGTTCCCGTCGATGGTGACCTGGTTGCCATTGGTTTCCTACTAAAGGCCGGCCTCGACAAAAAACCAGGTGGATTAGAGAAGTTCGAAGGGAATTTCGCGCGTGTCATTGATCTTTCAAAAAAGAACACTGGTTTCAAATTCCTGCACACCTTTTATCTGTGCTAAATCTTTTTGTAGAAATTATTTATAATCATCCAGGCTTCTCACCACGACCCGCAATCGGTATCTCTATCAGCGCTTCGTCTTTCCGAATGCGCATGGGGACAAACAGCGCCGGAGGGGGGGAAAGAACAAGGTAAATACACTATCTTTCAATCAGCGAGCCCTGACCCTCGTTGGAATGTTCGTGGTCTTCGTCGCCGGGCTGTTGTTCATTCCCCCCATACCTCAGGACCCGGCCTACCACCTTTTCGCCGACACGCAGGCGCATCTGGGCGTGGCGAATTTCGTCAACGTAACCTCCAATGCGGGCTTTGCCATCGTCGGCATCCTTGGGCTGGCAACAATCTTCGGTCGGGAAGGCCGTTCCATCTTCGATCAACCTCTGGATGCCTGGCCTTACATCATCTTTTTTTTTGGCATTCTGTTGGTCGGTGCCGGGTCCGCCTATTACCACGCCGGGCCGGACAGTGCGCGACTGCTCTGGGACCGATTGCCGATGACGGTCGGATTTATGTCATTGTTTGCTGCTTTCATCGCCGATCGGATTAATGGGCGGGTAGGAATAACCTTTCTTTTGCCTGCGTTAATCGTGGTCGGAATCCTGAGCCTGGCTTATTGGCAATGGACGGAGGCACAAGGCCGGGGGGATCTCAGGTTCTATGGCCTGGTGCAGTTTTATCCCATGGTCGCCCTGCCGATGATGTGTTGGTTATTTCCGCGATCACGTTATACCAGCGGCAAATTTCTGGCCTGGGTTATCGGCTGGTACGGGGCCGCCAAAGTGTTGGAATATTTTGACGCCGAAGTGTTCGAACTCCTCGGCAATACCATCAGTGGACACAGCCTCAAGCATTTGCTGTCTGCAGTCGCCACCTACATGGTATTGCGGATGTTGGTTCAGTCGAAAGCACGTATCGCTGAACAGTGATTATTTCTTTGTCGCCTTTGCCAGGCTCTTATCATGCGCGTTGCTGAGCAGCGCCAGCGACAGAATGGCCCCGGTGAGCGCCAAGAACATGTCCCATTGAGTATCCCAAATATCCCCTTGGGTTCCCAGGAACTGATCCGCCGATTGGCCCAAAGCAAGGGCGCTCCACCATTCGAACAGTTCATAAGCGGCGCTGAATGCCAAACAAAAGCAGACGACCAGAAACGGCAGCCACCTGCTGTGCCCGAGGGGTGAGCGCCGGATCAAAATTTCCCGGGCCAGAAGGGCGGGAACAAACCCCTGGGCGAAATGGCCCAGGCGGTCGTAGGGATTGCGTGACAGATCGAAGATATCCTGGGCCCAGAACCCCAGCGGAACTTCGGCATAGGTGTAATGTCCGCCAATAACCAGAATGACCGCATGAACAAAGAGGAAGACATAGACCAGATGAGAAAGCGGAAACCGGCGGTAGGTAATAACCAAGATGGGAATGCCGGCTATTACCGGAGCGACTTCAAGAAACCAGGTCAGCCTGTCGCTTGGTCCTATGGCGCTTATGCCAAGAGCCAGTAGTGCAAAAACCAGCAGCAGGGTGGGAACGTGTTCGCGTTTCATGTGCTCCTCTGGAGCCTTCAATATACGGACAATTTTCTAAAAGCCCAATTCTCCAAACTGTGAATCTGCAAGGTTGTGACACAGTTAACTGTGAAAATTGTCACGCTGAAGTGTGAATAACCGACCGAGAAGACCCGGTTTGTGATATTTCAAATTAGAAATGACAATAGCGCCGGCAGGGTCATAAACGACAACGCCGTCGAGACCAGAACGATGCTGGCCACTTCGTCGGGGCGGTTGTCATGGGCCTGGGCGAACAGGAAGTTAAAGACCGCCACGGGCAAGGCGCATTCGATAATCAGCACACCGCGGGCAGCACCCTCAAAACCAAATGCCTCCGCCAGGCCCCAACCGACGCCAAACCCCAGCACCAGCCGAAATACGGAAAGCCAGACGGCGCGGTGCAGGCTGGCGATTTTCAATCCCGCCAACGACACCCCCAACGTCACCAACATCAGGGGAATGGCGAAGCCGCCCAGCAGATCCAGCGTCTTGAACAGCCAGTCGAA
>JABMOG010000354.1 GCA_013204265.1 Rhodospirillales bacterium
CCGCCGGGAAATTCCCACAACCCCGCCATTGCTTTGCCTTCTGGTCGCTTGGCGATGAGCACACGGTCATCGGAATCGAGGAGCGCCACGGCTACCACCAGGACCGTTTTCACCGCCCCGTCGGGGCGCGTAAATTCAGCCCCGAAGCAGCCGTGATCAGGACCGGTAATCGGCATTGATCGCGATATATTCATGGGTCAGGTCACAGGTCCACACGGTTGCCGCACCCGCACTGCCGAGCCCGACATCGACGGCAATGGTGATGTTCTGGCCTGTCATGTGGTCGGCCACCGGGGTCTCATCGAAGCCGGGAATAGCCCCGCCATCGACCGCCACCGGCACACCGCCGATGGTAATCGCCAGATGGTCGGCATCAATGGTTTCGCCGGCCTTGCCGACGGCCATGACAATGCGGCCCCAGTTGGCGTCTTCGCCGGCGATTGCGGTTTTGACCAGCGGCGAGTTGGCGATGGAAAAGGCGATGGTCTTGGCCGCAGCGTCGCTCGAAGCGCCGGTCACAGAAATGGTAATGAACTTGGACGCGCCTTCGCCGTCACGCACGACCTGGTGCGCCAAATCGGTAGCCACCTGGTTCAGCGCGTCCTTGAAATCATCCAGCGCCGGGTCGTCGCCTGACAGTACCGGCGCATGGTCGGCCGCCCCGGTGGCGAACAGCATCACGGTATCGCTGGTCGAGGTGTCGGAATCGACGGTGATGGCGTTAAACGAACGATCCGCCGCGGTTCCTAAAAGGGTTTGCAAAATGTCTGCCGGCAAAACGGCATCGGTAAACAGGAACGCCAGCATGGTTGCCATGTTGGGGTGGATCATGCCCGATCCCTTGGCGATTCCGTTAAGAGTGACGGTAACGCCATTTATTTTGGCGGTGCGGGTCGCGCCCTTGGGGAAGGTGTCGGTGGTCATGATCGCCTGAGCCGCACCAACCCAATCCGCCGCCGACTGGGCGGCTTTGAAATCGGGCAAGGCGGCGATAATTTTTTCCACCGCCAAAGGCTCACCAATGACCCCGGTGGAGGCCGTGAAAATCTTCGACGGCCGGGTCACCAGCAAATCTGCGGCGGCCTCGACCGTATGCTCCACCGCAGTCATGCCGCTTGGCCCGGTAAACACGTTGGCGCCGCCCGAGTTGACGACCAGGCCGCGCGCCAGCCCGCCACGCAGCGCCTTCCTGGACCATTGCACCGGGGCCGACGCGGTTAGGGACAGAGTAAACACACCGGCGGCCGTGGTGCCCTCTGGCAGCTCGGCGAACAACAGGTCGCTCTTGCCGCTTTTCTTCAGCCCACAGGAACCCGAGGCCAGCATAACCCCCGCCACTACCGGCATCACCGGAAAGGAATCGGGCGCCAGCGGCGAGATTTTTTTGTCAGACGATTTCGTCACCATGGCGGAGACTCCTGACTGTCCGGGTTAGGCGAACGCAGGGTTGTTACTGCTTCCCCGCGCCGTCGGCCGGTTTTTTTGTTTCTCTGGGCGTTCCATCGATATTAAAGCGGGCGATTTTAGCACCAATTCTCAGTTTCTGAACATAATCAGCCCCGACTTCTTGGAACAAAGCATCACGAAGTCCCGGTTCCATTTCCTTAAAGCTGGGTGGGGTCGCCTTGCGGCGTTCTTCGACCTTGATGACATGCCAGCCGAACTGTGTTTTTACGGGCTTGTCGGTGTAGGTGCCGGCTTTCAGGGCGAAAGCGACCGTCTCGAATGCTGGCACCATCTGGCCCTTGCCGAAGAAGCCCAGTTTGCCGCCATCGCCAGCCGAAGGGCCTGTCGATTTCTTTTTCGCCAATTCTGCAAAATCCCCGCCCTTTTTCAACTCGGCGATGACCGCACTGGCCTCGTCCTCGGTCTTAAGCAGGATGTGACGCGCCAGAATTTCCTCAGCGCCAGCGACTTTCTTGACTTCGTCCTCGTAACGCGCCCGAACGGCGGCGTCGGTGATGGCATTCTCCATGATCTGGTTCAGCATCATGCGTTGCAAAACCTGTTCGGAAATCCGGGCTATCTGGCTTTGGAATTCCGCCTTTTCATGCATCTTGTTCTTGCGCGCATCCGCTGCCGACAGGCGTGTGTCGATAAGGCTGTCGACCAAACCGGGAAAGATCACATCGAAAGGAACCTTCTGGTACTGCGTCGGAAGGCTCTTGTGCGCGGCCTTGGCCATAGACAGGCGAATCTCGGCGCCGTTGACAACGGCAACCACCGGGTCTTCGGCAGCCATGGCCGAGCCCAGAGGGGCTGCCATGACGGCAGCCAACAAAACGGTAAATACAAAACGCACAAACATAACGGCTCAGCCCTTTCAAAATGACCAGCAATCCCAGTTCGCGCCAGCCAAAAGTTATTTCAAGGCATCATGCACAATGCCCACCCCGGAACAAGACCCGGACGGGCACAAATTCGTGAGCTGGCGCCTTGTATCGCCCCCCGTATGCGCACTAGGATAACAGCGGTTCCTCATCGCTAAAATGGGACGAATATGAGCTGGAACTCTGCAAAATCTGGGTGTTGGAGTATCGGGCGGACCGCCCTATTGGCAACAGCGATATTGTTCCCGCTCGGGGCGCGCGCCGACGAACGCTTGAGCAATTCCGAAATCGTCCGCAATTTTAACATCATCGCTTTCGGCAATGAATATACCCAGCACCGGTATGCGCGAATTCGCAAATGGCGCAAACCGGTGGTCGCCCGAATTGACGGTAATCCGCCCGCCTATTTCGAGGACTTTGTCCGCCAGCATTTGCAGGATTTGAGCAAAATTACCGGCCACCCATTGAGGCTGGCGTATTCAGCCAGGATGCGGCAGGAAAAGCGTGTGCCTAAGGGGCTCAATGGCAAAAGCTTCAACATGTTCCTGCTCTATTATCCGATGGCAGAAATGACCACCGTGGTTCGCAAACAGCTAGGCAATAAAATGGACCCGTCGCTGAAGCGCCTGAAAAGCGGTGCTTCGACCTGCGAAGCACAGATCTTCAAAAAGGGCGACGAGATCAGAACCGCCGTGATCCTGTTTCCAGCCTATGGCGTGCGCACAACTCTGCGCGCCTGCGTGGTCGAGGAACTGACCCAGGTGATGGGGCTGATCAATGATTCCAACGATGTCCGACCGTCAATCTTCAACGACACCAGCCAGTATTTCGAACTGACCGACCATGACCGGTTGTTGTTACGAATTCTGTATGACGCACGAATGCCCATTGGCACGCCCCGGCGCGACGCCATGCGCACGGCGCACACGGTTTTGAACGAAATTCGCCCCCACTAACGATCCCTCCCCCCACGGCTGACTTGACGTCGCCTGTGACTGCTGTCACAGACCCGAACCTTTTCTTCTGTCAGGTTAATGTCAGGTTGGGGGATTCGGCTGATTTGGAAGGGTCATTAGTGTTTCGTTTATTGCGGTATTTTTCACTTGCCAGCGGCATAGCCTTATTGGCTGTAGGCCTGATTTTGGTTGTGGTTTACCGGCAAACGTCTTTCAACGGCATGGTCGAAGGCGTCGAACGTGAGAACGTCGCCCTGTCCCGGGCATTGGCCAATTCCATCTGGCCCCGGTTCGCCGAATACGTAAAAACGAACGCCCCTGGCGAAGGCCCCGCATTGCGCGGCCGTGCGGAATCCACCGGAATCGATTCGGTTACCCGGAAACTGACGACGGGGTTGAACGTGGTCAAGGTGCGCCTTTACCGCCGGGACGGCTTGACCGTCTATTCCTCGGACTTTTCCGAAATGGGAACCAACGCCAGCCAGGATCCCATCTTCGCCCGTAGTGTGCGCGAAGCCCGCCCGGCAAGCCAGGTCCGCCTCGCCGCCTCGATCACCGGCATTAATGGCAACCTCAAAGACCGCCGGATAGTCAAATCCTACCTGCCGATCTTAGGGCCAAACGGAACCGTCGAGGGCGTATTCGAATTGTATTCCGACGCCACCGACAATGCCGCCACCATCGCCCAACGCGTAACCTTCCTGTCCATCGGCCTGGTGTGGGCGTTCGGGCTTTTGTACGGGGTGTTATTCATCATCGTGCGCCGCGCCGACATGTTCATAAAACGCCAGTACTACGACCTGCATCAGGATGTCAGCGATCGCCTGGAATCGGAAAGCCATCTCCTGCGTACCCTCGAGCAAGCCGAAACCGCCAACACCGCCAAAAGCCAGTTCCTGGCCCACATGAGCCACGAACTGCGCACGCCCTTGAATTCCATCATCGGGTTTTCCGAGGTCATGACCCAAGAGGTGTTTGGTACAATCGATAACCCGCAATATCTGGAATACGCGGGCGATATTCACGCTTCCGGCAAACATCTTCTGTGTCTGATCAACGAAATCCTCGACCTTTCCAAGGTCGAGGCCGGGGCGATGGAAATCAACGAACAGACCATTAACCTAGCCGACGCCATGCGCGAATGCGAGGCGATGATGAAGGACGAGGCGAAAAAAATCGGCATTGGGCTGACCCTGGCAATGCCGAACGACCTGCCGGATTTTCGCGGCGACCCGCTTCGCCTGAAGCAGATATTCCTCAACCTGTTGTCCAACGCCCTCAAATTCACCCCGCCGGGCGGAACCATCACCTTGGGGGCCAACCAGAACGAGGCCGGCGGTATCCAAATCGCCGTCGCCGACACCGGCATCGGCATTGCCGCTGCGGACCTCAACCGTATCTTGCTGCCGTTCGAACAGGCCGATGGGTTCCTCGAACATTCGGACTCAGGGACCGGGCTGGGGCTGGCGCTGACCAAGTCGCTAACGGAACTGCACGGCGGTAAGTTGTCGCTCACCAGCGACCCCGGTGCCGGCACCACGGTGACGCTCAATTTCCCGCCCGAGCGCGCCTTGACTACTCAACCGGAACTGCCGCTGGGACGCTGACGCCTAAGGTCATGGACTCATAAATGGCGGCGACTGTGACGCGTGTTATTTTGTTTACTGGCAAGGAGTTAGGAGAGAATGATGCCAACGCATCATGACCGACGACGCGACGACGTCCAGTGGGCAAAAGAACCGCGCCCCGAAAGGGGTCGACAAATGGCCCGCCTCGGTGCGTCAGGAGCCCTCACCGGGGCTTCGGCCCCGCTTTCGTGCCCCTTCCTTCCGAACCGAGCCATTTGTCGATCACAGCTCGCCGCCATTTATGAGTCCATGACCTAGGGCGCGGTCCGATTTTTAAGGACGTTGAAATTACTCCTTTCGATATACACTTAAGTTAGCCTAAAAAATGGTATGATGTTTTATTGAGGCGCCTGACCAGCCCCCAGAATTGCCGGAAAATAGCCAAAAATGCCGTTTAAAACCAAATCGTTCGCAGTCACGGCCTGTTTCCTGGTCCAGGTAGCCTCGTCTTCCGTTTTTGCCCAATCAAAGTGCCCAGAATTTCCAGAAGTCGACTTTTGGGGGACGTTGACACACGACATGGCCCGCCAACGCGTCGCCCAGAATTTTTCCGGCAATTGGAGTGACAATATTGAGCAATTAAAACGCCAGCATGCGACTTTGAGCCGGATTAATGGACGCGGAAAAGCCGCCCGGGTCTCGCGTGCTGGCCGCAAGGTTGTCCTGAAAGGCGCCAGCCTTACCCAATATTTGTCCTTTTCCCAACAGCGGATCGAGGTGACGGAATGTCTCGCTAGTGAGGGACAGGCCCCGGTCATACAGGCTTCGACCTCCCCCTCGAAATTAAGCGCAACGGAGGAAGAGTCGGAGAAACGCACCTACCTGACCCTGCCGCTAGAATTGCTGAAGAAACTGCGTGAGGAAGCGGTCCGCCGAAGCAAGGAAGAAAACCGGAAGGTGGGGGTCAACGAAGTTATTCTCGATACCGTGCGCAAAGAATTGAAGCAGGAAAACCGCTAGCTGGTGGCGGGTTCTGATTTTCATTCCCTTTATATTCTTGACATATCGCAAAATATATGATTTTATTCTTTTTAAATAAGGATGTAAGGACTTTAATTTCAACACAGATCGGAAAATGATGACAAATGACGACATTTTGCGTCAAATATCGACAATATTTTCCATAGTTTCAATATGTTATGCCGAAACAGGGGCGTTAAAATGACGACATGCGGACGACATCAAGACGACACCCTGACGACTCTACGACGACTTCCCGACACCCCTTGGCAGCGTGCCCGGCGAACGGTTAGCAAGTCACTGATGTGTGATGGCATTGATGGTGATAACGCCTCGCCCTGCATTGACATGGGCGGATTGTAACCTTATCTCTTTTGCGGGCTTTTTCATGAGGCGGGATAAGCCCTTAACATCCTCCGCCGCCGGCCATTTTCTTATCTGAATTCCTAAGGTGCCCCTGAATGTTGGAAGCTATCGCCAAGCGTCTGTTTGGCTCCGCCAACGAACGTTTTCTCAAGAGTCTGGACGGCGACGTCCAGGCCATCAGCGCACTTGAGCCATCGCTCGAAGCATTGAGTGACGCCGACCTCGCGGCGCGCACACCATGGCTGAAGGAACGCCTGGCCAAAGGAGAAACCCTCGACGACCTTCTAGTCGATGCCTTCGCCACCGTGCGCGAGGCCGCCAAACGGGTTTTGGGCGAACGCCCCTTCGATGTGCAATTGCTCGGTGGTATGGTCCTGCACCGGGGCATGATTTCTGAAATGCGGACCGGCGAAGGCAAAACCCTGGTCTCCACCATGCCGGTCTATCTCAACGCGCTGTCCGGTAAAGGCGTCCACGTGGTCACCGTCAACGACTATCTGGCCGAGCGCGACTCCCAATGGATGGGCACCATCTTTGATTTTTTGGGGCTCAGCGTCGGCGTCATTTCCCACGGTAAATCCGACGCGGAACGCCAGGAAGCCTACGCCTGCGATATAACCTACGCCACCAACAACGAGCTCGGTTTCGATTACCTTCGCGACAACATGAAGTTTTCCCTCGAAGACATGGTACAGCGGCCGTTTTCGTTCGCCATCGTCGATGAGGTCGATTCCATCCTGATCGACGAAGCCCGCACGCCGTTGATTATCTCCGGCACCACCGATGACGTGTCCGAACTCTATATGGCCATCGACAAGCTGATCCCTGACCTCGGCCCGGACGATTTTGAGAAAGACGAAAAGGCCCGCGCCGTGACGTTGACCGAAGTCGGCACGGAAAAAATAGAACAGATGCTTAAAGACGCCGGCCTGATCACCGAGGGCAACCTGTATGACTTAAACAACGTGTCGCTGGTCCACCACGCCAACCAGGCGCTGCGGGCGCACACCCTGTACGCGCGGGACACCGATTATATCGTTCAGGATAACAAAGTTATCATCATCGACGAATTCACCGGCCGTATGATGGAGGGCCGACGCTATTCCGAAGGCCTGCACCAAGCACTGGAAGCCAAGGAATCCGTCGAGGTGCAACTGGAAAACCAAACCCTGGCGTCGATCACCTTCCAGAACTATTTCCGCATGTATCCTAAACTGGCAGGCATGACCGGCACGGCGATGACCGAAGCCGGTGAGTTTTCCGAAATCTACGGGTTGGAGGTAATCGACATTCCGACCAACAGGCCGTGTGTGCGGATCGATAACGACGACGAGGTCTACCGCACGGTAACGGAAAAGGACGCCGCCATCATCGAGTTGATCGGTGAATGCCAAAAGCGCAACCAACCGGTTCTGGTCGGCACCGTCAGTATTGATAAATCCGAGCAATTGGCGGCCCTGTTGAAGTCAAAAAAAATCGCGCACCACGTGCTCAACGCGCGGTACCACGAACAGGAAGCGATGATCATCGCCCAGGCCGGCGCGCCGGGCTCGGTCACCATCGCCACCAATATGGCTGGCCGGGGCACCGACATTCAGCTCGGCGGCAACGTCGACATGCGCATTGCCCAGGAGGTCAAGGAAGAAAAAGATTCCGAGGCCTATGATAAGGCCGCGCACGCCATCCGCGAGGAAATTGCCGGTTTTAAAAAGATTGTTTTAGAGGCCGGCGGGTTGATGGTAGTCGGCACGGAACGTCACGAAAGCCGCCGCATCGACAATCAGCTGCGCGGGCGTTCCGGGCGCCAGGGCGACCCCGGAGCATCTAATTTCTTCCTGTCGCTGGAAGACGACCTGATGCGAATTTTCGGGTCCGAGCGTATCGACAGTATGCTGCAAAAGCTGGGGTTGGAGGAAGGCGAGGCGATTATTCATCCGTGGGTCAACAAGGCGTTGGAAAAAGCCCAGCAGAAGGTTGAGGCGCGCAATTTCGAAATCCGCAAAAACTTGCTCAAATTCGATAACGTGATGAATGACCAGCGCAAAGTCATTTACGAGCAGCGCAAGGAACTGATGTCCGTCGAAGACGTCTCCGAAGACGTCGCCGACATGCGCTCCGACGTGCTCAATGATCTGGTTTCCCGATGTATTCCGGAAAAGGCCTACGCCGAACAGTGGAACATGGAAACCCTGCACGAAGAAGTCTTGCGCATCTTCGCCCTCGACCTGCCGGTAGCCGAATGGGCCAAGGAAGAAGGCATCGCCGACGCGGAAATTCGCGAGCGTTTATCCAAAGCGGTCGAGGACCGCATGAATGCCAAAATCGAGGCCTATGGCGCCGAGACCATGCGCGATGTGGAAAAAAGCCTGCTGTTACAGCTGCTCGATCAGTTGTGGAAAGACCATCTGCTGACCCTCGATCATCTGCGTGAGGGCATCGGGTTGCGCGCCTATGCACAGCGCGACCCGCTCAACGAATACAAGCGCGAGGCCTTCAACCTGTTCGAGGAAATGCTGAATATGCTGCGTGAACGGGTGACGCAGGTTCTGTGTTATGTCGAACTGGAAATGGATGGCGTCAGTCAGGCACTGTCCAACCGGCCCGAACAGGAAATGATCGAATCCCGCGAAGACCCGGCTTTTAAAGGTGAGGCCTTTTTTGGCTCTGACGGCGACGCCGGGTATGAAGACGGGGAATTGGCCCAACTTGCCCCGGTGACCAGCCGTCAGGCGGCGAGCACCCTCAACCCGGATAATCCCGAGACCTGGGGTCGGGTGTCGCGCAACGCTCCGTGCCCGTGCAACTCGGGCCGCAAGTACAAGCACTGCCACGGCAAACTGGATTAACCCTCGGCGGCGGTGTCCACTTCCAACACGGCGATCATGTTGGGCGTCCAGACGATTGGCGAGACGGCCAGAACGCGGGACAGAATTCCGTGCAGGGCGTCTTCGGCAAGACGCCGGAACGGACTGCCGCGGCGTTGGGGAAGAAAGGCTATCGCCTTAAAGCCCGCCGCCTGACCCAATTGTTCCAGACTGTTGGGGGTGAAGGCGGTCTTGTGGGTGAGGTCGGCGAACTGGTGGATGCCGCCCCAGGGCGAGCCCATGTTGGGAACCCGGATGACGACCCGTCCCTTTGGGGCCAGCACGGTTTTGATTTTTTGCAAAAGCCGGACCCCGTCGCCGGCGGAGAAATGCTCCAGCACGTCAAGCAGGACGACGCAATCGAACGGCCCATCCGGCGGAGGGGTGCCGAGAAAGTCCCAAATGTCGCCGACGAAGACGTGGTCACTGAGACCCGCCTCCATAACCGCGACGGCCTGGGTGTCCTGTTCGACGCCCTGAAAACGGGTAACGCCCTTTTGTTTAAGGTAGGACAGGAATTCGCCCGGTCCCGATCCCAGTTCCAGCACCGCCGAGCCCGGCGTGCAACCGGCGGGGACCCAGAATTCCCGGTCATACCAGCGCACATGCTTGGCCTTCAGCGTCGGTGTTTGGTAACGCTTGAAGGCGGCGTAGACGTTATAAAAATCTTCGGGGGTATCGTAATCCATGCTCCTTGTATCCGATATTTTCCCGCTCGCCTCAAGAACCAAGCGGACCATTGGACTGGAATAAACCGTGTTGTATGATCACCCAATGACTAAGCCTGATCCCTGGGACCGTATTACCGTTGTCCTGGTCACCCGCAATTCCGAAGCCATTCTGCCGTCGTCCCTCGGCTCACTGACGGGTGCCCGGCGGATCATCCTGATCGACGCCATGAGCACCGACGACACCCTCAAAGTCGCTCGCGCCTGTCACCCGGCAGTCGAGGTCCTTTCCCTGACCGAAGACCGTGGGCTGGGGGCCGCCACGAACAAAGGCTTTGCTCTCGTCGATACGGAGTACGTCCTCAACATTAACCCCGACACCCGGATGCCGGAAGGCTGCGTCGAACAACTGGCCCGAACTGCCGACGCCAACCTCAACGCCGCCGGCATAGCCCCGGTGCTGACCAATGCCAATGGGGACGTCGACCTCAGCGTCATGGGACCTGGAGAGCGCCATCACCAAGCCATCGCTATGCCACCGGATGGGCCATTCTGCACCTGGTTTCTGACCGGCGCCGTCGTTTTGTGGCGCGTATCGGCGTTTCGCGACATCGGTGGTTTCGACGAGGACATCTTTCTCTATAACGAAGACACCGACCTGAGCGTCCGCGCCATGCAAAAAGGCTATCCTTTGATCGTCGACCCGGCAGCCCAGGGCGATCATTTCGGCGGATATTCCGAGGAATTGTCCCTGAAAAGCCGTATCCGCCGGGACAGGAACATGATGTGGGGGCATTTGAATTATGAACGCAAATACGCCGGGGCTGAAGAAGCCGACCGTGCCGCGCGCCAGGCAGTCAGGAAATGTTGCGGTGAAGCCTTAAAGGGTGCCATCAGCCTACGGCCCAAGAAGTTGCTGACCAACGTCGCCAAGGCAAAAGCGGCCTATTCGTTTCTCAAGGGGCACACACCCTGGGGACGCAGTTAGGGTGGCGTCAGCTTAGGCCCTTGGAGCCCATTTCCAGGAATTTTTCGCGCCGAAGGGTTTTCAAAACACCTCCATCATGGCCCGAGAGATCGGCCAGCGCGCCTTGGATGGCAGAGCCGACGGTGTCGATTGCCGCCTGGGGGGTGCGATGCGCACCGCCGAGGGGCTCAGGGATAATGGCGTCAATTACGCCCAGTTCCAGCAGATTCTCGGCCGTCAATTTCAAGGCATCGGCGGCATCTTCAGCTTTGTCGCCATCGCGCCAGAGTATAGACGCACAGCCTTCCGGTGAAATGACCGAATAAATGGCGTGCTCCTGCATCAGAACCCTATTGGCGGCGGCCAGGGCCATGGCGCCGCCGGAGCCGCCTTCACCGATGATGACACTGACCACGGGCACTTTGAGTCCGAGGCAGGTTTCAATACTGCGCGCGACGGCTTCGGCCTGCCCCCGCGCTTCGGCATCGACCCCGGGATAGGCGCCCGGGGTATCAATCAGGGTGATAACCGGCAGCCCGAAACTGTCGGCGAGTTTCATCAGCCGTTGGGCCTTGCGGTAACCCTCGGGACGGGCCATGCCGAAGTTGTGTTTTAGGCGACCCTCGGTGCCGAAGCCTTTTTCATTGCCGATGACAACCACCGACGCCCCCCGAAACCGCCCCAAACCGCCGATCACGGCCTTGTCTTCGGCGAATTGGCGGTCCCCGGCCAAAGGCGTGAAATCCTCGATCAGGCCTTCGATGTAATTGGCCGCGTGCGGTCGGTCATGATGACGCGCCACTTGCGTCTTCTGCCACGGCGTCAGTTTCGTGTAGGCCTGAACCAAAAGCTTTTCGACCTTGCCCTGAAGCCTTCCGACTTCGTCGGCAATGTTGACATCGCCGGAACCGCTCAGATGGCGCAGTTCCTCGATCTTGCCTTCCAGCTCGGCAATGGATTTTTCGAATTCGAGATAATTATTCATGGCGTTTCTGTAGCACAGTATCGGCGAGTACAAAAGGAAAGGGCGGCAAGAAATTCCGGCCGCCCTAATGCTTGGATTTGGAGGGGTATTGGTTAACCAGCGGCTTTAATTTGCTCGGCTTTCCGGACCATCACCTCGGCCTGCTTGATCGAGGCAATGTCGATCAGGCGACCATCCAGGGCAACCGCGCCCTTGCCTTCCTTTTGGGCCTGTTCCATGGCGTCAATAATGCGTTGCGCCTTGCTCACGTCTTCTTCACTGGGGGTAAATATGGAGTTGGCAAGATCGACCTGGCTCGGATGGATCGCCCACTTTCCCTCGCACCCCAAAGTGGCGGCCCGGTTGGCCTGGGCGGTAAAGCCATCGGAATCCGAAAAATCGCCGAATGGACCGTCGATAGGCCGAAGCCCATGTGCGCGCGCGGCAACGACCATTTTGGCGATTGGGTAATGCCACATGTCGCCCCAATGAACGTCGCGATTGCCGTTTTCATCAGCATCGGTGAGGACGTGATAATCCTTGTTCGGACCGCCGATAACCGTGGTCCGGGCCTTGGTCGACGCGGCATAATCGGCGACCCCGAAATGCAGCGACTCGTTACGCTTCGAC
>JABMOG010000355.1 GCA_013204265.1 Rhodospirillales bacterium
ATGGTGTCCGCGTCTTCGGTTCGCTCGGCGAAGGCTTCGGCGTTGTAATCCTGCAGGTTCTGCATGGAGGTGACTACGCCGAGCGCCTTGTCCGTCAACTTGACCATGACCGAGCGTTTGTCATGGGCGGACCGCTCCTGCACAAGATACCCGAGATCGGTCAGTTTCTTGATGTTGTACGAGACGTTTGAGCCGAGATAGTAGCCCCGCTCGACCAGGTCGCGGATGGAAATTTCTTCAGCTCCGATGTTGCTCAGCAACAATGCCTGAACCCCGTTTATGTCGCGCACCCCGATCCGGTTCAGTTCCGTCTTGATAACGTCGACGTAGCGCCGGTGCAGCCGTTCGATCAATCGGGTCAGCTCGAAATATTGTTTTTTCATCGCCTTGGTCTTTCCTGTTGGAAACGGTTCAGTTGATTAACGTATAGTCCTCCGGTAAACGAAACCAAATGACGGCCATCACACCTCGGTAATCCCTGAAATCCGGGATTTTTTGGAGAATTCATGAAATTATTACGCTACGGCCCTCCGGGCGAAGAAAAACCGGGTTTGTTGGATAAAAACGGCCAAATTCGGGACCTGTCTGGCAAGCTCAATGACCTCGGCGGCGGCGCCCTCGATCCTGATCGGCTGGCGGCATTGTCCAAGGTCGACACCGATTCCCTGCCCCTCGTCGAAGGCAACACGCGCCTCGGTCCGCCGGTCAGCGGCGTCGGCAAGATTATCGCCGTCGGCATCAATTACGCGGCGCATGGCCAGGAAGCCAAAATGGACCTGCCGGGTGAGCCGATCCTGTTTTCCAAGGCGGTGACCTCGCTCAGCGCCGCCAATGACCCGGTGGTGCTGCCACGTGGCTCGAAAAAAGGCGATTGGGAGGTTGAATTGGCGATCATCATCGGGCGGCGCGCGCAATATGTCAGCCAAGCCGAGGCGCGCAGTGTGATTGCCGGCTATTCGATTATGAACGACGTGTCGGAGCGGGAATTTCAGTTGGAACGCGACGGCCAGTGGCTCAAGGGCAAGAGCTTCGATACCTTCGCGCCGCTGGGGCCGTGGCTGGTGACGCCCGACGAAGTGACTGATCCGCAAAACCTCAACCTGTGGCTCGAACTCAACGGCGAGCGCATGCAGGACGGCAATACGTCGGACATGATTTTCGGCATCAGCCACCTGATCAGTGCGATCAGCCAATACATGACCCTGATGCCCGGCGACGTTATTCCGACCGGCACCCCGCCCGGCGTCGGTCTCGGGCGTGACCCACAGGTATTCCTGAAACCCGGCGATGTCATGCGGCTGGGGATCGAAGGCCTCGGTGAGCAGCGCCAGGAGGTCAAGGCCTGGGAAGACGTGCATTAGAGCAAATCCCAAGCGGATGGAATCATCCGCGACGACGAATTTGCTAATAAAAAAATGCTCTAGCCGATGCCATACGCCTTGGCCCAGTCCAAACCTTCCAGGGTGGCGCCCCGTGGGTTGTATTCGCAGCCGATCCAGCCGGTGTAACCGATTTCGTCGATGGCTGTGAACAGCGCCGGATAATCGAGCGACCCTTGCCCGTCCGGCTCATGGCGACCAGGCATGCTGGCGACCTGCATATGGCTGATAGCGTTCAGGTTTTCGGCGATTGTGGTGGGCATGTCCTCGGCGTTCATAGCCCCGTGATAGAGGTCGTATTGTAGATATAGATTATCGTGGCCGACGTACTCCAGCACGGCCAGGGCATCGAAGGTATTGCCGATCAGATACCCCGGCACGTCGGCCGGGTTAAGGGCTTCGATCAGCACCGATATACCAAAACGGCCACATTCTTCGGCGGCGAAGGACAGGTTTTCCGCCAACGTTTCCATCGCCCGCCCGGTATGATCGCCGCCCTGCAACCCGGCCATTACGTGGACTCGAGGACACGCCAGGGCCTTGGCGTACTCAATACTGAGGGCGATGGAATCACGGAACTCGGCCCCCCGTCCGGGCACCGCCGCGATGCCGCGTTCACCGGCGTCCCAATCGCCGGGCGGCGCGTTGATGAGAACCTGTTGCAGGCCATGTTCGGCCAGTTGTTCGGCGAGATCGGTGGCCGGCCACTGGTACGGAAAATGAAATTCAACGGCCTTAAACCCGGCCTCGGCGGCGGCCTGGAAGCGGTCCATCATCTCCTGTTCTTTGAACAGGTACCAAAGATTGGCGGAAAAATTAGGCATCTACAGGCCCAAGCGGTCACGGATCGCCTGGGCGACGGCGACGGCAGCATTCAGGGGTTGATGCGTCCACTGTTGGTCACCACCGCTGTCCATTTCGCCGCTCAGGGGCCGGGCATAGCCCTGTTGGTAAAGGTCCGCGTGCAGACGGCCATGTTTGGCAATGGTCAGGGCCGGCGGCGCGTAGATGTATACCGGCCCCGTTCCGGCGCAGGCCTCGGAACACATCGACGAGGAATCGCCGGTCACGATAACGGCGTCGGCCAGGGCCAGATAGCCGTGATACGGGTTTTCTTGCGAGTTATCCAAACCCCAGCGGAACACCCGGTTGGGCGCGGTGATCGCTTTGATGAGGGTATCCGCAGCCTCCCCGGTGCGCCGGGAGGTGGTGACCAGAAGCGAGCCGCCCGCCAGCAGCGCCATTTTCGACGCCCGCGCCGCCAGTTCAATGGCCATGGCGGGGGTGAAGGTGCGCCGCCGGGTGCTGCCGCCGACGATCAGGGCGATCCACGGTTTCGGCAAGTCATCGAAACGCCCGCGCCAGCGACCGGATTCCTCCTTCAGGCGGGATGGCGTCAATTGATGCGGCGCGCCGGTGATGTTCAGGATATTGCCGCCCGCCACCGCACCATCGTGCCGGGGCACGGCGATCAGCCCGAAATCGCCCCGCCCTGCGCCTGGTCCCATGACCTGGGCCAGAAAGCATTCCCGGCCCGCCAGCGCACGGATTTTTCGCGCCACCGGAGCGGTCCTGCGACCGGCGGCAATCACCACATCGGGCCATGGGGGGTGGAGTCCAAGCCGGCTGTCCGGGGTCAGTCCTTTGAGCGATGCCCCCAGCACGACGTTGGGCAGCGCCGCCCAGGGACCGTAAGCAATTTCCTTGACCCGGTAGTCAATTGCCAAGGCATCGGCTACCCCTAAGCACTGGCTGCGGTTGCCGGCGCGGTCGTCGACCAAAACCCAGACGTCGGGCGTTTTATTTGCAATTGTATCCACCATCGCGTTGGAGCCTACACCAAACCCCGCGCCATTAAAGTACCTGCGTCGACAGGATCAAGAATGAATTCTATAGTATGGGATAACATCAAAACCCGGAGCCCGCCCATGACGAATGCCGTTACCGCGAAATTTTCCCCCGGCGATCTGGTCCTCCACAACCTGTTCGAATATCGGGGCGTGGTCATTGACCTGGATTCACATTTTCTGGGCTCAAAGGAATGGTACGAAAACGTCGCCAAAAGCAAACCGCCCAAAGACTGCCCCTGGTACCATGTGCTGGTTGATGGCGGTGATGTTCAGACTTATGTCGCCGAGCGTAATCTGAACCCCGACCCATCTGGGCAGCCGATCAATCACCCCGAGGTCGACAGCCATTTTTCGCGGCTCGGTGGTGAAGGTTATATCCCCTTGCGTAAGGGAAACTGACCCGATTTTAGCGCTTCGGCGACCCGCTCGATAACATCTGCCCAGTCGCCCGGACGGCGTTGCCGGAACAGCTGTAATGACGGATACCAAGGCGAATCCGCACGCCCGGTCTGCCAATACCAGATAGGTATGGTGTCCAGCATGAGCAGCGTCGGCACCCCCAGCCCGCCGGCCAAATGCGCCGTGGTGTTGGAAATTGTCACCACCACGTCCAGAGCCGCGACCTGGGCGGCGAAGGCATCCAGGTCGGCCATCTGATCGACGCTGGCATCATCGATGATGTTGTTGTCGGCCCGCTCGAAGGCAGTATCCCCGTACTGCAGATTGACGAAGGTAATTCCCGGAATTGCCAGCACCGGCCCAAGATCGGCCAGGGTCATCGATTTCTGTTCGCTGTAATGGGGGCTGTTGCTACGCCACGCCAGGCCGACCAAAAGATCGCCGCCGTTTTCCAGGTAGCGGTGGCGCAAGATTGCACTGGCCTCGCGGTCGGCTTGTAAATACGAGCCGCCAGTGGGAAAGGATTTGGCGTCCGGCCTGAGCCAGCGCCCGAGGTCGGCCAGCGGTACGTGGAAGTCGAAATCCTGACTGCCTGTGCAGTCGATTTTCGGAAAGGACCGCGCAAACAACGGCGCCAAACGTGGATCACAATCAATGCTAACGTCGGCACCCTGCTGAACCAGTTCGGGGATTAGTCCGGCAAACAAAAGACTTTCGCCGACACCCTGTTCCTCCCACACCAAAATCCGCTTGCCGGTCAGGTTTCCCCCTTGCCATAAAGGTTTATCAAATTTTTTTAATGCACTGGAAAATTGAGCAATTTTCCATCTCCACGCAAACTCTATCCACCCCTCATCGAAGCGGCCCAACAACAACAGTAATGTCGCCAGATTGTTGTGGGCATCGGCAAAGTCGGGATCGATGGCAATGGCTTTACGATAACTTGTGACGGCTTCCTCCAGCCGCCCAAGCCTTTGGTGCAAAGCGCCCATATTGTTGTGGGGGTCGGCATAGTTCGAATTGATGTCAATCGCCCGTTGGTAACTGGTGGTGGCCTCGTCATAGCGACCCTGGCCGAAAAAGACGACGCCCAGATTGCTGTGCGCGTCGGCAAAATCGGGATTGATGGCAAGCGCTGCGGCGATCAGTTCCGCTGCCAGGTCGAGTTCGCCCAAGCGGTGGGATATTACGCCCAGCAGGTGCAGGGCATCGACCTGCCTCGGATCAGTGGTGTGGATCTGCTGATAGATATCTGCCGCACCCGACAGGTCACCGGCATCCTGGCGGCGGCGGCCCAATTCCAGGGCTTCGCGGACGGTCATGCGCTTGCTTTGGCCGTCCACTGGAATGTCGAGGGACTCAGTCATGGCAAAGGCAAGCCAAGCAACCGGGAGGATTCCTGTTCGAAGATTTGGTTTTGCTTGCTGTTGCCTTTTGCCGCCCAAACATCGGAAGTATCAGCGAAATCGAAGTCACAGAGGGATTTCGGAAGAGACGCCAGCGAGACCTCTTCCCCATTGAACGTCATCATCCGATAGACGACATAAAACGCGATCTGATCGAGCCCCCAAACCAGTGTATTGCCGTGTATGCAATGTGCCAAATAGGCGCCGAAACGCCGCATCAGGCGACGGGCCATCGGTGTGTGACGCACGAACAGGCTGCCGATAGCGACTTTCTGCTGAAAAGGAATCCTATCGAACCGTGTAAAGATCGAGAGATCGACATCGGCGTCAATCCCGGTCGTTGATGCAAGGGGCCCATGCACAAGGGAGTCCGTGTCCAGGTGCAGAAAATCCCGTTCTGATGCCTCTATCATTTGGCACAGGCGCACGAACCTGATCACATGAAAATACAAGCGGTCCGTTTCAGGCGCACTCTCGGTGGTGGTCGTCAACATGGTGTTTCCCAAACGCCGTTCCAGCGCCGAAATTTCATCGTCAAAAGACGGCTCTGGGTTAATAACGTGCAAGTGAAGGTCGTGGCCGGGAGCAAATTGGTCGACCGACAACGCCAGGGCCGACCCGAATCGCCGGAAATACCCGTGGTCGCACGAAGTCACCACGACCGGCCCCTTACCGGAACCACTGGGAAATGTTCCGGTTGTTTCCGGCAGCGTGGAAATCAGGCGATCAAGATTTACCGGATCGCACGCCGTATTAAAGTCGTCGCCCAAAAAGCTGACGGGGCCACATTCGTAAATCGCATCTTGGTCCGCCGCCTGTTTCAAATAACGCTCTGCCTCGTCGAATTTTTGTTGTTCAAACAAGATACCGCCGACACTCGCCATGGCCATCGCCTGGTTGGGATTTATGGCGAGCGCGCTTCTATACCTGCCAACAGCTTCGTCCAACTGCCCAAGTCTGTGGTGAAGGGCGCCCATGTTAATGTGGGGATCCGCGAGTTCCGGATTGATCTCTATCGCCCGCTGGTAGCAGACCGCAGCCTCATCCATACGCCCCTGATCGAAATATACGACACCCAGATTGCTTTGCGCGTCGGCAAAATCTGGTTGGATGGCAAGGGCAGCGGTGATTAGGCCGGCTGCAAGATCGTGTTCGCCCAACTGGTGAGAGATTACCCCCAGCAAATGCAGGGCATCCACTTGGCCGGGGTCAGCCGCATGAACCTGCTGATAGATGTCCGCCGCCCCGGACAAATCACCGGCGTTCTGGCGGTGTTTGCCCAATTCCAAGGCCTCGCGAAAGGTCATCGGTTTGGTCTGGCCGTCGGCAATGATGTCAAGCAACTCAGGCATGGCGGCGGAATTGTTCCAAGGCGCGCATTTTACAAATAAACCCCACCATTACGGCCACAGCAAGCGTGGTCTGAAAAGGATTTCTGTAACAGGTTTAAAGCCCCAGGGCACCTTTCAACGGCCCCAAAAACGCCTCATACCCTTTAGCCCGGCCAACGGCGGTTCTGTAAATCGGCTTGCGGACCTGCCAGCTGGAAGCCGTTTGGACCAATCGCCCGGAAGAATGGAAATCGAGGCATGCCTCGTCCCAGTCCAGCCCGAGAAAATCGATAATTCGGCGGCTGGTGGCTTCCTGATCATCGACCATATTCTCGTAGGAGACCTCAAGAATCGACAACGATAAAACGTCTTTCCAATGCTCCATCAGGCGGCCCGTGGCCCGTTGAAACCGGCCAATATCGTGTAAATCGCAAGCCCATGCATGGGGGGCGGTAAAGTGCTGCCCGAAACACGACATCCCCGTATCCAGAGGATCGCGCCGGCAATACAGAACCTTGGCATTCGGAAACATCATCTGGATTTGCCCGAGATACAGCCAATTAAACGGCATTTTGTTGGTGATTCTGGCGGCGCCATCGAAGTCCTTGGTCAGTTCCGCCAGATAGCCCGCCGCCTTTTCAGCGATTTTGTCGTCGCTGGCGGTGGCGAATTCGCCATCTTCGCCGCACAGAACCTGAATCCGGTCCATCTCACCCTTGCCGGCGGCCTGGTGGTGGCTGGCAATGATCTGCTCGACCAGCGTCGTCCCGGAACGCGGCATACCGACAATAAACACGGGCACATCCGAAGAATTTCCCGCCTCGGCGCGTTCCGCGGACACGTCCGCGCCATAGGTCGCAATGATTCCGTCAATCCGCCCATCAAAGGCGTCCGCATCGAACGTTTTGCCACTGGTTTCCAACTGGCTTTTTCTGAGGGCATTTCCGGCGTCGAAATCGGCAAAGGCGGTCTCGAAATTTCCCCGTTGATCATTGATATCACCGAGCGCGAACTGAATCCGAATACGGTCGGCGGTTGTCATTAGCTTGTCGTTCAGCAGCTCGCGGATGGCATCGACCTCGGCCTCGCTGTACTGCCCACCGATGGCGGTCGCCAGATTGTATTGCGCCAAGCCATGGCCGGGTTTGTTGGTAACGGCGCGGCGAAAACTTTCCACCGCCTCGTCCATGCGCCCGACGGCCAATAACACCACGCCCAGGCTCGCGTGGGCATCGGCCAGGTTTTCAAAAGTCTCCAGAATGCCGCGGTATTTATCCTCGGCCCCTTGCATATCGCCGCTTTTGAACAGCACCCCGGCCAAATTCAACATCGCGTCCGCATATCCATCACGAAGACCGATGGCGGTTTCGAAGGCTTCGGCAGCGCCCTGCCAGTCTTCTTTTTCTTTGAGAACATTGCCCAGGCTGTTGTGCCCTTCGGCGAATTTTGGATTGATGCCCAGAGCTTCGCGGCATTCTTTTTCCGCCAAATCCAGTTGCCCCGCCTCACGCAACGCAATCGCCAGATTGGCCCGCGCCATCAGGGCATTGGGATTTATCTTGATCGCCGCCCGGTAAGCATCGGCGGCGGTCAGGGCATCACCGGCGCGCAGCATTATGTTGCCGAGGTTTATGCAGGCCTCGACATAACCAGGGTTCAGCTCGATTGCACACACGGCGGCTTCCTGGGCTTCATCCAGGCGGCCCTGAACCTCCAGCGAGACGGCCAGATTGTTGTAGGCTTCGGCGTGCGACGGGTCCATGTCGATAACATACCGGCAGGCGGCTTCGGCTTCCTGCGGGCGCCCCAGCAGATTCATAATGGCCCCGCAATTGGCGTGCATGGCCGGGTCGGTATCGTTGCGGGTGGTCGCTTCCAGAATCATTTCCCCGGCGTTGTCCATGCGACCCTCGGAATAGGCAATCAGGGCCAGCATGTGGAACGGCTCGGCGTTGAGCGAGTCTACTTGTGTCGCTTCTTGCAACAGGGCCTTGGCGCCGTCCATATCGCCGTCGTTGAGATGGGTTTGCGCCTCTTGCATCAGCGCCTGTGCGGCAGGGTTTGGCGGGGCTAATCCCTCTCCATCGGCACGTTTGGCCTGGCTTTTTTGCTGCCGACGTTCTTTGCGGTTCATGCCATGATGCCGGGTTCAGTCAACAAGTTCCCGCGTGTCTTCGCCGTCTTTGGAGTCCGACGCCAGGTCACGCGCGGCAAAGGTCGGGTAAAGACCAAGCACCCTGCCCCGTTGCTGGATCAGACCGAGTACGGAATCGATAAAAGGCGTGTCGATATCGACCAGACGGCCCATTTCCTGCACCGCCGTAACCAGGGCGTCGATTTCCATCGGTTTGTTGTTTTCCAGGTCTTGCAACATGGACGTCTTGTGCGCGCCTACGTCCGCAGCCCCATTGATGCGGCGGTGAACATCGACCCGGAAATGAACGCCGAGCGCCTCGCCGATTTTCTGGGCTTCCAGCATCATGCTGCGCGACAGGATGCGTGTCGCCGGGTCGGTGGCGACAATGTCCAGGGTGGCGCCGGTAAGCGCGCTGATCGGGTTGAAGCACAGGTTGCCCCACAGCTTGATCCAGATATCGTCGCGAATGTTGTCGCGGACCGGCGCCTTCAGCCCGGCGTCGTTCATCGCGTCGCTCAGTTTCTGGATGCGTTCGCTGGTCGCCCCGTTGGGCTCGCCCAGGGTAAATTTGTTGCCGTAGACGTGCTTGATAACACCCGGCTCGACGATTTCCGTGGCCGGGTAAACAACGCAGCCGATGGCGCGTTCGGGGCCGAGGGTTTTCCACTGCCAGCCGCCGGGATCTACGCTTTCCAGGCGGTGGTTTTTATGCGGGCCTTCGAGTTCGTAAAAATACCACCAGGGCACCCCGTTCATAGCTGTAACCACGGCGGTATCCGGCCCTAAAAGCGGCGCCAATCGCTCGGCCGCGTCATAGGCCTGATGGGACTTCAGGGTGACAATGACATAATCCTGCGGTCCGGCCTCTTCAGGGTCGTCGGTGCACAGACAGTCATGCGAGACCCGTTCTTCGCCGTCGATCAGCAACTTCAGGCCATTGGTTTTCATCGCCTCAAGGTGCGCACCCCGGGCGATCAATGAAACGTCCTGTCCGGCCAGCGACAGCTGAACGCCCAGATAACCGCCAATGGCGCCGGCACCGTAAATGCAAATTTTAATGGACCGACTCCTCGCTCATTAGTTTAAAGCGGCTCTTTGGCCGTTTTCCCCCAAGGGACTAACAAGGGATTAAAATGACCTCCCTTGGTATACCACCACAATTAAGTATCCAAATTGCCCCGTATTATCAAACGGAAATTGCCCCAGGCGTTTGCGGATAAGTTGTCTCAATGTCCAATAAGCTCTAAACAGGATTGGAGTAATTTCAGGAGACACGATGCCCAATTTACCTTCCGCCGCCGGTCTTGAGACCGCCCGATGGCTGCTCGATATCAAGGCGGTTAACTTCAGACCCGAAGAGCCCTATACCCTGACTGCGGGATGGGCCAGTCCGGTTTATATCGACTGCCGCTGGGTGATTTCCTTTCCCGAAGCGCGGCGACGGATTGTCCAGTTGGCGTGCGAAAAACTGGACCGCGAGGTCGGGTTTGAGACCATTGACGCCGTCGCCGGCGGAGAAACGGCGGGTATTCCCTACGCCGCCTGGATCGCCGAGGCCCAGTCCAAACCGATGCTGTACGTGCGCAAGAAGCCTAAGGGGTTCGGTCGCAACGCCCAGATCGAAGGAACCTTCAAGGAAGGCGAGCGGGTGCTGCTGGTCGAGGACCTGGCCACCGACGGCGGTTCCAAAGTCACCTTCGTTGACGCCCTGCGCGAGGCCGGTGGCGAGGTGACGGATATTTTCGTGGTGTTTTTCTACGGCGCCTTTCCCGGTGCCGGGGAAAGCATGCAGAAAATGGGCGTCAACCTGCATTATCTGGCGACGTGGCGCGATGTCTTGCAAGCCGCCGAAGAAGGGGATTACTTTAACGCTGCGGCGATTGACGGCGTTCGCACCTTCCTTGATAATCCACTGGCCTGGTCGGAAAAACACGGCGGTCGCGGCGAATAAAAATAGAAAATCTGAGTATGCAAAAGGGAAATAACGTTATGAAAAAAAAATTAGGGGCTGACCCAGATAACTATCTCAAATATCGTTTAACCCATTGTCTTATCAGTGATAATTGAACTGACAGGTCACTGTTGTTAAATCGCCACTCACATTCCTTCAAATATAAGCCGAATTGAGCCTTTGGAAC
>JABMOG010000356.1 GCA_013204265.1 Rhodospirillales bacterium
CAAGATTGAACTCATAGAAAAGACGATCCTGCTGTCCGACCTCTGGTCCCATCATCGCCGTGTTCCTTCTCCAAAATCACTAAGAAAAGGGAATCACGTTCATAGCTCGCTGACAACAGAGTTCTTCAACAGCCTCAGCCAGAAGCGGACAGTATTGAGCAGCGAGCCTATTGCGGGCTGAGTTATTCCTCGCCTGCTAATTTTCCAGCGAACTGATAACCGTTGCGCCCACTCTCCTTCACAGTATACATCGCCTCGTCCGCGCTCTTCATCAGCAGGCCTTTGTCCAGCGCGTCATCTGGATAGATGCTGATCCCGATGCTGGCGCCGACGGTACAGTGATGCTCATCAAACGCAATAGGCACCTTGAAAGCCTCAAGGATGTTGCCCGCGATTTTCTCGAGGTCATTTCGCGTGCTAATTTTCTCAAGCACGACGACGAATTCATCACCGCCAAAACGGGCGGCCATGTCCGTTTCACGAATGCATTTGCTGAGACGGTCCGCGACAGCCTTGAGTACATGATCTCCCGCTTCATGCCCCAAACTATCGTTAATGGGCTTAAAATTATCAAGGTCAAGAAACATACATCCAACGCGTGACCCGCCGCGCTTCGCCCGTTTCAGCGCCTCGTCGATTCGTAAGTTGAAAGAATTTCGGTTCGGTAATCCTGTTAGGGTGTCGTGGAGGGCGAGAAACCGGATGCGTTCTTCTTGCTGTTTCCGTTGCGAGATATCGCTGATGATTCCGATAAAACTTCGACGATCTTCTTTCTCCTTCTGTTCGGTAACGGTCAGTTCAATGGGAAAGGAACTCCCGTCTGATCGCCTGCCTTCGAGTTCCTGCGTCGTGCCGATGATTTTCGGTATACCGTCGGCCAGATACCTCATGATGTATGCGTCGTGATTGGAATGGTGAGGTTCCGGCATAATTATGTTTACGTTCTTGCCAATTGCTTGGGGCCGTTGATAGCCAAAAATTTTCTCGGCGGCTTCATTAAAACTCAGGATGGTGCCGAATTCATTTATGGAAATGACGGCCTGTTCGACGGCCTTGAGAACCGTGTTTAAGCGTTTCTCTCGGTACCGTGCCGATTCGGCAGCGAGAATGAATTGCGAGATATCGCGGCACTCGACCATGAAGGTTGCTTGGCCGAATTCTTCCGCCAACTCCGATACGAAAAATATCGTATCGATGGGCGTGCCCGTGACCGTCACGAGCTTGAGAGGAACACCTTCAACTTCATCAACAAAAATTTTAAGCCCCTGGGCCATGATGTCGGAGAAATCGGGGTCGACAAAGTCAGATATGGGCCGGCCAACAACGTCTTCGACCTGCGGTGATTTCAAGAGGTTCTTGCCCGCCAAATTAATATAGACGATCACCCCACTCTCGTCGCAAAGCGCGAGAAAGTTTCGGATGCTTTCGAATACGGCGCGGTGGATGGAGTTTAGTTTTGTCACGACTCTTTTATTCTCGGTTCGTCATACAATACCGACATACGCCGTCGGAAAGCAGCCTGTTATTTTAATTGTTAACAGAATGGACCCCCAATGTCTGCCTTGGGTCTATTTCGTTGAAAAACTCTTGGAATGGAGCCTTACGGGCTGCCCCATAAGAGATATTTTCTTCGACACTATCTCTTTTACCGCCTTCACCGCCATTTATGCGGTTTAAGGCGGGGGCTTGCGGTATTTTAATGTCAGGCAGGCACGACTACGCCATCATCCTTGGGAGGCCTCCAGATCAGTTTAGCCATTCGGCTGTCCATTTGCTGGGGGGCGATAGGAATTTTATGAGGCTTGCGGCGGCGTGGGGCTGTTTTTAAGGGCCGCCAAGAACCCGCCGGATGTTTACGAGTGTCTACAAATGTTTACAAATGTATACGTTTAGCAGGCCAGCAATTCACCCGCTTTTTCGTCTTTTTTAGCCGACAGCCTGCAACACGTAAATTCGGCCGGGGATGGGGGTCTCGCTTTCTATCCGCACCGTGACCGGCTCGCGGCTTAAGATCGTGAAGCCGGACTGGGCCGCCAGTTTTTCGATGTAGGCGGTGCTCTGGGCGTAGCGGCTGGAGGGCAGAAGTTTGAAATCGCCGTCTTCGAGGTGTTCCACCGAAAAGGCGAACAGTCCGCCGTCGGTGATGGCGCGGCGGGCGGCGGCGAAGGTGCCGTCCAGCTTGCCGATGTAAATAAAGGTATCGGCCGACAGGATAAGGTCGTACCCGCCGGTGCAAATATCGGGCATTTCGAGAAAATTGAGCACGTCGGTAAGATAGAGATTGGCATAGGCACCCTTCGCGCCGGCCTGCTCCAGCATCTTCGGGGACAGGTCGACGCCGTCGATCTCGCCGATGATGCCCTGGAAGTTTTCCGCCACCATGCCGGTGCCGCAGCCCAGATCGAGGGCGCGGGCATACGTCTTTGGCCCCGCCGTCGCGGCATCCACGGCACGGCGCAACAGAGACGGGATTTCGTAGCCAAGGTTGTTGGTCAAATGGTCGTCGAACCGTTTCGCGTAGTCGTCGAACAGCTCGGTGATATATTTTTCCGGCGCGATGTCCGTGGTCTCGCCGGTGAGAGAGGCGATATGATGACGGATGTCGTCCCGTTCGGGGTCGATGTCGACGGCGCGTTGGTAACATTCCAGGGCTTCGTCCGGCCGCCCCAGTTTCTTGAGCGTGTTGCCCAGGTTGCTATGGGCCTCGGAGAAATCGGGCTTGAGGTCGATGGCCTTGCGAAAGCAGGCGGCGGCGTCTTCCAGTTTTTCCTGCGCCCGGAGCGCGCTGCCCAGGTTGTTGTGGGCCTCTGCATAATCGGGATTGATGGCGATGGCCTTAACGTAACTTTCGGCGGCGTCCTCGTTTCGCCCCAGTTTTCGCAGCACGATCCCCCGGTTGGAATGGGCCTCGGCGTAATCGGGGTTGCTGGCAATGGCCGCATCGAAACAGGCGACGGCGTCCTCAACATGGCCCTGCTGCTGCAAAAGAAAGCCCAGGGTGTTGTGGGACTGACTAAGGTTCGGGCTAAGGCGCAAGGCATTGCGGTGGCTGGCGATGGCCTCCTCAACCCGGCCCAACGCCTGAAGCGTATTGCCCAGATTGCAGTAATACAGAGCAATCTCAGGATTAACACCGATAGCCCTGGCAATCAGCACCAGGGAATCTTCGGGCATACCGGCCTGAAAGGCGACGACGCCGAGAAAATGATTGGCGTCGGCATGATTGGGATTAAGCGCGAGGACCTCTCTGTAAATCGCTTCCGCCGAATCCCGGTCGCCGGTTTGATGGACCCGCAAACCTTCCTGGACGCGCGCATCCAGCTGGCTGTCCTGGGGGGGCTGATCTGAGGGGCTGTTAGTATTCATGGCGCCTCACCCTACTTCACAGGGGGCCGTATGCCAAATGGGCCGCGTCTCAGGCCTCGGTTTCGCTGTCCGGCTCGGCCCCGTTGTCGGCGTCGACATCCACAGTGATGGGCACGCCCGGTGCTAACTTGGCGGCGCGGATCGATAGCGACGATTTGACGTGGCTGACGTTGTCCGCCGCGGTCAATTTTGTCGTCAGAAAAACCTGATAGGCGTCCCAGTCCGGGGCGACGATTTTCAGCAAAAAGTCGGTTTCGCCGGCCAGCATGAAACACTCGCGCACCTCGGCCCAGTCCTGCACCGTCGCCTCAAAGGCCTCAAGGTCGGCTTCGGCTTGCGACGACAGCCCAACCTGGGCGAACACGGTGACATGAAAGCCCAACGCCTTGGGCTCCAAACAGGCGTGGTAGCTTCGGATAAATCCGGCGTCTTCGAGTGCGCGCACCCGGCGCAGGCACGGCGGCGCGGAAATACCGGCGCGTTTGGAAAGCTCGACGTTGGTAATGCGGCCCTCGGCCTGAAGGTCATGCAGAAGGCGGCGGTCGATGCGGTCGAGTTTGACTTTTTGCATAATTACTCCATGACCCCGCAAGACAAAATATTATTGCGTAATATTATTGCGAAATTATCTTACAATGCGCCAGGCCGCAACCGAAACCGTTTTTCAATCCCTTGGTGTCTTTGTGCCTTCGGGGTTGGGATTTTCTTAATCCGCTGCTGCTTGCCTCTCTGCGCCGGTGTTCCTATCTTAGGGCGTCTTTGACCGTTGTTTTTAGTCTTGAAGGAAACCCGCCGATATGCCGGAAACGCACCACTCAAAAGTCCTCATCATCGGTTCCGGCGCCGCCGGGTACACCGCCGGAATCTACGCCTCGCGGGCCAACCTGAAACCTATCCTGGTGCGCGGCATCCAGCCGGGCGGCCAGTTGACGATTACCACCGAGGTCGAAAATTACCCCGGTTTTGCCGAAGCCGTGCAGGGGCCGTGGCTGATGGAACAGATGTATGAGCAGGCGAAAAACGTCGGCACCGAAATGTTCGAAGACATTATCGTCGAGACCGACTTGTCGGCCCGCCCGTTCCGCGCCGTCGGCGACGGCGGTGTTGTCTATACCGGCGACACCGTGATTATCGCGACCGGCGCCAGCGCGCGTTGGCTGGGGCTGAAAAGCGAGGCAAAATTCTCCGGTTTCGGGGTCTCGGCGTGCGCTACCTGTGATGGATTTTTCTTCCGCGAAAAACCGGTGGCGGTAATCGGCGGCGGCAACACGGCGGTCGAAGAAGCCCTGTTCCTGACCAATTTCGCATCAAAGGTGTATCTGGTGCACCGCCGCGACGAGCTGCGCTCGGAAAAAATTCTCCAGGACCGTTTGTACAAGAACGATAAGATCGAATTCGTTTGGGACAGCGTCCTCGATGAAGTTTTGGGTGTTGAGGACCCGCTCGGCGTCACCGGCATCCGGGTGCGTAACGTCAAGACCGATGCCACGTCCGAAATCGCGCTGGACGGTGTCTTTATCGCCATCGGCCACACGCCCAATTCGGAGATTTTCAAGGGCCAGCTGGATATGGACGATCACGGCTATATCCTGACCACACCCGGCACCACCCGGACCAGCATCGAAGGCGTTTTTGCCGCCGGTGACGTGCAGGACACAATTTACCGCCAGGCGGTAACGGCGGCGGGCACCGGTTGTATGAGCGCACTTGAGGCCGAGCGGCTGCTCGCCGAATAGGCCGCGCCCGCCCGGCGTTTGAGGGAGAAAAAAGATGGATTGGGACAAGCTGCGGGTTTTTCACGCCGTCGCCGAGGCCGGCAGCTTTACCCATGCCGGTGAATCGTTGAACCTGAGCCAGTCGGCGGTCAGCCGCCAGATTTCAGCCCTCGAAGACAGTCTGGGCGTGAAGGTTTTTCACCGCCACGCCCGCGGCCTCAAACTGACCGAGCAGGGCGAAGACCTGTTTCAGACGACGCACCATGTGTACGGCAGGCTGGCGATGGCCGAAGCCCGTATCACCGACAGCAAGGAGCGCCCCCAGGGGCCGTTGAAGATCAACACCACGGTGGCTTTCGGGTCGATCTGGCTGACCCCGCGGATCAAGGAATTCGTCAGCCTGTACCCGGAAATCCAGGTCTCGCTGGCGTTGGCAGACACCGAACTGGACCTGTCGATGCGCGAGGCCGACGCCGCCATCCGCATGATGCCGCCAACCCAGCCGGACCTGATCCAACGCCAGTTGATGACCATGAACTACCGTGTCTATGCGGCGCCTGAATATCTCAAGGAACGGGGGGTGCCGAAAACCTCCGCTGAACTGGACGACCACCGCATCATTGTCTATGGCGAAGACGCGGCGCCGCCGGTTGGTAGTTCCAACTGGCTGCTGGAAGAGGGCGCGTCGCCGGGCCGACCGCGTATGCCGGTGCTTCGGGTCAACAGCATCTATGGTATCTACCGCGCGGTGCAAAGCGGCCTCGGTATCGGCGCGTTGCCGGAATACATGAGCCGCGAAGGGCGCAACCTGGTGGAAATTCTGCCCGAGGTACGAGGCCCCAGCCTGAACGTCTATTTCGTCTACCCGGAGGAAATGCGAAACTCCAAACGAATCGGCGTTTTGCGTGACTTCCTGGTCGACAAAATGACCGGTGGCGTTGCTTAAGACTAGATGAAATCACCGTAAAGCCAAAAAAAATAGCTATATCAAGTAGTTAATTGACATGCAAAAAATGCATGGCTGATTTGCATCCTTGTGGGTGGATATCGGGCTTGGGTCTACCTATATTTCCTTTAAGCGATGTTGCACCGCAGCATTGCGACGGAATTCCGGGGTAACACTCCGGAACCATCCGGGCCCCCCCCGGCCCGGATCTTAGGGACCGTCCATCCCCCCGGACGGGTCCTACGTCTCCCAGACGTGAAACCTCCCTGTTTAAACTCGCCCCCGCCTTTTAGGCGGGGGCTTTTTTTTCGAATTTTGTGAAAGCGGTCTTAGAGCAAATCCCGAGCGGATGGAATCATCCGCGACGGCGAATTTGCGTCCAAAACAAAGGCGTGGAGCATTTGCAGTGAACGCAAGTGAACTGGAAATGCTCTAGTTTGCGGCCAGGAAATTGGCTCGCTGGTTGACCACGGTGTCGGCATCCTTGCCCGACAATTCCTGCAGATGGTCAAATTTACAATCGAACGTTCCGACGCCCTGGGTCATCGACCGCAGTTCGATAATCAGATCGTGCATTTCCGATTGCGGTAATTGCACCGTGACCTCGTCCCATCCTTCCCAGCCGGGTTTGGCGTCGAAGCCGAGAATTTGTCCGCGCCGGCCGCTGACCAGCCGCTGCACCTTGGAGGTGAACTCGTTGGGCAACACCAGATGAACCTGAAAGACGGGCTCCAGCAACACCGGTTTGCAACCGGGCATACCTTCACGCATGGCCTGGGCGGCGGCTTTTTTAAACGCCATTTCCGAACTGTCGACGGCGTGGAACTGACCATCCGTCAGGGTCACGCCGATGTCGACCACAGGAAAGCCTAGCGGCCCGCGTGCCATGTATTCATTTACCCCGTTTTTGACCGCCGGAATGTACTGCTTGGGGACAACGCCGCCGGTAATGACGTCGTCGAATTGGAAACCGGAGCCGCGGGGCAGGGGTTTGATGTCGAGGTGAACATCGCCGAATTCGCCGTGTCCGCCCGATTGTTTTTTGTGCCGGGCGTGTTGGGACACAGGCTGGCGGATGGTTTCCTTGTACGGCACCTGTGGGCGTTGGGAGGTAACGGACAGGCCGTATTTCCCCTGCAATCGGTCAATGGTGACCAGCAAATGCATCTCGCCCTGGCCCCACAACAGGAATTCGCCGGTGTCGGGGTCGGGCCCGAACGACAGCGACGGGTCTTCGTCGGCCAGTTTCGTCAGCGCGCCTGACAACTTGACCTCGTCGTCCCGGTGCTGGGCATGGATCGCCAGCGCGAACAGCGGATTGCGGGCTTCGGGCCAATCGGCGCCACTGGCCTTGCCGTTGCCGGAATCGGTCAGGGTATCGCCGGTGGCGACGCCATCCATGCGGCCCAGAGCAGCAATGTCGCCGGGCAGAACTTTGGCCAGTTTGTCGTGTTTCTGCCCGACCGCCCGTTGCAGGCCGCCGACCCTCTCGCCATTGAGGGTCATGCCGTCGACAACCTCGCCCCGCCACACGCGCGCGAAGCTCATTTTGCCGGCGTGACCGGCATGGATGGTTTTGAACACCTGGGCCACGGTGCCGCCCCCCGCAGAGTCGATGCCCAACCGCTCGGCGGTGGCGTGGACTTCCGGGGCTTCGTGGCGCAGCGCCTTGAGCACCCGGCGGATACCGTTGTCCTGTTCGGCGGACCCGAAGAAGACCGGTACGATATAGCTTTTTTTCAGGTCGTTGGAGAGGCTGGCATAAATTTCCTCAGACGACGGAATGATGTCTTCCAGCAATTCTTCCAACAAGGTGTCGTCAAAATCGGCGAGGCTTTCCAGCAACTCGGTGCGGGCCTCTTCTTCCCGGTCCTGCACCGAGCCGGGAATTTCGATTAGCTCCGACGGCTTGCCGGGGGTCCACTGAAAGGCGCGTTCGCTGACCAGATCGATATGGCCGATAATGTGCTCACCCTCGCGGATCGGAACTTCGCGCAATGCCAACGGCCGTTTGGAATGTTGCTGAAGAGATTCGAGGGTCTCCTTGACGCTGGAAATGGCGGTGTCCATTTTGTTGATGAACAGGATGTGGGGTATGTCGTTCTCATCCAGGAATTTCAGGATCGGGGCAACGGTAAGCGCGCGCGCCGCATCGGGCTCGCAGACCACGACGGCGATGTCGGCGACCATCAGCGCATTGAGGGTGTCCTGGATCAGTTCGACCGAACCGGGACAATCCAGAAAGGTCCACGGCTCGCCGATGTACTCCGTCGCCGCGATATTGACCTCGGTGCTCATCTGGCGTTTTTTTGCTTCGGGGGTGGTGTCGCCGACCGCGTAGCCGTCCTTGGATGAGCCCTTGCGGCCAACCGCACCGGTCAGTGTCAGGATGCTTTCGAACAGAGCTGTTTTACCGCAGAGATAGGGGCCGACAATGGCGGCAACACGCGGCCCGGATGGGGTCTTGGTGGCCATGGAACCCTCCAGAGAGAATTTTTATTTCATTCTGGCGTGCGAGTTTTCCCCGCTTAGAATCGTTACCCAAAAGGGTAATGCCCTTGGCCCGTGATGCAAGGAAAAAAGGACAGTCCAAGCGCCAAAAGATGGGGCCGCCGTGCCGTTTAGCTTAGTGCTGCGCAGGCCCGCTGGATGCGCTGGCAGGCGTCTTCCAGCAAATCCGTCGCCGTCGCGTAACTGATCCGGAAATGCGGTGACAGCCCGAAGGCCGCGCCTTGCACGGCGGCGACGCCTTCCGATTCCAGGATATAGGTGACGAAATCCTCATCCGA
>JABMOG010000357.1 GCA_013204265.1 Rhodospirillales bacterium
GGAAATCCAGCCCCAGCAGGCCGAGCGCCAAGGCCAGCAGACCAAACGACAGGAACCAGATGAAAAAGAAACTGAGCACCGAGACCAGGACCTCGTCGGAAATCGGACGCCGGTTGTAGTAGGGGATGAACACCCCATGGGGCTGCAACAGGTGATGAATCTGGGTGCGGGCGGCGGCATACAGGACCTGGAAGCGGAAAATCTTGATGCCGCAGGTGGTTGACCCGGCGCAGCCACCGATAAACATAATGAAAAAGAATATCGGCAGGGCGAAACTGCCCCACAGGCTGAAATCAGAGGTGGCGTAGCCGGTTCCGGTAATGATCGAGACGATATTGAAGGTGGCGAACCGTAGCGACAACACCGGGTCGAGCCCGTTTTCCAGCCATAACCACCCGGCCGCCATAATGACCACCGCGGTGACCAGGGTGAGAAACCATTGCACCTGGGAATCCGAAACCAGCGCCTGGAAATCACCCTGCAGGGTCTTCAGGTAGAGGATAAACGGCAACGCGCCGACAATCATGCCGACGGTGGCGATGGCATCGATGGCGGCGCTGTCGAAATGGCCGATTGAGGCGTCGGCGGTGGAAAATCCGCCCGTCGCGATTGTCGTCATGGCGTGGGCGATGGAATCAAATCCGCTCATCCCGGCCAGCCAGTAGGCCCCGGCGCACAGGCCCGTTAACAACAGGTAGATCACACCGATGGCGGTGGCGACCTGGGCCGTGCGCGGCAGCGCCTTTTCCGACTGGTCGGAATTCTCCATGCGGAACAACTGCATGCCGCCGACCTTCAACATCGGCAACACGGCAATGGCCATGACGATGATGCCGATGCCGCCCAGCCATTGCAGCAGCGCGCGCCAAAGCAAAATCCCCGGCGGCGCCGAATCCAAACCGGTGATCACCGTGGAACCGGTGGTGGTCAGGCCGGACATGGCTTCGAAAAAAGCATCCGTGAACGACAGGTTCAAATCTGAAAACACGAACGGCACCGAGGCAAAAAAGGTCATTACCAGCCAACTTAACGTGGTCATGGCGAAAGCCTGGCGGAGGTTCAGTTTCATCGCCCCGGCGCGACTGGTCAGCGCCATGGCGACGCCGACGAACAGTGTCACGCCGGATGAGATGGCGAAAACTTCCCAATCCGGATTGCCAGCGAACGCATCCACCGCCGCTGGCACCAACATTACCAGGGCCAGTGTCGCCAGCAAAATCCCGATGACCAGGAACAAGGGTCTAAAATCCATGGTGTCCCCTACCGTGTGGTTTCACTCAAACCCTAAGCGAATTCTGGGTCAAGAGAGGAAAAAATTATCTGTGGATTTCTTTGGCACGTAAAGCGGCCAAGCTCGGTCAGCGGAACGAGGTCCCGCTCGAAGCCGGACTGCCGATCATCGACAGAAATTCCTGCCGTGTGGCCGCATCCTCGCGGAAGGCGCCGAGCATGCGGCTGGTGGTCATCACCGCGCCGGGTTTATGAATGCCGCGCGTGGTCATGCAATGGTGGGCGGCCTCGATAACCACGGCGACGCCGCGGGGCTCCAATACCTCGTCGATGGTGTTGGCGATCTGGGCCGTCATCTTTTCCTGGATTTGCAGGCGTTTGGCATAAATCTCCACCAGCCGCGCCAGCTTGGAAATGCCGACGACGCGGCGACGCGGCAGGTAGGCCACGTGCGCACGTCCGATGATCGGCGCCATGTGGTGTTCGCAATGGGACTCAAACCGGATATCGCGCAGCAGGACGATTTCATCGTAACCGTCGGTTTCCTCGAAGGTTCGCTCCAGGATGGTGTTCGGGCAGGCGTCATAGCCGTTGAAGAATTCCTCGTACGACCGCACCACGCGGGCCGGTGTGTCCAGCAAACCCTCGCGGTCTGGGTTGTCTCCGGCCCACCGGATCAAAGTGCGCACCGCGTCTTCGGCGTCTTCACGGCTGGGCTGGCCGACGGTTTCGCCGTCAACTACCTGAAGATCTTTTTTCGGGTTCGCGGTCTTGCTCATAAAAATATTCCGTTATGATCTCTAGAGTATTTATTAGTGAAGCGTTCCGCCCTGATGGGGACTGTCCAGGGAAAAGGCCGGGATGATGACATCAAAACGTTTCCCCCCTGGGGTTTCCATCTGGTAGGTGCCGGCCATGATGCCGGATGGGGTGCTTAGCGGCGTGCCGCTGGTGTATTCAAAAGATCCGCCGGGGTCGAGTACCGGTTGTTCGCCGATGACGCCATCGCCGCGCACTTCCTGCACATTGCCGAGCGAGTCGGTAATGCGCCAGTGGCGAGTCATCAACTGCACCGTATTTGCACCGTTGTTTTCAATGCGGACGTGATAGGCCCAGACATAATGGCTGTCGGCGGGCTCCGATTGCTCGTCCAGGTAAAAAGGCTCGACGATGATGGTTATGGCCTCGGTGGTTTCGGCGTAGGAACGGGAGGGCGTCATGGTTTATTTTCCGGTGGTCGTTTTATGGCTCTGGTAGCAGGGTATTTTTGCTCCTGAGCCCTCTATAATTAGGCTTTGAGCCGGATTTTTCCACCCCTTCCGGAAGTTTGTAGAAAATTCTATTTAAATCAATAGGTTGTCGGCTGACTTATTCGGCGGCCGCAGCAGAGGTCGGGCGCGTCCAGAGCACCGGCCGGGGGCTGAGAGGGCGGCCCTGCTGCTGGCGCTCGGCGTCCGGCAGCACCGCCATGTTGGGCCACAGTCCTGTCGCCAGGGTTTTGGCGTAGGGCAGGTCCGGGGTCACGGCGCGGATCGCCTGGGCCGCTGCTGCATGGTCGTACGCAAGTTCATGCAGGGTGATTTCGATGGCACCGGTCTCCGCAATGGGGGTGAGGATGGAAAACCAGACCCGGGGCGTCCCGTCATTGGCCGGCATACCGATGGCGCCGGCATTGTGCCACAGACCAGAGCCTAGAACTTCGCTGAACGGAAGGCCCGAATGGCCACCGATGACGGCGTCGACGCCGAGGCGCTCAATAATGTCGGCCTTCTCCGCAGGGGGAGTCGAGGCGAATATATATTGAGAGATGGCGTCGATCCCGCCGTGGATGACGGCGAAACGGCGGCCCGCCAATGTGAACCGGATTTGCCGGGGCAAGGCCCGCATCCAGGCCCGCGCATTATCATCCAGCGCCATTGCCGCGCCCGCGAACCAGGCCTCCGACCATTCGGCACATTCGCTGCCTTCCTCAAACCCGCAGTTGCAGTCATCGGCGGCGAACCCTAAGGATTCTTCACAGTTGCCCATGACCACGGGAATACCGGCTGCGCGTATCAGATCAACGCACGCCACCGGGTCGCCGCCATAGGCAACTACGTCACCGGTGCAGATCATCCTGTCGGCAGGAATTCCACGCCGTGCGGCTTCCGCCAGCAGGGCCTGCGTCGACTGGGCGTTGGAATAGGGGCCGCCGAAGCACAGCACAGAGCCGTCCAGGAGTCCTAAGTCGAGAATGGATGTATCAGTCATTCAGGACTGCACGACGCGCCGCCCAAAACACAGAACTTGGCGCAATGGGGATGGTTGAGTTGTACCGTTTTTGCGGCCTGGGCCAGCCCCTGACCCAACTCAAAAGCCTTGTCATAGGGCAGCAACGTACACGGCACGACGGTGGGGGCATTGGCGCCCCGGTGTTTGACGATCATGCGCGATGTGGCGCACATCATTTGTTCCGGCGCCACGCCTAGAATATCCCAGCAATGTGTCGTGATTTCGGGAACATCGGCGGCAGTGTCCATTTCCGGGAACAACACCAAGGCCGCCGGATCATCGGCGTTGATGGGAATAGAATGGGATGCGAAAAATTCCGCATATCCCCGGCGTGCGGCGTCTTCGGTTTCGTTCCAGCAGGTACGCCCGGCAACGGTTATTCGGAAACCGTTTTCGGCCAACCATTTCAGGGCTTCGATCATTGGTGCCCAGGTAGCCTCGCCGCGCACGGCTTCATGCTTGGTTGGGGTGAAATGGTCGATCGAGACCCTGAGCGTTAAATTTCCGGGGTGGCGTTTTAAAATGGCCACAAGGCGATCGCGCTTGTTCAACAACGGCTTCATGGCATTGGTCAGCACCAGAACCCGAAATCCGCGCTCCAGCGCGAGCTCAATCATGTCGGGCAGGTCCCGGTTCATGAACGGCTCGCCCCCGGTGAAGGCGATCTCCTCGACACCTAATCCCTCGGTCTCGATTTCATCGAGATACCCTTCGACCTCGGCCAGCGCAAGATAAGCAAGGCGGTCATTGGTCGGGCTGGAGTCCATGTAACAATTGAGGCAGGTGATATTGCACAGTGAGCCGGTATTGAACCAAAGGGTGCGCAGGTTGGTCAGCGCGACAACGGCGCGCCGGTCGCCCTTGGCGGTAAAATGGGGGTCCTGGAATTTACGCGGGTCGAGCCCAGGGGAAGGCTCGAATACTGTGTTGGGCATGGTTTTAATAATGCCGGATTTATTACTCGAAGTCATGAGAACTGTTTAGCCCCTGGGACGTGGCAATCCAACCAAAAACCCAACATTTACATTACACAGGCGGTCAAACCTTCGTGAGGGGCCCGGCTGTGCGCCGGTTCGGATTTAGCCAAGCGCGGGGTTTCCTTGGCGACTGTTCGCGGCTAGATTCCTAAGGATGCACACCATAGGCGGGCGTAGTTCAAAGGTAGAACGAAAGCTTCCCAAGCTTTAGATGAGGGTTCGATTCCCTCCGTCCGCTCCATTTGTTATTGTTTGGCGAGCGTCCGCCCAGCCGGGAACGAAATGGTTATGGTGGTACCCCGGCCGAGGGCGCTTTCGATAGTTAGCGTACCGCCGTGCTGTTCGATAATTTTCCTCGAAATAGACAGCCCCAGTCCCGTTCCCGCGTGGGTGAGGGTGGAATGGGCGCGCGCCTGAAAAAAGGGTTTTGTGATATGGGCCAGGTCTTCGGCGGAAATGCCGATACCGTCATCCTGGACCTGAATAGCCATGGCGCCGTTTTCGCACATGGCCAAAATGGAAACCGTCCCACTTTGCGCAAATTTTATGGCGTTGCCGAGCAGATTGAGAATGACCTGTTTGATGCGAACCGGGTCGCCCCAAATCAGGGGCAGGTCGCTAATCTGGCCTTTTCTCGACAGGGCGACGTCGTTTTTCGCCGCCACGTCGGACAACATTGTCGCAATGCCGTCAATCAATTCGTTGACGTCGATTGCTTCTTCCGTCAGGTGTGCTTCGGTGGTTTCGATCTTCGACAGATCCAGAATGTCGCCGATAATCTGGTGAAGGTGCGTTCCCGACTGGTGGATCAGGGTTGCGTATTCCTTGTATCGATCCGGTATTTTCCCCATCCGCTCCTGGCTCATGGTTTCGGAAAATCCGATGATCGAATTCAATGGTGTGCGCAACTCGTGGCTCATGTTGGCGAAAAATTCGCTTTTCGCCAGGTTGGCCAATTCGGCTTTTTCCTTGGCCTGTTCAAGGTCTTCGTTGGCGTTTCGTAATTCTTCGGTTCGGCTTACCACTTGGTCTTCCAAGGTTCGGTGCGCTTCGACCAGGGCTGCCTGTGCGCGAACGCGGTTGCGGTTGGAGACAAAATTCCACCAAATCGTCACGCCTGAAATAATCACCAAAAGAGCGATGATGACACTGGCGTTGCGCCAGCTTTTATCACTGTGCTGTTCCATCAAGCCGTAGTTCGGAACATATGCGGTGTCCCACCGGGTACCTTCGACCGGGCGCCGGAAAATGAGGGCCTGCATTTCCGCGTCGCTTAAGCGGCCGTTGCGCTTGAAAGTTTCCCGCCAGCCTTCCGCCGATGCCTCGATCAACGGCGGCACGTCACGCCGCAACAGGAACAGGGCGTGGCCAGAAACCTGATGGCCTTTGAGGATGTCGACCAGCGGTTGCGGCGGGAAACTGATCATGAAAAGCCCATGCGTTCCGTCCTTGGCCCGCCACGGGGTGGGAATATCGAAATGGAAATTGAAGGGCTGCGGGTGGATTAAGGGCTCGTACGTGACAGGGTTGGGAGTTTGTTGTTTCTCAGCCTCTGCCAGTTCAACGCTGAACCCACCCATGTCCCGGCGACAGAACTCACCGACGATATCGCCAAAATTATCCGGGTTGAACACCCCACGGTCGTTGCGGACGACGAAGGAAAAATAGGATGGAAAAAAATCCCGGATGGTATGAGTGAACGACAGGCTCAGGGTGTCGTCATCGGCGCTTTCGGCAATGGCCTTGATGGTGCCTAGGTTGTGTTTGGCGAAGGCCCTGACCAGGTTCTGGCGGTTGCGGACGAAATCCGTGACCAGGCCATTGGCGAGAGAGGCTTCCGCCTCCATGGTCTGCATCTGGTTTTTGCGGAAAGCGTCAATCTCGTAGGTGGTCGCCCACACGGTGACGGCAATCGCGGCGACCAAGCCCGTCAGACTCATGACGAACAGAGGCAGACTGTTTGTCAGTCTCTCATTCACGGTGTCGCCTCTTCAAAGTTCCTCAGCTTGGTTTTTTTAAGGACCTTACGATAGCCCTTTTATTTTTTATGGTTAAGAACGTAGTCCAAACTCGGCTTAAAAGAAAATAAGCCCGGAAAAAATGGGAGATGTCTGATCCGCGCCGGACGGCTTAGTCGTTGCGGCGGCTCCAGATGGCCCTGACCTGTTCGGCCAGTGTCATCGGGTCGAAGGGTTTGGGGATGACGTCGAGCGCACCTAGTTTCTTGTAGCGGTCGACCTCGGTCGGCATCGCCTTGGCGGTCAAAAAGATCGCCGGCGTGTTTTTCAGTTCTTCAATTTTGAGCAACGCCACCAGCGTATCGGGGCCGTCCATGCCGGGCATCATGACGTCGAGAAGCAGGACGTCGGGCTTGAATACGGGGGCTTTTTCCAGGGCTTCTACCCCGGAGCCGCAAATCATGACCTCGAACCCGCCGACGGATTCCAACGCCAGCTTGGCGACGGTCTGGATGTCGGCTTCATCTTCGACGTAAAGAATTTTCTGCAATGTTTCGGTCATGGCACGGTGGGGCCTCTGATTAGTCCGCATCTTCACTTAAGGGGCATGCGGGGTGGTTTCAATAATAATAGTCATTGTCCGCCTGAGGGAAATTATTCCGGCACTTCACCGATCTCGGTGGTGCGTCCCATATAGCGGGGTTGGTCGCCATAATCGTTGACGGCGTAGTGCATCAGGGTGCGGTTGTCCCACATCACAACGTCGCCCTGGGTATACGTGTGGCGGACGCAGAAATCGGGCTTGGTGGCGTGGCTAAACAACTGGCCCAGAAGGGCTGCACTTTCGCCGGGGGTAAAACCGTCCAGCCCCACCGTTGTGCCCGGATTGACAAACAGGCTTTTCGCCCCGGTTTGCGCATGGGTCCGCACGACCGGATGGACGGTGCGGTTGTCGCCTTTCAGGTCGCTTTCGATGACGACGGGTCTGGCAAACTGGTTGGCGGCGGTCTGGGCAAAATCGTGGACGGCGCGGAGCGGCGCCAACATTTCCTTCATGGTGTCGGACAACGCTTCATAGGCCGCTGTCATGTTGCAAAACAGGGTATCGCCGCCACAGGCGGGGATTTCGATGGCGTAAAGGATGGACGCCGCCGCGGGCTGAGCCTTGAACGCGACGTCCGAATGCCAATAGGTGCCGGCCCCGGCGCGGCCTTTTGGCTCGCCGTTCTCCATGCGATTGGATACCCGGTAGATTTCCGGGTGATCGGGGTGCAGGTAGCGGCTGACTGTTTCCTGCAACGGCGTGTTGCCGGGGGCCCCGAACAGCGGCCCAAACTGGCGGCTGAAGGCAATATGCTGCTCAGTGGTCAGGGATTGTTCGGGAAAAATCGCCAAGCCGCCGGCGTCGAGCCAGGTCTGGCGGATTTCAGCGACGAGGTTGTCGCCCATCGGCTTGGCCAGATCGAGCCCGGAAATTTTTACGCCCAGCACCGGCGATATCGGGTTGACGGTAAAGCTCATAGGCTATTTCTTACACCATCGCCCTCGGCACCGAAAGCTATCCTCACATGCGCCAGGAAGGAAAATGAATGTTCGAACTTACCGATACGCAAAGACAAATTCAGGATACTGCGGCCAAGCTGGCAAAGGCGGTCATCCAGCCGCGCGCCGCCGAAATCGATAAAACCGAAGAATACCCCTGGGATAACGTCCAGGCGCTGACCGATGCCGGGTTCATGGGCATGACCATCCCCGAAGCCTATGGCGGCCAAGGCGCCAGTTACCTCGACGCGGTTCTGGTGGTCGAAGAAATGGCCAAGGTTTGCGGTGTTACGTCGCGGATTGTTGTTGAAGGCAACATGGGCGCCATCGGCGCGATCATGGCCTACGGGACGGAGGATCAAAAGATACTGGCCGCCGGGCTGGTCCTGGCCGGCGACAAACCCGCCATCTGCATTACCGAACCGGGGGCAGGCAGCGCGGCGTCGGAAATGACCACGCGGGCTGATAAAACAAAGAATGGCTATGTGCTTAACGGGGCCAAGCACTGGATCACCGGCGGCGGCGTCTCGAAGCTGCATCTGATATTCGCCCGTGTGTTCGAAGGCGGCGAGCCCCAGGGCATTGCCGGTTTCATCTGTGTCCGTGATCCTGACCAGGGGACTCCTGAGGGTTTGGTTATCGGCGCGCGCGAGCCGACCATGGGGCTGCGCGGCATTCCGGAAACAGAAATTTTCTTCAAGGATTTGCACATCCCCGCCGATATGGTGTTGGTGCCGCCCGCTGGCCTGCGGCGCGGCTTTGCCGGGTTGATGACGGCCTATAACGCGCAACGGGTCGGGGCGGCGACGGTGGCCTTGGGCATTGCCCAGGGGGCCTTTGAGCAAGCAATGGACTATGCCCAGACGCGCGAACAATTCGGCCGCCCAATCGCCGAATTCCAGGGCCTGCAATGGATGTTGGTGGATATGAGCATCGCACTCGAGGCGGCGCGGTTGATGATTTACAAGGCGGCCTCCGGCACCGGAGACGGCACAGGTTTTCCCGACATGACCGCCGCCGCGCAGGCCAAGATCATGGCTTCGGAGGCGGCGATCAAGGTGACTATTGATGCCTTGCAGGTGTTCGGCGCGGCGGGGTATTCGCGTAATTTGCCGATGGAACGCATGGCGCGCGACGCCCGTATGTTCACCATCGGTGGCGGTACGGCGCAAATTTTGCGCACCGTCGTCGCCAGCCAAATCCTCAACCGCAAACTGCCGCAAACCCGCGACGGGTATGTGAAACTGGCGGAAAAAGCGAAGAAGTAGCTGAAGTTTCGGCGGCCATTCGGGATTAAAAAAGGAAATGCACCACAGAGCACACAGAGAGCACAGAGAAAAAGAAGTGATAAGGAGATTAAGGGGGGTGAGATGGAGATAGGGGAATAACGTCTTCGCGCCTACGGCGCAGGGCTTGTTTTTTTCTTCTCTGTGATCTCTGTCTGCTCTGTGGTGAAAAACCTTTTGTCTAAAATTAAGGCGTTGCCGCAGAATTCCAGAAGATTTTCAGTCGAAAAGGCTGTCGATATCCGCTTGCGATACAGCAGGTCCGTTGATTTGCGGGCCTTCGAGAACGATGCCGCCGTCAATCCGGTCGATGGCGTGTTTCCCGGCCTTCCCTTTCTTGCGGCCTTTGACGTTGGCCTTGACGCCGGCCTGGGTTGAAACTTCCCGGACCCCGTCTTCGATGACGGCCACGGTGCGGGTGATTTTGCCGAGGCGCTGGCCGGTCAAGTCCTGAAACGAACAGGCCTCGAAAATATCTCCGGTGGCTTGGTTAATTGTTTTCAGCCTGTTCTTGGTGCCGCGTTCCTTGGTTTTGGCAGTGATGCCATCGGTGGCGTCCTGGATGGTTTCACACGCCGTCATTAGGCGGTCGGTGGCGATGGCGATTTCATCGCCCAGCGCATCCAGTTGCTCGAGGGTCTCTGCAAACAAATCGGCACTCGCCCCACCGTTTAAACCGCTCAGTTCCTTGCGGATTGCGGCCATGCGCCCACGCAAGGAAGGCTTCGTGGGTTTGAGGGTGCGTATTGTGGCCTTTTTTCCGGTGGCCTTGGTCATGGGCCGGTTCCATCCCTGGCTGTTAAAGAGCACTTTTCTGATCGGACAAGGTAACGAAAAATTGTGTTTCATTGAAGACCTGGGATGCATCAATATGTGTCAAAATATGTCAAAACCGATGCCAATGTCGGCCAAGAAAAAAGGAATGGATACATGGAAAAAATCCGCAAGTCGGACGAAGACTGGCGCCAGCAGCTAACCAGTGAGCAGTTCGATGTCTGTCGCAACAAGGGAACCGAGCGACCGTTTACCGGGGAATACGAGAATTCCAAGGAGACCGGTGTCTACACCTGCGTGTGCTGCGGACAGGAATTGTTCTCGTCGTCTCACAAGTTCGATTCCGGAACCGGCTGGCCCAGTTTCTGGAAACCCGTGGCGGAGGGCGCAGTGGCGACGAAGGCCGACCGGGGCCTGTTCATGCAGCGCACGGAAGTCCTGTGTCCGCGCTGTGACGCCCACCTCGGCCATGTTTTCGAGGATGGCCCGCAACCGACAGGAATGCGCTATTGCATCAATTCGGTGTCTTTGAAAATTACGCCGGAAAAGTCCTGACGGGTTCAGATGGGTTCCCACGGCTTGCCGCCGGGGCGGGAAATTGGGGCCGTCATCAAGGGTGTGGGCGCGGCAGCGGTTTCTTGGCGGCGTTTGCGACGTGGTCGGCGCTGCACCAAAGCGGGGTCGCGTAGCTCGGAAATACGTTCGCGTTCTCCCTCGGCGGTTTGGTAAAACCAGAACATCCAGGCATTTTCATTACCATCGATTACGGCTTGGCTCAGTTGATTGAGACTGTCGAATCTGCCCGCAGCTCCGGTCTCGCCATCCAAAACCCAACGCCCGCTGACGTCCCGGGCAGTATAGCGCAGCCCCTTGTAGGTTCTGAAAATCTGAAATCCCTCGGGAAAACGAATGCCATAGGTGGTGTCGATGAAATCGCCGTTGCCGTCCGGAGTGGCGAGTGCGGCGAGCGCAGCAGGTGGCAGACAACCCAGCAAACGGCGCAGAACGTGGTCCTCGCTCTCCCTCCCATCTTGGGCGAGGGCCTTAAGGCGGGCCTTCACCTCGTCGGAAATTCTTAATGGATACATGACGCCGCCTGGATACCTCAAAGACGGTTAGAATGGATTTAATCCTACGCAAAGAAGACAAAAAATACAATCTATTAATAGATTAGAAGATAGATAGATAGATAATTTATAGATGTAAAAACTCAATTAACGGAGCGTATATCTATGGAGGAATCCCAAAGGGCGGTTTTTAACCTGATGGTGTCCGGCCCTGAATGGGGTGGAATCAGGCGGGTTCAGGCTGGTTCCACCGGCTCGCCCCGTTCGTCCGGGGTCAGGTAGTCGGCCAGAAGTTCGCTCAGCCCTATGACCGGGAGGTCCATGCCGTAATGTTCGATGCCTTCTTCCAGCACGTTACGGCAGTTTGCGCAGGATGTGACCAGCGCATCGACGCCACCCATTTTGTCGATCTGGGCCTTCTTGCTGGCGAAGCTGCGTAGTCGCATATCCTCGGCACGGGAGTTGGCGCTGACGCCGCCACCGCCGCCGCAACAGATGTTGTAAATGCCGTGGTCTTCCATTTCGACGAAATTGGACGCCACCTGGCCCAACAGGTTGCGTGGTTCCTGGACGATGCCGCCGCGCCGCACGATCTGGCATGGGTCATGATAGGTCAGGCGTCGGTCGTCCTTGCCCTGGAACATAATCCGCCCTTCGCGGCGCAGTTTGTCCAGCAGTTCAAGTATGTGGATGACTTCGAAATTGTAATCGCGCCCGACAAGGTTGGGGCCTTCCCATTTCAGTGCCGAATAGGCATGGCCACATTCGGGGCTGATGA
>JABMOG010000358.1 GCA_013204265.1 Rhodospirillales bacterium
GCTCTAACCAACTGAGCTACACCCCCGGAATATTTTTTGACCGGTTCGTCCAGGATTATCCGAACCGGGCTGCATCGTATCCACCAGCGTTTATGTGTCAACAAGTATCACGGTGGATAGGACGATAATAAATGGTGGGCGGTGACGGGGTCGAACCGCCGACCGTTCGGATGTAAACCGAATGCTCTACCAGCTGAGCTAACCGCCCGTTCCGGAATCAAAAACCGGCGGGGCCATAATGACACCGCCGGTACATTGAATCGAACAGAAAATGTCTTAGTTGACTGCTGCTTTCAAGGCTTTGCCGGATTTGAATTTCGGCACGTTGGTCGCGGCAATCTGAATGGCTTCGCCGGTCCGCGGGTTGCGGCCAGTGGTTGCCTTGCGGTGAGATACGCTGAAGGTTCCAAAACCAACAAGGCGAACTTCCTCGCCTTTTTTGAGTGCTGCGGTAACGGAATCGACAACACCATCGACAGCTTTCGCGGCGTCGCTCTTCGACATACCGGTGGAATCTGCTACTGCGGAAACGAGATCATTCTTATTCAATGGAAAGCCCCCTTTTAAAAAAAGTGTGGTTATGGAAGGTCATTTACCGAGCATCCCGTTTATCGCGGATGCCCTTGAAACCCTTAGTATGGATGGAATTTTATAGGGTGTGTATTTGTGGCGTCAATCGCGGAACCGCAGTTTTCCACAGTTTTTTGCAGGTTTTGCCCTCAAAAACCGGTTAGCCATTGAAAAAGCGCAATGATTTTTCAACTCCCCAAACCTTAAAAATGCCCGGGCGGAAATATATTCGGCCCAAAAACCCGGAAATCCGCGAATTTGGGCCGAATCCTGGAACACCGATTCGTCCCCAACCGGAATAGGCCGGGCGCAAAAAGGCCGCCCACATCACGGTGCGGGCGGCCTTTTAAAACGAATAGGTATGGATGACGTCTAATGTTTGACGACGCCCGACTCATCGTCATCGGAGGAGGAAATAGACGCGGCTTCAACCTCCGCATCCTCGTCCCATTCCTGGGGCGTCAGCGGTTTTTCCAACGCGTGTACGAGAACCTCATCGACCATGGTCACCGGGATAATGGTCATCCCCCGTTTGACGTTGTCCGGGATATCGGCCAAATCTTTTTCATTGTCGTGCGGGATCAGCACCGTCTTGATGCCGCCACGAAGCGCCGCCAGCAGTTTTTCCTTGAGACCGCCGATCGGCAGGACACGGCCACGAAGCGTCACTTCGCCGGTCATGGCGACTTCTTTTTTGACCTTGATGCCGGTCAGCGCAGAGACGATGGACGTCACCATACCTACGCCTGCCGAGGGGCCGTCCTTAGGTGTGGCGCCTTCGGGCACATGAACATGGATGTCCTTTTTAACAAACAAGGACGGGTGGATGCCGAACTGCCCCGCCCGCGACTGCACGAAGGAGCGCGCGGCCTGAATGGATTCGGTCATCACATCGCCGAGTTTGCCGGTAATCGTCATCTTGCCTTTGCCGGGCACTATTACCGCCTCGATGGACAGCAGTTCGCCGCCGACCTCGGTCCAGGCGAGGCCCGTGGTAACGCCAACCAGATTGTCCAGCTCGATCTCGCCAAAGCGGTATCGTTTGATTCCGGCCCATTTGTTGAGATTGCGCTGGGTCACGGCCACGGTCTTTTTCTTTTTCTTGGTGACCAGTATTTCCTTGATCCCCTTGCGGGCCAGGTTGGCAATTTCCCGTTCCAGATTTCGCACCCCGGATTCCCGGGTGTAATAGCGAATCAGGTCTTTCAGGCCAGTATCGGAAATGCTCCATTCACCTTCCTTGAGACCGTGTTGTTTAATCTGTTTCGGGATCAGGTGGCGTTTGGCTATTTCGACCTTTTCGTCTTCGGTATAGCCGGACAGGCGGATGATTTCCATCCGGTCGAGCAACGCCGGCGGAATGTTCAGGGTGTTTGCCGTGGTCACGAAAAACACGTCCGACAGGTCGTAATCGACTTCCAGATAATGGTCGTTAAAGGCATTGTTCTGTTCCGGGTCTAGCACTTCCAGCAAGGCCGAAGCCGGGTCGCCGCGCCAGTCCTGACCCATCTTGTCGACCTCGTCGAGAAGGAACAGCGGGTTCGACGCCTTGGCCTTTTTCATGCCTTGGATAATTTTTCCGGGCATGGAACCGATATAGGTCCGCCGGTGGCCGCGAATTTCGGATTCATCGCGCACGCCGCCCAGCGACATGCGAACAAAATTACGCCCGGTGGCCTTGCCGATGGATTGCCCAAGCGACGTTTTACCGACACCCGGCGGCCCGACCAGACACAGAATGGGGCCGGATACCTTGTTGGTGCGCTGTTGCACAGCCAAATATTCGACGATCCGTTCTTTGACCTTTTCAAGCCCAAAATGATCGGCGTTGAGGATAGCTTCGGCGTGTTTGATGTCCTTCTTGAACCGGGTGCGTTTTTTCCAGGGAATTGACAACATCCAGTCAAGGTAGTTGCGCACCACTGTGGCTTCGGCCGACATGGGCGACATGGATTTAAGCTTTTTCAGCTCGGCAACCGCCTTTTCACGGGCTTCCTTGCTCAGCTTGGTTTTGCCGATTCTTTCCTCGATCTCGGAGGTTTCGTCCTTGCCATCGTCGGTTTCGCCGAGTTCTTTCTGGATCGCTTTCAATTGTTCGTTCAGATAGTACTCGCGCTGGGTCTTTTCCATCTGGCGTTTGACCCGGCTACGGATTTTCTTTTCAACATTCAGGACGCCTATTTCGGCTTCCATATGGGAGAAAACCAATTCCAGACGCTCGGCGATGGTTTCGGTTTCCAGAAGCTTTTGCTTCTCTGAAATTTTCAGCACCAGGTGTGACGCCACCGTGTCGCCCAACTTGCCCGGATCGTCGATCTGATTGATGGAAACCAGGACTTCGGGAGGAATTTTCTTGTTGAGCTTGATGTATTTCTCGAACTGCGAGACCACCGTGCGGCTGAGTGCCTCCAGCTCATCCGGGGCCCCCTCATCTTCGGAGATCAATTCGCCTTGGACGAGGAAAAAATCGTCGTTGTCTTCATAACGGGTGATTTTTGCCCGCCGCACGCCTTCAACCAAAACCTTGACTGTGCCGTCCGGCAATTTCAACAATTGCAGAACCGTGGAAACGGTGCCGACGTCATAAATGTCGTCCGCCGAAGGATCATCCTGGGCGGCATTCTTTTGCGCCACCAGAAGGATTTGTTTGTCGTCCTTCATAACGTCTTCGAGCGCACGAACCGATTTGTCGCGACCGACGAACAGGGGCACGATCATGTGCGGAAAGACAACAATGTCGCGGAGCGGAAGAACTGGGTACATGTCGACTTGGTAAGTCACTAAATTTCCACCTTCATAAATTTAAGTGTTGGCCGCCTCAGATAGGCCAGGGGCGTTCAAACGCCTTTGGCCTTGGCGGCAAGAGTCTAGGCCATAAGTGGTCTTGCGGGACTCGAAATTCAAGGGCGCCGCCGTTGTTGGGCGCACGGGAACCGGTTGCGGTGAACCGGTGGGTGGTTCAGGCTGGCTCAGGCGCTGGACTCCACCACGTCTTCCTGGCGGTCAGAATAGATATACAACGGTTTGGCGGTATTATCGGCAACCTCGCGGCTAATGACGACTTCCTCGACGCCTTCTAGTTCCGGCAGTTCGAACATGGTGTCGAGCAGGATGGTTTCCATGATCGAGCGAAGCCCACGCGCGCCGGTCTTGCGGGCAACAGCGGCGGTGGCGATGGACTTGAGCGCATCATCGGCAAACGTCAGGCTGACATCTTCCATCTCGAACAGACGCTGGTACTGTTTAACCAGCGCATTTTTGGGCTTGGTCAGAATTTCAACCAGCGAATTCTCGTCCAGGTCTTCCAGGGTGGCCAGCACCGGTAAGCGGCCGACAAATTCTGGAATCAGGCCGAATTTCAGCAAGTCTTCAGGTTCAACTTCACGCAGGATTTCACCGGTATTGCGGTCGTCCGGGCCGCGCACATTGGCACCAAAACCAATGGTCGTGCCTTCACCACGGGCCGAGATTATCTTTTCCAGGCCGGCGAACGCGCCGCCGCAGATAAACAGGATATTGGTGGTGTCGACCTGCAGGAATTCCTGCTGCGGGTGCTTGCGACCACCTTGCGGCGGCACGCTGGCGACGGTGCCTTCCATGATCTTCAAC
>JABMOG010000042.1 GCA_013204265.1 Rhodospirillales bacterium
CGTCGATACCGTAGAGATCGTCGGGCTCGATGGCGGCTTCCGGTTCCAGTTCCCTGGATTGGTCTTCCTTTTTAAGTTTCTGGAACGACCTGATGGCAAACGGGATCGTCGTCGCATAAGCAATAATCATACCGGCCAGGGTAATCATCGGCTCGGTGAACATCGCCACGGCCATGGCGGCTATACCTGCCATGACCACCGTAAAATATTGGTGAGGCACCCGGATGCGTTTGAACGAGTAAGTCGGAAGACGGCTGATCATCAGGGCCGCGGTGAGGAGCGTCCAGACGATCGTCAGCCAGGGCGATTTGGCGAATGTCCAGTCGAGTTCCACACCCACAATGAGGGGAAGCAAAACCAGACCCGCACCGGCCGGCGCGGGGACCCCGCTAAAATAACTGCCGGCCCAGGCGGGTATGTCGGGATTGCTGGCAGCCACGTTAAAACGCGCCAGGCGCAGGACGCAGCAAACAACGTAGAGGACTGCGATGGCCCAACCCAGCCCGCCGGCCTTTTCCAGGGACCACATGAAAACCAGCATGACGGGGGCGACCCCGAAGGAAATTGCATCCACAAGTGAATCGAGCTGGCCTCCGAACTCGGTGGGGCCGCCCATCAGGCGCGCAATCCGCCCGTCGAGCGTGTCCAGCAAGGCGGCGCCGGCGATCAGGACGATGCCAATTGCCCAGCGCCCCTCGAGCCCGAAACGGATGGCGGTCAGACCCGCGCACAGACCAAGCATGGTCAGCGCGTTGGGCAGCAGGCGGTTGATCTGATCGCGGCGCAACTGGCGCCGGCCCATCCTGTCTCGCCTTAATTGTCGACGGGCCACTAGAGCACCTCTCCAACCCGGTCCGGCTCGGTGTTCCGCAGTTCCGCGATAACTGTTTCACCCGCGGTCGCGCGTTGACCGGGTATGACGAGGACCCTGCTGTCATCGGGTAGATAAACGTCGACGCGGCTGCCAAACCGGATCATACCGTATCGTTCGCCCGCCGTCAGTTTCTGGCCGTCAAACGCCCAGCAGACGATGCGCCGCGCGACGAGCCCGGCTATTTGCACCACGGCGAGTTCCTGACCATCCGGCGTCTTCAGCCGCATGGCGCGGCGCTCGTTTTCTTCGCTGGCCTTGTCGAGCGACGCGTTGACAAAGCGGCCGGGGCGGTAGGCAAAGGCCACGATTGTACCATCGACCGGGCTTCTGTTTACGTGGCAATCAAAGACATTCATGAAAACGCTGACACGCTTGAGGGGGCGTTCTTCCATCCCCAGCTCGCGGGGTGGCGGCGCTTCCACGACCGCCTGAATAACACCGTCCGCCGGGCTGATGACCAGATTGGGATCCGTCGGCGTGACCCGGTCCGGATCACGGAAAAAATAGACGCACCATGCCGTCAGGATCAGCCCTATCCACCCCAGCCATTGCGCCACGCTGAATAACACCAGCGTGATGATGCCGAAGATCAGGATGAAAGGTCCCCCTTCGCGCCGAATACGGATTTTTGGAATCGCAGACACACGTTTTCCTTAATTGTTGGTCTTATGCCAAACCTGGTTTATCGCCTCATCCGGTTTTAAAACCGTGACCGGCGCTCCGACGACGAAACCAAGATCAACGGCCCGCCCCTGATTTACCGCTATCTCGGCAAGCCCATTAGCGTTCTCGTACCAGAACAACGCGCCGGTTTCCACGTCGGAAAACACTCGGGCGTTCATAATCGTGGTATCCGAAAAACGCAATGCCGTGCCGGAGGGCAGGGTCCTGGCCCTTATTCCCGTTATCGCGTTCCCGAAATGATCAATGTAAATAATTTTCGCAAGGTCGTCGGGCCAGCCGGTATGACGAAGCTCGTCGATCGCGATTTGTTCGCCGGGAACGGCATGACCAAGTGCGATCTTCGCGGCGGCCGGTGCGAACAGGTCGCGCCCGTGAAAACTCGCGGACAGGTGTTCGGGCTGGTGGGTAAGCCGCCAGGCGCGCGCATCGTTTATACCAGAGCGGCGGATGACAATGTCGAAAAGCCCATTATCCGGCCCGACAAACCACTGGGCCGCGGCCTTTACGATGACAGGCATTCTGTCTCCACCCACGCCGGGATCGACGATACCAAGGAAGACCGAACCATCGGGAAAGTCGCGGATAAGCGCGGCCAAAAGATACGCCGACGCCTGCGGTTCGAATGCCGGTGCATTGCTGAGAAGGTCTATGACAGGGACATCGGGGGCGATGTTGCGCAGGGCCGCCGTCATTTGACCGGTATACGGCCCGGCCGGCCCGAAATCCGTAAACAGGACGATCATGGTTCCGATTATGGCGTCCGGCTATCGCATCCGGCAAGGGGCTTAAAGCAGGGAGCGATCAGGCGGACTTTTTCAGATCGGGTTCCCGTATATTTGCCACGACCCGGTTCCGTCCCAGTTCCTTGGCCTTGTACAAAAGCTTGTCGGCGCGGGCTACCAGGGCCTCCAGGGTGTCCCCGGCGAGGTGCTGGGTAACGCCGAAGGACATGGTAATGGCGCCAAAACCTTCAGAGGAGCCCTTGCGCGCGAGTCTTCGGGTTTCCAGCGTTTTTCTCAGATGTTCAGCCAAAATGGCGGCGCCTTCAAGCGGCGTATCGGGCAGAATGATGGCGAATTCCTCCCCGCCATAGCGCGCCGCGAAGTCGCGTCCCTTGGTGCCGTCATCGAGCGTGCGTCCAACCAGTTTGAGCACCTGATCGCCGATCTGGTGTCCATGGGTGTCGTTGAACTTCTTGAAAAAGTCGATATCGGCGATGATCAGGCATAGCGGCGTCTGTTCCTTCCGCGCTTCGGATGTCAGTTCTTCGAGCGCCATATCGAAGCCACGGCGGTTTGCCAGGGTGGTTAGCCGGTCGGTGACGGCGTCGCGCTGTGTCGTGGCAAGCTGGTTTCGCAGATCATTTATTTCCGTCTGGGATTCTTCTATCTGGCCCTGGAGCGACTTGATTTCGCCGTTCATTGTGTTGGTTTCGGACAGGATATTACCCACCAGGGCCGCGATATCAGACTTGCTTTCAGCCGAGTTGAGGTTGCCGGAGATAGCGGACAGGGCGGCGCCATATTTTTCCGTGCCCGCGCCCGCTGAATCCAGGGCCCGAACGATCTGGCTCGCCGCCGCCTCGATTTTTTCGCTCCAGCCTTCCGGCATGGAGCCATCCAGCCCACCGGCGAAGAATTTCGAATAAATTTCATTGTGCCGCTCGGCGGTGAGTTTGAGCTTTTTTTCGCGTGCTCTTTCGATATAGCGGACCAGCGCCGAGTTTCGCCCGGTGAGATATTCGAACCAGATGACGTAATTCTGGGGATTGGGGGCAACGCCTTCGGCCTTGAGCTCCTTGATGGCCGTTTCAGCGATTTCCAAGGCTTCCGATGGGGTCTCTGGATAAATCACGCGGTGTCGTCCTTTTCGTGTATTTTTGTGGCTCTACCGCCGGCTTGCGGATGATGAGGCGAAACTGGTCTCATGAAGCGTACGGGCGGACTTTCATAATTGACGCTTTGTTCAGCAAAAGGATTTCCTCACTGTCGTCGATAAACGGGATAAACTGTGTTTCGCCGTTTAAAACGTCCTGGATACGCGACGTTGCCTCGACAAACACGTAGCCGGCCAGTGCAGAACCATCCATCATGGTGAGCTGGGCATGCTCCCGCACCCTGGGGGTTCTTGAGCCCGTTTGCCCTTGAGTTGCCCAATGGCCTAGCATACGCATAGGTCGCACCTTAGGTCGGTTCCTCGACGACAGGCTGAGGCGCTTTCCTCTACCTATCGATACATTGTTAGGCATTTTGCTACCCAA
>JABMOG010000359.1 GCA_013204265.1 Rhodospirillales bacterium
CCATTTCGGCGACCTGGACGTGGCGTACCGCCGGCTCATCAAACGTCGAGCTGACGACCTCGCCCTTGACCGAGCGGGCCATGTCGGTGACTTCCTCGGGCCGTTCGTCGATCAGTAGCACGATCAGGTAGACTTCCGGATGATTGAGCGCAATCGAATGAGCGATGTTCTGCATCATCACCGTTTTACCGGTACGCGGCGGCGCCACGATCAATGCCCGTTGGCCTTTTCCGATCGGGCAAATCAAGTCGATAACCCGGGTTGTCGGATCGTTTAGTTCCGGATTGTCCTGTTCCATTTTCAGGTGTTCGTCCGGATACAGCGGCGTCAGGTTGTCAAAGTTAATGCGGTGGCGGACGTCGTTGGGATCGGCGAAGTTGATCTGGTTGATCTTGAGCAGCGCAAAATACCGCTCGCCTTCTTTTGGCGCACGAATTTCCCCCTCCACAGTATCGCCGGTCCGCAAAGCAAAGCGGCGAACCTGGCTGGGAGAGACATAGATATCGTCCGGGCCGGGCAGATAGTTGGACTCAGGGCTACGCAAAAATCCGAAACCATCCTGAAGAACCTCAAGCACGCCAATGCCGAAAATAGAAACATCATTTTCCGCAAGCCGCTTAAGAATGGCAAACATCATGTCCTGCTTACGCAGCGACGAGGCGTTTTCGATTGCCAGCTCTTCCGCGAAGGCCAGAAGATCGGCGGGGGATTTACTTTTAAGTTCTTTGAGATTCATGGGTCAGGTTTCATTTTTTGACTAAAGGGAAAATTATTGCGCCACCCGGACAGGGGCAGTCTTCGGCTTGAGTCCGCCGGGAAATGTCGAAATCCGGAATACGGGCAGAAAGCCCAAAAGGTGGGAGAAGTTGCTCGAACGTAAAGAAGCTTCGTGCCGGAACCGACAGACAGCGGCAGAATTACCCAAACCGACCCATTCTGTCAATCGAAGAATGATCGGGCCAGGCTGGGCGGCTAAACCTAGAACGGTCGGACGACGGCAAAAATAACAATCCCGACCATCAAGATGGTCGGAGCTTCGTTGGCAAAGCGGTAGAATTTTTGCGTCCGCGTGTTGCGGTCCTCGGCAAATTCCCGCCGCCACCGGGCCATCGCCATGTGTATGCCGAAAAGACCGGCGACACATAACAACTTGGCATGCAGCCAGCCTTCCTGCCATGCTCCCGCGCCCATATTCATCAATAACAGGCCGCCGAAAACAAAAGATAAAATCATCGCCGGGTTCATGATGATCCTCAAAAGGCGGCGCTCCATGACCTTCAGGGTTTCCGACAGCTCGCCCCCGACCTCGGCGTCAGTGTGATAAATGAACAGGCGTGGCAGATATAGCAGCCCCGCCATCCAGGATATCACGCTGATGATATGCAGGGCCTTAACCCAAAGGTATGCGTCAGGCGGTAATTCCAACATTTCGCTCGTCTCCCGATCAAGCCCCGCCCAGGGGGCAGCCGCTGAACCCAGACGGGCACCGACGCTCGCCAGCCTGACAGTCGATGCCCTCGCCAGCAATCATACAAGCCTCAACGGTTCGGGCCAGACCGCCGATAAAATTGTCCTGCTCGCCCAAGGCCGGCACCCGCACGTAGGCCGGCACACCCTGCTGCTCGGCCATCGCCCGGTATTCTATATCAAGCTCGACCAATGTCTCTGAATGTTCCGACACAAAAGCGATCGGAATCACTACAACACCGACCCCGTCGCGGCCGGCACGTTCCAGCTCATCACCCAGCGATGGGCTGAGCCATTTCAGGGGGCCGACGCGGCTTTGGTAACACACTGTCCAGTCCAGGTCCGGCCGCCCTAACGCCCTCGCCAGGGCTTCCGCCACGGCGGCGGAGGTTTGCTCGATTTGCCATTGATAGGGGTCGCCGCCGGCTATGATTTTTTCCGGCAGCCCGTGCGCTGAAAAAAGAACTCTTGCCTGGCCGCCGCCGCCTATTTGTTCTTCCGCCTGGCCGATAGCCGGTTGGACCATTTTCGCCAATCCTTCGATGTAACCTTCTTCGCAACCGTAACAGCAGACCGCGCGTGTCGGCGTATCCAGCCCCACGGCCTTGGCAGCCCTGTCCCATTCTTTCAGCGACGATCCCGTTGTTGTTGTCGAAAACTGGGGGTACAGCGGCAGCAAAATGACCCTGTCCGGATTGAAGGCCCTGACTTCGCGCGCGGTCGCTTCGCTAAAGGGGTGCCAGTACCGCATGGCGATAAAGATTTTAACCTCGTCGGCAAGGCCGGATATTTTTTTGTGTAAGGCATCAACCTGGGCTTCGGTTTCTTCCAGCAACGGCGACCGACCGCCGATCTGGCTGTAGATATGCCGGGCAACGGGTGCCCGCCGCCAGGAAATAAATTTTGCCAGCAGAGTGCGAAAAATTCCGGGCAAACCGATGATTGCCGGATCGTTGAACAGATTAAACAAAAACGGCTCGATGGCGTCAGGCTCATCCGGTCCGCCCAGATTGAAAACAACGACGGCCAGCCGTTCCATCAGCCGATACCGCCGCTGGATTCCGGCCAGCCCAGGATCAATTCCGCCACCCGCCCGACGTGTTCCGGCGGCGTTTGCGGCAAAACGCCATGCCCGAGATTGAAAATAAAAGGACCACCAGAGAGCGCCTTGAGAATTTTTATAATCTCCCGGTCCAGCTCGTCACCCCCGGTAATAAGAATTTGGTTATCCAGGTTTCCCTGCACGGTGCATAAAGGCTGCAGGGTGTTGGCAATCCAATCGAGCGGCGTATCTTGGTCCAGGCTGACACCATCGACCCCTGTTTCTGTAACAAAGGCCTCCGCCCGGATACCGACATTGCGGGGAAACCCAATAACCGGAATCCCCGGACAGTGTTCTTTGAGACGATCAACAATTTTCCGCGTCGGCTCAATCGACCAACGCCGGAACTGCTCGTCGTTCAATACACCGGCCCAGCTGTCAAACAGCTGAATGATTTCCGCACCATGTTCAACCTGCCGGATCAGATAATCCGCTGTGGTATCAACCAACAAATCCATTAAAACTTGAAAATCATCCGGCGCATCGTTGGCCCATTGCAAAACCCGCTCGCATTGGGTTCCACCGCGTCCTTCAACCATGTAAACGGCAACGGTCCAAGGCGAACCGGCAAAACCGATCAATGCCGTTTCTTCGGGAATTTCCTGGGCCAAACGAGAAATGGTTTCATAGACCGGGGCGAGATGTTCATGCATCCGGTCCGGCGACAGGCGCCGAACTTCGTCAACAGTGCGGACCGGATCAAGAACCGGCCCTTCGCCTTCGATAAACTGAACCGCTTGCCCGAGGGCGTCCGGTATTACCAGAATATCACAAAACATAATGGCCGCATCCATTTGATAGCGCCTTAGCGGTTGTAATGTGACTTCGACGGCCAAATCCGGCGAATAACAGAAATCCAGGAAGTTTTTCGATTGTTTACGAACCTCCCGATATTCAGGAAGGTAACGACCAGCCTGGCGCATTAACCAGAATGGCGGCCTTTCCAGAACCTCGCCTTTTAAGGCCCGGATCATGCGTTTCGAATGTGATGGAATTGTCATGGAGAAAGATGCGTCCGAAGTTTTTTCATTATTAATACTATCTAGATATTTTTTATAAAAAAGGTAGTGGTGGTAGTAGGCTGGAAAATAACGGGGATTAAAAGATATACAATTTTTTCAATAGGTTGATTTTATCGTATCGATAAATTTGTTAAAACATGTGGACAACTGATTGATATTTTCATTTTGATCATAAAGACCGGGGTTTCCATAGAAATCGTGAATAACGTTAAAAAGGTTCAAAGACGTCTCTATTTGACCCGGTTTTAGAGAACATACGATCACAGGTATAATGTTTTACACAGGTGTCTTGGCCGGTGTATGGAGATTCCGGTAATGTGTATAGAACGGCCCTTTTGCCAAATGGTCGGATTTATCCCCAAATTGTCCGCAGGGCCCAAATGAGCGATTCAACCGTCAAATCCTTTCACTTGCACCTTGTCTCAGACTCCACCGGGGAAACCGTCGGTTTGGTCGCTCGTGCGTGCCTGGTCCAATTCGATACTATTGAAGCGACCGAACATCTATGGGCGATGACCCGCTCAAAAGACCAAGTTGAAGACGCTCTTGCCGGTATTAAGGAAAACCCGGGATTTGTTCTGTATACCATCGTCAACGACGACACCCGCAATCAGCTCGAAGAGGGCTGCCGCAAGCTTCAGGTTCCCTGCATTGCCGTATTGGATCCGATCATTGCAAAGTTAGGCGTGCATTTGGATGCCGAGGTTCACGCTCTGCCTGGTCGCCAACATGTCATGGATGCGGAATATTTCAGCCGTATCGAAGCCATGCAGTTTGTGCTCAACCATGATGACGGGCAATCGACCCATAATTTGGAAAAGGCGGATATTGTCCTTTTGGGCGTATCCAGGACATCCAAAACACCGACCTGTATCTATCTGGCGAACAAGGGTATCCGGGCCGCCAATATCCCGATCGTGCCGGGGTGTGCCCTGCCGGACGAGCTGTTTACGGTCACCGGCCCGATGATTGTCGGGCTGACCAAGGACCCCAAGCGATTGGTCGAAATTCGGCGTCAACGCCTGCGGCTGCTGGACCAGGACGAAGGCACCGATTATGTCGATCTGGAAAAGGTTTCGACCGAGATTAACGACGCACGGCGCCTGTACACCAAGCATAACTGGCCGGTGATTAACGTCAGCCGAAAATCCATCGAAGAAACGGCGGCGACTATTCTCCAGATGTACAATAAGCGCAGGGAACAGAGCGCCTGAGGAGAAATCGTTGAACGAGCCATCGGCGCAAACCGTTCCTCTAATTCTGGCATCGGCCAGCCGCATCCGCAGCCAAATTCTCGGACATGCCGGGGTTAGGCACACATGCATTGCCTCGTCCGTTGACGAGGGCACAATCAAACAGCGTATGAAAACAGAGGCCGAAGAATCCGTAGCCGGCGCCCTGGCCGAGGCCAAGGCTTGGGATGTCGCCGAAAAACTTGTGGCCGGGAAGCAGCCGGGCGTCCTGGTCATCGGCGCCGATCAAATCCTGGAATGCGACGGGCAATGGTTCGACAAACCTCCGGACCGGGAAACTGCGGTGGAAACCTTGCGTGCCCTTCGTGGCCGGACTCACCGCCTGGTCAGTGCGGTGGCGGTTTTCCGGGGCGAGGAATGCGTTTGGCGGTACCAGGAGGCGCCGAGCCTTGTGATGCGGGACTTCAGCGACGATTTTCTCGAACGCTACATGGAGACGTCAGGGCCTGAAATTTTGGAAAGTGTCGGGGCCTATCGGCTGGAAGGCTCCGGCGCGCAATTGTTTTCCCGCATCGATGGTGATTACTTTACCATACTGGGTCTGCCGCTGCTGGCTTTGTTAGAGTTTTTGCGGGGCGCAGATGTATTGGCCGGGTAGAACCGATGGCGTCTGAAGACACAATAATCGCGAGTCCTATTCAGGCCGGCGTCATAGGATGGCCGGTCAATCATTCCCTATCGCCCCGGCTGCATGGTTTTTGGCTCAAGGAATACGGCATCAGCGGCAGCTATGAGGCGCTGGAAGTGCACCCGGACAATTGTGCCGAATTTTTAGCCACCCTTTCGCAGCGGGGATTTTCCGGCGTCAATGTGACGGTCCCGCACAAGCAGGCTGCCGCAGCGGCGGTTGATGTGCTGGATGATAACGCCCGGAGATTGGGCGCGGTAAATACCATTGTCGCCCAATCCGACGGCACACTTTTTGGCTCAAACACCGATGGCTTTGGTTTCCTGGAAAATCTGCGCGCCGAGGCCCCCGGCTGGACGCCCGGCGGTGGCTCGGCGGTGGTGCTGGGCGCGGGCGGGGCTGCGCGGGCCGTGGTTGCGGCTGTGTTGGACGCTGGCGCCCCCGAGGTATTGCTGGTTAACCGGACGCGGGAAAAGGCCGATACCCTGGCCAACGAAATCGGCGGGGCAATCAATGTAATCGGCTGGGACAAGCGCTCGGCAGTACTGGACGGCGCGGCATTGTTGGTCAACACAACGACCCTGGGGATGGTGGGTAAGCCGCCGCTGGACATTGATCTCAGCCCCCTGCCGTTGAACGCGGTGGTCAACGATATCGTTTATGCTCCGTTGATGACGCCTTTGTTGCAAGCCGCCAAGAGGCACGGCAACCCAACTGTCGATGGGATTGGTATGCTGTTGCACCAGGCGCGGCCCGGCTTCCGGGCGTGGTTTGGCGTCGAGCCCACCGTGACCGACGCCCTCAGGGCCTATGTTCTGGCGGCCGTGCGGCAATGATTATTCTCGGCCTGACCGGATCTATCGGCATGGGCAAGTCCACGGCTGCCGCAAACTTCCGCTGCCTCGGCATTCCCGTGCATGACGCCGACCGGACGGTGCACAGCCTGATGGCGAGGGGCGGAGAAGCCGTCGGAATCCTCCAGAAAATGTTTCCCGCCGCGGTTCATAAGGGTGTCGTAGACAGGGGCGCGATTGCTACTGAGGTTTTCGCCGACGCCGACGCGCTGGCGCGTATTGAGGCGGCTCTGCACCCCTTGGTGCGCCAGCGGGAAAGAGTGTTTTTGAGCCAGTGTGCCCGCCAAGGTCGTGCCCTGGTGGTTCTCGACGTGCCGTTGTTGTTTGAAACTGGGGGCGAGGGGCGTTGTGACGCGGTCGTGACCGTCTCGGCACCGGCGTTTGTGCAGCGCCAGCGGGTGTTGCGACGGCCCGGCATGACGCCGGAACGCCTGGAGACTATATTGGCCCGGCAGACGCCGGATGGAGAAAAGCAAAAACGCTCGGACTTTGTCGTATATTCAGGGCTTGGCCGCCACTACAGCTTGCGCCAAATTCAGAAGATTGTCAGACTCACCCGCAATTGGCAGGGGAGGCGCTGGCCACCACGCGCAATGGGGCGAATAGTAACAGGGGGAAAAGCAGTTGCGTGAGGTGGTGCTGGATACGGAAACTACGGGACTGAGCCCCAAGTCGGGCGACAGGATCGTTGAAATCGGCTGTATTTAGCTGATTAACCATTTGCCGACAGGTCAGAATTTTCACGAATACATCAACCCTGAGCGCGACATGCCGGAACAGGCCGAGGCGGTGCATGGATTGAGTGAGGAATTTCTCTCCGACAAACCTCTTTTTGTCGACGTTTCTGATGCTTTTGATGCATTTATCGGCGATTCAATGCTGATTATCCATAATGCGGAATTCGATATGGGGTTCTTAAACGCTGAGCGCGAGCGCCTAAAACGTGATCCGATACCGATGACGCGCACGGTCGACACCGTACAAATGGCGCGGCGCAAGTTCCCCGGGTCACAAGTCAATCTGGATGCGCTATGCCGCCGCTTTTCGATCGATATTTCAGACCGGGCCCTGCACGGCGCGCTTAAAGACGCGCGCCTGTTGGCCGAAGTCTATCTGGAGCTGATCGGTGGCCGTCAGCAGGGCCTGGAGCTGGCGGCGGAAACCGCAACGGCCGCGATGGTCTTCGAGAAAAACCAGCGCCCGCCCAGGCCCCACGCGCCGAGCCCTGAGGAGGACGCCGCGCACGCGCAGTTTCTCAAAAAACTAACCAAGCCGATCTGGAAGACCTGAGCTGCTTATACCAAGGGTCGACGATCCTGGGTATTAGGCTTTGGACTCTGCCGTGGGCCCGCCCCCACCGTCACCGCCCTTTTCACCGGCGGCCTCCATGGCGGCCTGGGCTTCCAGCATGCGGGTCTGGAACATGCCGGCGAAATCGAGCGGCCCCAGCATTAACGGCGGGAAGCCGCCGTCACGGGAAACATCGGCCAGGATATTACGGGCAAAGGGAAACAGCAGGCGCGGGCATTCGATCAACAGCACCGGCTGCACGTGTTCCTGGGGCACGTTCACGGTAAAGACGCCGGCGTATTCCAGTTCTAGAAGAAAGGCGACTTCGCCCCCAACCTTACATTCGGCGTGTATTTCCAGCACCACCTCAAACGTGTTGTCCTGAAGCGGATTGGCGCCGACATTGACGTTAACGTTAATTTCGGGGGCCTCTTCCTGCATCTTCGAAAAGATGCCGGGGGCGCCAGGCGCCTCGAAGGACAGGTCCTTGGTGTACTGGGCATTAATAATAATCGGCTGTTCCGGCGCCGCGTCGTTTGAAGGTTCGGTTGCCATGATTTCTCTCTGCGGATGATGAATGAAGCCGCCACCACTGTGACGGAAGGCCCGTGGCTATCATGGATTTAGGCCGGGAACAACCTTTCGGGCCAATCCTCTCTCAAGGAGTTATAGGTCGTTAAGATTTTTTCCCGGCGGCAATTCCCGCCCGGAACTGGTCTCGCCTCCGGTCTTTCGGTCGTGCTCGGGCGTAATGTCCTCGAATTCGCCGTCGATAACGGTTTCGGAGTTAAAGCCTGAGGTGTGAACCTCTACGCTCCCACGGGCGATCAGAAATGCAGTAATCCGGCGGCGCAGGAGGGTGCGGAATGGCGGCACAAACAGGGACAGCCCAATGGCGTCAGTAAAAAACCCAGGCGTTAGCAACAGCGCGCCGGCAACGACCAAACACAGCCCGTCGAAGACTTCGTCCATGGGAAAGCGGTTTTCCTGTAGGCTGGCCTGAGCCTTTCTTAGGGTCGCAAGACCCTGGTGGCGCAACAGGGCCGTTCCGGCCAGGGCGGTCAGAATGACAACGCCGACCGTCGGGGCGAGGCCGATCCGACCGCCGACCTCAATAAACAAGGTGATTTCAATAATCGGTACGGCGATAAAAGCGGCTAGAATTATAGCTCCCATGCTTGCTCTTTCCGGCTGATCTGCCTATCTACCGTGTAAGTAGTTGCGTCCCTTGCGCCTTACGGCACAGGTCGATGGACCTGGGCAGCGTAAGACGCTACCCTACGGTAATCTGAAATGAACGTGAATAATAATGAACGACGGCTTTCAATTTATAGACATCATTTTTTTCGCCATGATCGCGGCCTTTCTGGTTTTGCGTCTTCGCGGCGTTCTCGGTCGGCGTGACGGCCATGAGGGGCCTGTTCACGATCCCTTTAAAGACCGCCCCGGCGACAAAAAGAAAAAGGCGCCGCCAGACGATAATGTGATTTCGCTGACCGACTATAACGATCTGCCTGGTCGGGAGGCGGATAAAGAAGGCCCGTTAGACACTGGCGCAGATATTTCTGATGACGACGACCCACTGGCCAGGGGGTTGTATGAAATCCGCCGCCTTGATCCGAACTTCAATACGGAAGAGTTTATCTCCGGCGCCCGGATGGCGTTCGAGCTTATCCTCGGTGCCTATTCCGGTGGTGATTCCCAGGCCCTGAAACCGTTGTTGAGCTCCGATGTCTTCAGCAACTTCTCGCAAGCTATCCGGGACCGGGAACAGGCCGGGGAAACTATGGAAGACACGCTGGTCGGGATTATGTCCGCCGATATTGTCGAGGCCTTTACCGAAGGCAGCACGGTAAACGTTACCGTTAAGTTTGGTAGCGAACAGATCAACGCTACCCGTGACGAAAATGGTGATGTGGTTGATGGAAACCCCAATGCGGTTATGGATGCGACCGATTTTTGGACGTTTTCGCGGGACACCAAATCCAAGGACCCTAACTGGACACTGGTGGCGACAAACAGTCTTGAGTAACCGCTATGCCGCCTTGAAAATTCCGGGCCCGCTGCTGGCGGCGGCGGGGCTGGTTTTTTTACTTAGCGCCTGCGGCGTCCGGCCCATTCCCACCCAACCCTCCCCGGCGCAAAGCGACACTTTCCTCAGGCTGGACGCCACGACGTTTCGCCAGCTTCCCGGCTGGATCACCGACAACCACGCCGAAGCCCTGGCGGTGTTTCTGAAGTCGTGTGAAAAACTCAAAGCCCTTCCTCCGGCCCGCAACATCGGGACTGAATCGTTGCCGACCACAGCCGGAGAATGGCGGGTTGTGTGCAATGCTGCGGCCAGGGTCAACACCGCCTCTAAAACCGAGGTCCAGTACTTCTTCGAGTCGCGCTTTACCCCGCACCACGCCACCAACAACGCCCAGCCCACCGGCTTGTTCACCGGCTATTACGAACCCGAATTGCGCGGTGCGTGGCGGCCGGATGCGACCTATCGGTATCCCATTTACGCACGGCCCAAGGACTTGATTTCCATAAACCTTGGCGCCTTTCGCGACGAATGGAAGGGGCAGAGCCTGGCCGGGCGGCTCGACAATAACAAATTGACACCCTACCCCACCCGCGCCGACATCAATGATGGCGCGCTCCGGGGCAAGCAGCTGGAATTGCTGTGGGTAGATAGCGAAATCGACGCTTTCTTCCTGCATATCCAGGGCTCGGGCCGGGTGGTGTTTAAGGACGGCTCCGCAGTGCGCATCGGCTTTGCCGGGCGCAACGGCCAGCGCTATACCCCCATCGGCCGGGTACTGGTGGCCATGAACGTTCTCAAGCCCGAGCAGGTATCCCTGCAAACTATTCAGGCGTGGCTGGCGGCCAATCCGCTGGCCGGGCGCGACCTGATGGAAAAAAACAAAGCCTATATATTTTTCCGCATCATCGAAGGCGAAGGCCCCATCGGTGCTCAAGGCGTGCCCCTAACTGCAGGCCGCAGCCTTGCCATTGACCGAAAATACATTCCCATGGGCATTCCGGTGTGGCTGGTGACGACAGAGCCCGGCAAGGCCAAAACACCACTGCGCCGACTGGTCATCACCCAGGACACGGGCAGCGCCATAAAAGGCCCGGTGCGCGGCGATCTGTTTGTTGGTTTCGGCTCAACCGCCGGCGCGGTGGCCGGGCGAATGAAACAGCGCGGCGAGTTTTATTTGTTGCTGCCGAAAAAGCAGGGCACTTAAGCGCCAATTAGTCCGGCATGCCCTGTTTATTTATTTCGAATTTCGGGCGAGCACGAAGTCCGACCATGTGACATACCGGAACAGCGTGGCGGCACCGTCGGCGTATATTCTGACGACGCCGTGTTTGGTATCTGGTGTCGAGGACCAGCGAAGATCATCGATCTGGCGTATTTCGAGAACACTGGCGCCGGGGCCACGCCAACGCACTATCCGGTTTGGGCGATTGGGCTCGCCCGGCATGACCGCCCAGCTGTCGGACGGCTTGCCGGGTGCGCCAAGGCTCTTTTGTAAATAAGCAGCAATGGCATCGAAATTCCGGGTTGGAAATAAGGCGTGAATCTGGCTGGCGGCGCCGTCGTCATAGTGAATTATGGCCCGGGCGCCCCGGTAGAGGTTTGAGCGGACCTGAAACGCTTCGGCGATTTCTTCGGGCCAGTTCACCGGCTCGATGCAGAACAATAAATGGCGCGATCCTTTATCAATACAGATATCGGTGACTTTTGTGGCGACCGGCTTTCCCAGCCTCAATGAACGTCCGAGGATGGGATCAATACGCTTTTCGATTGTGGCCACCGCCCTGACCGTCGCCGCAACCGGGCTGGCTTGGGCGGTTTGCGTTGTGGCTAGGGGTTTAGGCGAAGGGCGCGGCGCAGGCGGGGGGGCGGATAGTTCGATTTTGGCGACCACGGTCTTAACGGGAGCAGGCGCGGGCTCGGGTTTCGCCAAAGGTTGAGGCGCTACAGCGGCCAGCTCGGCTTTGGCAATTGGTGTCTCAACGGGCGCAGGCGCGGGCTCCCGATTAAGCGCGGCGGCCTGTTTGGGCTCTGGCGGGGGTTTCGTGTCCTCGGACGCAAAGGAAAAGAAGCTGGTCACGCGTTCAAACATGCTGGGCGTCGGTGCGGGTCCGTCTAGAGGCACCGGTGCCGGCGCCGCTTGCGGGGATTTAGGCGGCGGTTGAGGCGCCGCGGCGACCACCTCGGTTTTGGCAACTGGTGCCTCAGCGGGCGCAGACACGGGTTTTGGCTCGGGGGCGGAGACCAGTTCTGCCACAGCGGGTTCTTTAGCCGGGGGCAGCGGCGGCTCCGCGGTTACCACAGGCTTCGGCCTGGGGGCCGGCGCGGGTTGGGGCGGGACTCCTTGTTCCAGGGCCTGTGGTGGCTCGAAAACGATTTGGGGGCGCCGCTCTCCCTGGCGGTTCTTGCGCCAGAAGAGAAGGTAATGGGCGATTTGGAAATTGCCGGCATCGATGGCGACCTCCGCCGGCGTCAGGCCACTGATGTTTTCACCGTTCACGTCGGCACCGGCAAGAACGTGTCTCTTGACCGCATCCATGTTGCCGGTGCGCACGGCCTTGAACAGGGCTTCGGTTTCCGGGGTCATTTCGGCACCGGTGGCGGGGCTCCCGGCAACGCCCAAGCTAAGGGCGAACGCAAGAACGCAGAAAAAATTATTGCCCTGGGAAAATCCAAACAAGCGCCGCATGACCGCAAACCCCTCCGTTGTTGAGATGATAACAGTTTCTGAGCCCTGCGACACTTCAGATGAAATAAAAAAGTTTTCGAGTGAGGCGGCCTTTCTTTGATGTTAACCCTGTACCGGTTAAATCACTCCACCCAACACCGTCCTTCGTCTTGCCTTTAAAGCGCGAAACGATCATTGTTCGGGCATGTCTGAAAACACCCCCCATGCGCCCACCGTCGGCCTGTTTGCGACCTGTCTGGTCGACCTGACTCGTCCCTCGGTCGGCTTTGCTGCGGCCAAACTCCTAGAAGACGCGGGCTGCCGGGTCGTAGTGCCGGGCGCGCAGTCCTGTTGCGGACAGCCGGCCTATAATTCTGGCGATAACGCGGACGCCCGGATGATTGCGGAAAAAGTCATCTCGGTATTCGAGGAGTTTGATTATGTCGTTGCGCCGTCAGGATCGTGCGCGGGCATGATCCGTCACCATTTCCCGGCGTTGTTTGAGGGCGATGCGGGCTGGCTGGAACGGGCTAAGGTTTTGGCGGAGAAAACGTTCGAGCTGACGTCGTTTCTGGTCGATGTTATGGGCGTCGACAACCTTAAGGTCGACTATGCCGGCGTCGTCACGTATCACGACGGCTGTTCGGGTCTGCGCGAAATGGGGGTCCGCGACCAGCCGCGGAAACTGTTGGGCCAGGTTACCGGCATAGCGCTGAAAGAAGGCGCAGAACGCGAAACCTGTTGCGGGTTCGGCGGCCTGTTTTGTGTCAAATACCCGGACATTTCCGGGCGCATGGTCGATGCCAAGGTGGATGATATTCTGGCGACCGGGGCCGATACCCTGTTGGCCGGCGATCTCGGGTGCCTGATGAATATTGCCGGGCGGCTGCAGCGGCGCGGCGCAAGCGTGCGTGTCCGTCATGTCGCCGAGGTGCTGGCGGGTCTGGCCGACGACGCGCCCTTGGGAGAGCCCGAGGGAACGCCGTAATGGAATCGACGGCCGGAAATTTTAAGGAAAACGCGGGCGGGGCCCTGGCCGATGAAAAGCTGCGCGCAGCGCTGGCCAGGCTGTCGGAAGGGTTTCCGGTAAAGCGGCGGGAGGCGGCGGACCGCCTGCCAGAATTCGAGAATTTGCGCGATCAGGCGCGCGATATTAAGCAACACGTCTTGGCCAATCTGGATTTTTACCTGGAGCAGTTCGAGGCCCGTGTCGTCGAATCCGGTGGCACGGTGCACTGGTGCCGAACGGCGGCGGAGGCGCGCACTACGATTCTACGGATTTGCCGTGATGCCGGGGCCAAAACCGTGACCAAGGGCAAATCCATGATCGGCGAGGAAATCGCCATCAACGAACATCTCGAACGCCACGGCATTCAGCCCGTCGAGACGGACCTCGGCGAATACATCATTCAGCTTCGCCATGAGGCGCCCAGCCACATCATCGCGCCGGCCATCCACCTCAGCAAAGAACAGGTCGCCGACACCTTCCGAAAAAGCCATCCCCACCTGGCCCCGGAACGCTCATTGGGTGAACCGCGGGCGCTGTTAGAGGAGGCCCGGGATGAGCTGAGGCAAAAATTTATCGCCGCCGATGTCGGCCTGACCGGGGCCAACATGCTGATCGCCGAAACCGGCTCTATCGCCCTGGTGACCAACGAGGGCAACGCGGATCTGACGTATGCCCTGCCGAAAATCCACATCGCCATCGCCAGCCTTGAAAAAATTGTCCCCACCCTGGAGGACGCGACGACGATTTTGCGGGTGCTGGCACGCTCGGCGACGGGCCAGGACATGTCGGTCTACAACACGTTTTGTACCGGTGCGAAGCGCCCCGGTGACCTGGATGGTCCCGAAGAATTTCATGTCGTGTTGCTGGACAACGGGCGCAGTAAAATGCTCGGGGGCGAATTTCAGGAAATGCTCAGATGCATTCGCTGCGGCGCCTGCCTGAACCATTGCCCGATTTACAAATCCATCGGTGGTCATGCCTACGGTTGGGTCTATTCCGGGCCGATGGGGGCGGTGCTGATCCCCAATCTGATCGGTATGGATGAGGCCGGGGACCTGCCAAACGCCTCGACCCTGTGTGGCAAGTGCGAAGACGTCTGCCCCGTGCGTATTCCCCTGCCCCGCATGTTGCGCGCCTTGCGCAAACAACAGTTCGACGAGGAAAAAACGCCTCGTCCCGCCCGCTGGGCGCTTAAAAGCTGGGCCTTTTTGGCCGCTCGCCCGTGGCTGTATCGCCTGGGCGTGGCTCCGGTGGTCTCCGTTCTGGCCGCCCTTGGCCGCCGCCGCGGGCGGTTCCGGCGATTGCTGCTGGCTGGCGGCTGGACGAAATATCGCGATTTGCCTGCACCCCAAGGCGGCACCTTCGTTGCGCGTTGGAACCGGGGGGAAAGGCCATGAGCGATGCACGCAGCGAAATTCTCGGTGCGGTTCGCGGCGCGATTGCCAAAAACGCCGGTAAGTCCCCTGACCCAACGACAGAGCCTCAAGACGCCTCCCATACAGAAGCCCGGGGCCGCTTGGCAAACCACCCGGCCAACCTGATTCCGGCGCGCGGCCGGCTGGGCGAAAAGGCGCGGGTGGATTTGTTCATCCGCGAGGCCGAGCGCATCGATGCCACCGTGGCCCGGGTTTCCAGCACCGCCGGGGTGCCGCGCGAAGTGGCGCGCTTTCTGGCCAAGAACAACCTGCCGATGACCCTGAAAATTTCCCCGGAAACGTCTGAAGAAACCATTCCGTGGACGGAACAAACCTTGTTGAGTGTCGAAGAAGGCCGCGCCAATGGCACGGAGAAGGCGAGTGTCAGCCGAGCGTTCGCCGGCGTCGCCGAAACCGGCACCCTGGTTATGTTGTCGGGGCCGGGCAATCCGACGACGCTGAATTTCCTTCCCCCCACCCATATCTGCGTAGTTGCGGCGGCGGAAATCGTCGGCGATTACGAAGAGGTCTGGGCCCGCCTGCGGACGGAGAAAAACGTCGCCGACGAAGAAGGTAATGACGGAACCTTCATGCCGCGCACCGTCAACTGGATCACCGGCCCGTCGCGCACCGCCGATATCGAACAAACCCTGTTGTTGGGCGCACACGGCCCGCAGCGTCTGCATATTGTGATCATTGATGACTAAGGCGCCGAAAGTCCGAACCCTCAGTGACGCGGAAGCGGCATTGTGGCTTCAGGTTACCGGCGACGTTGAGCCGCTGGCCGAATTCAGCCCTACGGAAAGCGTGACCCCGGACCCGGGAAAACCGCCCGCACCACGCAAAAAAAGAGCCCCCGCTCAGGCCGCACCGACTGCGCCGCGCCCTCCAGCCGACCTCAGCCATGGCAGCGCCCCCGGGCTGGAGCGCAGCGCACAACAAAAAATGCGCCGCGGCAAGGTTGTGATCGAGGCCCGCGTCGACCTGCACGGCATGACCCAGGCCCAGGCCCACGATGTCCTGGAGGATTTTTTGTTTGATTCTCAGATATCCGGACGGCGCTCCGTGCTGGTGATCACCGGCAAGGGCGTGGCCGGCGAAGGAATTTTGCGCGCCGCCGTTCCGAAATGGCTAAACGAGCACCGGCGCATTGTCCGGGGCTTTTCCCACGCCGCCCCGAAGGACGGCGGCGAGGGCGCACTGTACGTCCTGTTGAAGAAGCTGAAATGACGCCGTTCGGAACCAGGGTCCGCGAATTTCGCAAAGCCCGCGGCCTTTCGCTGAAAAAAATGGCAACTGATCTGGGCGTCACATCGGCGTACTTCTCAGCCCTTGAGCACGGCCACCGTGGCCGACCGGGGACCGGCCTGATCCAGCAGATCAGCGGCTATTTCGAGCTGTCCTGGGAAGAGTGCGAAGACCTGGAACGCCTGGCTCTGCTATCGCACCCCCGCGTCGTCGTCGACACCTCGGGCCTCAGCCCGCTGGCGACGGAACTGGCGAACCTGCTATCCCAGTCCATCGGCGAGATGGACGAAGACACCATTGAATGGGTCCTGCACGAAATCCGTGGCCGCATCGGCGCAAAAGAACGCGGCGGCCCGGCGCACTGACAACACCCCTGGCCGCCTAAAGAATATACTTCCTGAGGTCCGCGTCTTTGGCCAGCTCGCCAACGCGATCACGAACGTCTTTGGCGTCGATGGTGATGGCCTCGCCGCCCCGCTCGCTTGCGGTGAAGCTGATTTCCTCGACCAACTTTTCCATCACCGTGTGCAGCCGGCGCGCGCCGATGTTCTCGACGCCGGAATTGATCTCGACCGCCATGTCGGCAATTTCACCGATGGCGTCGTCGGTGAAATCTATGGCCACATCCTCGACGCCGATCAGCGCCGTGTATTGTTTGATCAGACTGGCCTCGGGCTCGGTCAGAATACGCACCAGGTCGTCGCGGCTGAGCGCGCTCAGCTCGACCCGGATCGGCAGGCGGCCCTGCAGCTCGGGCAGCAAGTCTGACGGTTTGGAGACGTGAAATGCGCCCGACGCGATAAACAAAATGTGGTCCGTCTGTACCGGGCCGTATTTGGTCGCCACCGTGGTGCCCTCGATCAGCGGCAGCAGGTCGCGTTGCACGCCCTCGCGGCTGACGTCGGCACCGGAACGGTCGGAGCGGACGGCGATCTTGTCGATTTCATCGAGAAACACGATGCCGTTGTTCTCAACCGCGAAAATGGCGTCACGCACGGCGCGGTCATCGTCTAGCAAATTGTCGGCCTCATCGGTGATCAGCACCTTATAGGATTCCGCAACCGTCATGGTCTTGTTCTTTTTCGACTGACCGAAAGCCTTGCCCATCATTTCGCCGATGTTGAGCATGCCCATCTGGGCGCCCGGCATGCCGGGAATGTCGAAGGTCGGCATGCCTGCGCCCGAGGTATCGTCGACGGTGATCTCGATTTCCTTGTCGTCGAGCTGGCCCTCGCGCAGCATTTTGCGGAATTTCTGACGCGTGTCTTCGCTCGCCCCTTCGCCGACCAGGGCGTCGATGACGCGGTCTTCGGCTTGCAGCTCGGCTTTCGCGGTCACCTGTTTGCGAAGTTTCTCGCGCGTCATGTGCAGCGCGAATTCAACAAGGTCGCGAATGATCTGCTCGACATCGCGGCCGACATAGCCGACCTCGGTAAACTTGGGCGCCTCGACCTTGATGAACGG
>JABMOG010000360.1 GCA_013204265.1 Rhodospirillales bacterium
TCAACAAGGCGACCGGGCCGCTGTTCAAGGTTGTCGATACACCGGAACAAATGGTCGCGCTGGGCGAGGCAAAACTGCGCGATTACGTCAAGACTATCGGGCTGTTCAACACCAAGGCCAAGAATGTCATCGGCCTCAGCCAGCGCCTGATCGACGAGCACGGGGCCCAAGTGCCCAATGACCGGGATGCATTGGAAGCCCTGCCCGGCGTCGGGCGTAAAACCGCCAGCGTGGTGATGAATATGGCCTTCGGCGCACCGACCATCGCCGTCGATACGCATATTTTTCGGATTTCCAATCGCACCGGCCTGGCGCCGGGCAAGACGCCGCTGGCGGTCGAAAAGGGGCTGGAAAAACACACGCCCGAAAAATGGAAGCTGCACGCCCATCACTGGTTGATCCTGCACGGGCGCTACGTGTGCAAGGCGCGAAAACCTCTGTGCGGCACATGTGTCGTCAATGACCTGTGCCGCTACAAGGCAAAGGAAACGGCTTAAGGCTCTACCCGGCCTGACGTTGCTCGTGCGCTTTTAGAAGGCCGACAAAACAGTCTGTCTCTGACACCGCGCCGGGTTCCCGGTTGCGGGTCTCAAAATGGTCAACGCGGTAATCGGCCCCGGCAGCAGACCGATACAAAAACAGGTCCAGCGCACAGGTTTGCGTGCGGTACTGCCAGATCAGGGCGGGGTCATCGCGGCGTTCGAATTTAGGTTCGCCCAACAGAACGATCACCTGTTTGTCGTTCATTCCGGGCAGCCGCGACGGCGCGGGGTAGATTTTTTCCGGTGCCAAAGCAGGTTTCGGTTTTGCCACCCAGGTGTCGGTATCGGTGTTTTCAGTTGCTAGCGCCGCTACCGTTACAGGGCCGTGCGGGCCTTCGGTTGTCACGGGTGGCGCGGCGGGCGGGCCAAAGCAACCGTTCAGCCCAATGGCAATCAGGCCAATACTAAGAAGGCGGAAATACCCAGATTGTTTGTCCGAAGTCATGGTTTCGCGGCTTTCGGTTTGGGCTTCTTGCTTTGTACTGCCTCGGTGGGCTTGCCCGGGTCCGCGTCCGGGGCGCCATCCAGCGACTGCATGTCGCCGGATACCTGGCCACCGGCCTCGATGATGATGTGACCGTAGCGCACGGTGCCGCTGAGCCGCCCTCCGGCGCGGACAATCAATTGGTCACGGGCAATCAGGTCGCCTTCGAACTGGCCGCTAATGTCGGCGACTTCGACCTCGGCGGAACCCCGGAAAAACCCGCTGGGGGTGACTTCTAGTTGGTGTGTATTGGGCAGGTCGATTTCGGCCCGGCCTTCGACAAGAAGCCGGTCACACGAAGTGATTTCGCCTTGTAAGGAAATATCGCGCCCGATGACCAAGCGTTTGCTGTCGTGCCCGGTGGATGTGGCGCGTTCAGAAATTCTCGACGTTACGCCCGGAATGTTGGGCGGGGTGCGGCGGGCCGGGGCAGGTTGAAACGAAGGCGCGGTGGGCGGCTTGGCCGGGGTGTGTGAACCCTTAGCCGTAAAGGGCTTCAACGGCGGCGCGGAAATATCGGAGGTATCGACGGAGTCTTTAGGCTCAGTGGCGCCTGCCGGGGTTGAGCCGTCCTTGGTCCCGTTATCGGGTTGGCTTTTTTTCCACCGAAACATGCCGCACTTTCCTATTACGTTTAGCCCTTATTGCGTATCCGGGCTTAATTCATTCCGCCAGCCTTCAAACAGATGCACCATGGCGGCGGTGATGACGACGGGCGCCAGTAGGTTGACCACCGGCAGGGTCAGCAAAAACGCCATGACTACCCCGGCCAGAAACAATTCCCCCCGGTGCGCCAGACGCAAACGCCTTGCCGCGTCCGGGCCGAGCCGACGCATAGCGACCAGCTCGAAGTATTCCCGGCCCAAAAGATAGCCGTTTACCGCATAGAAAACAAAAGGGAATAGCGGCCCGAGCAGCAGGAACACCAGCAATACCAGGTTAAGCGCCACCAGCACCCCGAGATAGCGCAGTCCGACCAGTAACGCCGGCAAAATGGATTGCTCCTCAGCGGGGGCAAGTTTCGGGAAGTGGCGGGCTTCTACGGCGGAGGCGATGTCCTCCAAAAACAGCCCGATCACGGTGCCGATGACGGCAGGAAACAAAAACCAGGTCAGCACCAATGTCGCCAGCCCGCCCAGAAAATCGACGGCCCATTCCAGCCAGCCGAAGGAAGAAACCGAGGTCGTGGTCAGCAACGTTCCGACCGCCCCCCATAACACAGCGAACACCACACAGGCGCACACGATGGCGAACCAGACGACTTTGCGGATACGTGGATCGCTGAGTTGCGCCAGGCTTCGGGAAAATGCATGTATCATTTTGATTGCGCCAAGGTGTCGTTAAAGATTTATATGCCGGATAAGGACCGCCGGCCCCAGCCTGTTGTCGCCGGGCGGCTCGCCGTTATACTCAGGCGGGGCGAATTTTTCCATCCCCTTAACAAGGAGAACTCTTCATCGTGGAAACAAAATTTGATGTCACCGGCATCGGAAATGCCATTGTCGACGTGCTGGCCCATGCCGATGACGGGCTTCTCGAAGCCGAAGGCCTGACCAAGGGCGCGATGTCGCTGGTCGAAGCCGAAGAGGCGAAGCGCTTGTATGGCCAGATTGGTGCCGCCATCGAATGCTCAGGCGGATCAGCCGCCAATACCATCGCCGGGCTGGCCTCGCTGGGCGGGGCGGGGGCGTTTATCGGCAAGGTCCACGACGACCAACTGGGCGAGGTCTTTCGCCATGATATCCAGGCGCTCGGTGTTGTCTTCGATTCTGCCCCGACGACCGACGGCCCACCAACGGCGACGTCGATGATCCTGGTTACGCCCGACGCGCAACGCACAATGATGACGTTCCTGGGTGCGTGCGTGAATTTGGGTCCCGACGACGTGGACGAAGACATGATAGCGGCCTCGCAAATCACCTACCTGGAAGGCTATCTGTGGGATCGGCCAAGCGCCAAGGAGGCTTTTCTCAAAGCTGCCGACGCCGCCCACCGGGCGGGCCGCAAGGTTTCGCTCAGCCTGTCCGATCCGTTTTGCGTCGACCGTCACCGCGAAGAATTCCGCGACCTGGCCGAACGCCATGTCGATATTTTGTTCGCCAACGAAGAAGAAATTTTGTCGTTGTATCAGACCGATGATTTCGACGCGGCCCTGGGCCACGTTCGTGGCCATTGTGAAATAGCCGCCCTGACCCGCAGTGAAAAGGGCTGCGTTATCGTCAGCGGCGACGAGGTCCATAGCGTTGCGGCGGAACCGATCGTCAAATTGGTCGATACCACGGGGGCTGGAGACGCCTTTGCGGCGGGGTTCCTGCACGGCGTCACGGCGGGCCGGAACTTAAGCGTCTGTGGCCGTATCGGCAGCATTTGCGCAGCAGAGGTGATTTCCCACATGGGCGCGCGCCCCGACGTGTCCCTGAAAAAACTGGTTGCGGAAAAACTCGGCTGATGGACGGCCCCGCCCTTGATAGCGAACCGCCCGGCCAGTTCAGGACCTCGGGGTTTTGGCGCGCTTTGCCCGCCGGTATGCGCCGGCGGTGGTGGATGTTCCGGCCGCTGGACCTGATTGCGCGGCATTGGCCGGTGTTCAAGAAACCTCGCGGCGTTCTGGTCGTGCGCATGGACGGCATCGGCGACATGGTGCTGTTTCGCCGTACGCTGGACCATTACGCCGAGGTTTTCGGGGTCGAAAAATCCGACATCACCGTTCTTGGCTGCGAAAGCTGGGGCCGGTTGGCGGATGAGGTTTTCGCGGGCTACCGGTTTTACGCCATTGATGAACATGCCTTCGCCCGGCGGCCCTTTTACCGGCTGCGGGTGTCGTTGTGGGTTCGCGGGCTGGCCCCGGCTGTCGCGGTTTGCGATTCTTACATGCGCCGCGCCCTGATGGCCGACAGTCTGGCCTGGGTCTCGGCGGCGCCCCGAACGGTGTCGTCGTTGCCCTATATCAGCGAGAGGACGCGCTCAGAATTCAATTATTATTTGAGCCAGGCCGATGAGGTCATCGACACCGGCCCCTACCCGACCCACGAAGTCATCCGCCATTTCCGTTTTCTCTCGGCGCTGGCCGGGCGCACCATCGCGGCGGAGACGCCCCAAATACCATGGCGTGCTGCGCCGGCGCCTCTTGATGGCTGGACCGCCGGGGGCGCGCCCTATGCGGTATTGAATCCGGGCAGTAATGAGCCTGGGCGGCGCTGGCCGCTCAAAGGGTATGCGGAAATTGCGCGCAGGCTTTTGCAGCGAGGACTGCGGGTTGTTTTCGTCGGCCGCCCGGACGAACAGGGTGACGGAGCCGCTATCAAAGAGATTGTCGGCGAGGCGGGTGTCGTCAACCTAACCGGAAAAACCCACTTGCCGCAGCTTCTCGACCTAATGGCAGGGGCGGCGCTGGTGGTCAGCAACGATACCGGCCCGGCCCACTTAGGCATCGCAATCGGTCGTCCGACCGTGGTCATTGTCGGCGGCGGGCATTTTGGCAGTTTCGTGCCGTATCCCGATGAAGTCACGCCGCCCGGTGCGCGTTTCGTCTACCGCGAAATGGAATGTTATCACTGTTTCTGGCGCTGTCATAAACGGGCCGACAAATACCAGTTGTTCCCCTGCATCGGCGCCATTGGCGAGGATCAGGTCTGGGCCGCGTGCGAAGATTTGCTGTCCGACATCGACATAAAGTTCGGGGCAGCATGAAAACCTGGCTCGAATCGGCCAGGGTTTACGGCGATCGGCGCATTTTGGTCATTCTGTTTCTCGGCTTTTCCAGCGGCCTGCCGCTGTTGCTGGTGTTTTCCACGCTGTCTATCTGGCTCAAGGTCGAGGGTGTCTCGTTGACCACCATCGGCCTGTTTTCGCTGGTTCGTACGCCCTACACCTTCAAGTTTCTGTGGGCGCCGGTGATCGACCGAATGGCGCTGCCGTATGTCACGCGGTGGCTCGGTCGGCGGCGGGGCTGGGCCTTTGTTACGCAAGCGGTCCTAATGCTGTCTATCTTTGCGTTGGGCGTGACAAATCCGGCGGAAAACCCGGGCCTGACGGCAATGTTCGCCGTCTTCGTGGCCTTTTCATCGGCCAGCCAGGACATTGTTATCGACGCCTACCGGGTCGAGGTTCTGAGCGACGACGAACAGGGCGCGGGCGCGGGCGCTATCGTGCTCGGCTACCGCATGGGCATGTTGTGCGCCGGGGCGGGGGCGTTGTGGCTGGCCGCCGTTTTCCCGTGGCAACAGGTCTATGCCATCATGGGCGGGCTGGTGGCGGTCGGCATGGTAACAATTTTTTTGGCCCACGAGCCGGAAGCCGGGCCATCGGTACAAAACTCGGAGGCCGAGGAAGCCCGCCTCGCCCGGCACCTTGAGGCCGGCCAGCCGGTGTGGCTGGCGCGTCTGCTGGCTTCGGCCTATGCGGGGGTGATTGCGCCGTTCCGCGATTTTATGGGCCACTCCGGTTGGGCCGCGGCGCTGGCGTTCATCGCGCTGTACAAGCTGGGGGAATCTTATCTCGGTGTAATGGCCGGCCCCTTTTACGTGGCGCTCGGCTTCTCGACGGTGGAGATCGCCAATGTCACCAAGGTGTTCGGCTTGGCCGCGATTATTGTCGGCGGGCTGATCGGCGGCGTTCTGGTCAACCGCATCGGCATCCTGCGAAGCCTGATGATCTGCGGCGTGCTACAAATTGCGGGCACCTTGATGTTTGTCGTTCAGGCCAAGGTCGGCCACAACGTGCCGATGCTGATGGTGACGATTACGGCGGAAAACGTTACCTCGGGCATGGCGACGACGGCCTTCGTCGCGTACTTATCTTCGCTGTGCAATCAGGCCTACACCGCGACCCAGTATGCGCTTTTAAGTTCGCTGACGGCGTTTTCCAGGGATGTCCTGTCGGCCAGTTCCGGCTGGGCCGCTGAGGCGCTCGACTGGACCGGTTTTTTCCTGGTCAGCGCCTTTGCCGCTGTGCCGGGGCTTTTCCTGCTGGCCTGGATCATGCGCCGCTATCCGGTCGCCGGGGAAAAAAGAATCGCCACAAAATGAATGCAAAAAGTTAACAAATTAAATTTTTGCCATGTTGAGCACGCCGTTCAGTGCGCTTTCTACGGGATCGACGGGAATGTAGTGCATTTCAGCACCACCGAAGTCCTGGGCGCGGACCATGGTCAGTTTGTCGGTCATCGGCTGAAATTTGTCCGGCCGGGTAACGCCATAAAGGATCACCACCGCCGCGCCGCCGACGGCGAACATATGCCCGGTGCCGGAATCATTGGATACCGCCGCCAGCAATCGTTTCGATATAGCAATGGTTAACAAGGGCGATGGCCCCAAGGGATGCGCGGCAATTTCGTTTTGCAATGGAAACAAAGCTTTCGGAACCGCGCTTTTTATCTGCTCAAGCCAGCCCGCCTCTAGTGGTCCGAGGAAAAAAACCGGCACCCTGCCCTGCTCCGTTACGCGGTTTGCCAGTGCGATGAAATTTTCCAGCGGCCAGCATTTCGGCGGCCCGCCTGATCCGGGTGCGAAGCCGATATAGTCCGGGCCGCCGGGCAGCAGCCGGGCGGCATCCTCATGAAGCGCGGGCCTGAGGTCGAGTTCCAGGGTGTCGGGGCTCGGGAAAACCTGCCCGCTGGCCAGTTCCAAAAGATCGAGCAATTGGCGCTGCATGGTTTTGGCGGATTTAAAGCCCGGTTTCGGCTTTTTCGACGACAGCAAATATCGTGCAGCAGGGGAAATAAAACTACCGTGCGGCACTCTCCATAACGATAGCGTGGTCCAGAAAATCCGCTGCGTGTCGAGTATCATGTCGAACCGTCGCCCGGCCAGGGGGCCACTAGACATCCCTCGCAACAATTCGCCGGGTCCGTTGCCGATGCCGCCGTAGTCTATGATCTCGTCGATCAGGCCCTCCGTTAGTTCAGCCAACACTCCGCCGTAAACACTGGTTTCCCTGCCCGCCAACCATGTGATGTGGGCCTTTGGGTAGGCCTGGCGCAATCCGCGCACGAACGGCAGCTTGAGCAGCCCGTCGCCGATGCGGTCGAACCCGACATAGACCAGAATTGTAGATGGGGGCGTTGCGGCCATGTGTAACCGGTTAGCACAGGTAAGGCACCGGGCGAAAGTGGATTACATTTCAAGGGCCGCCCGCCCTGTGATAAGGTCCACGCCTTAACCTGTTCCGCTAATGCTTGATTGCGCCCAACAATGACCGCACCAACCGCCGCCCCGATGCCCCGGACGGAACCTGCCGACAATGGCGGGGACGTGGCGGAATCATCGCCCGCCTCCCCATCCGCCAAGTCCTCCGCAAAAAACAAACCGATTGAGGCCGTTACCCCGATGATGGTCCAATATCTGACGATCAAGCGCGAGCATCCCGACGGATTGCTGTTTTACCGGATGGGCGATTTTTACGAACTGTTTTTCGAAGACGCCGTGCAAGCCTCGGCGGCGCTGGATATCGCGCTGACCAAGCGCGGTAAGCACCTGGGCGAAGACATTGCGATGTGCGGGGTGCCGGTGCATTCCCACGAAACCTATCTCAATCGTCTGATCGAGAAGGGCTTCAAGGTCGCCGTTTGCGAACAAACCGAAGATCCTGCCGAAGCCAAGAAGCGCGGCTCAAAATCGGTCGTCAACCGCGCGGTTCGGCGCGTGGTGACGCCCGGAACCCTGAGCGAGGAGACGCTTCTCGATGCGCGGCGCAATAATTTTTTGGCCGCCGTTGCGGGTGTCGGCGGTGGCGATAAGTTGAAACTGGGATTGGCCTGGGTCGATATGTCGACCGGAGTCTTTGTAACCCAAGCGCTGGAGCCCCATGATTTGGGCGCGGTCCTGGCCCGGGTTGCGCCGGGCGAGGTGCTGGTGCCGGACGGATTGCTGCAGAACCCGGACCTGTTCGAAACCTTTGCAGACTGGAAAGCGGCCTTGAGCCCCCTGCCCTCCAGCCGTTTCGACAGCGCCAACGGAACCGGGCGCTTGCAGGCGTTCTATGGCGTCAAGACGCTGGACGGTTTTGGTGATTTTTCCCGCTCAGAGCTGGCAGCGGCCGGCGCGTTAATGGATTACCTGGAATTGACGCAAAAAGGCCAGATGCCAAGGCTGACCACGCCCCGGCAATTGGCGCCGGGCGCGGTGATGGAAATCGACGCCGCCACCCGGCGTAATCTGGAATTGACGTGTACCTTGACCGGGTCTGTGAAAAACAGCCTGCTTGGCGTTATCGACCGCACACTGACCGGTGCCGGGGCGCGCTTGCTGGGGGCACGCCTCGCCGCCCCCCTGACCGATCCAGCAGCCATTGTCCGGCGTCTCGACATGGTCCAGCATTTCACAAATGCAGAGCGCCTTCGCGGCGATTTGCGCGCCATCCTAAAGCGTTGCCCGGATATGGAACGCGCCTTGTCGCGCCTGAGCCTAGGGCGCGGCGGCCCAAGGGATTTGGCCGCCATGCGCGACGGTCTTTCAGGGGCGGGGGAAATGCGGGCCTTGTTCGAAGGCAGCGGAGCGGTGCAGGACGCCCCAATGGGCGTGCCCGATGAAGTGCCCGGCGGCGTTGCCGCGGCGCTCGATGACCTCGGCCACCACGGGGAAGTGATCGAACGACTGGTTCGGGCGCTGGCTCCTGATTTGGGGATGTATGCCCGCGACGGTGGTTTTATCGCGCCGGGTTATGCGCCGGAACTGGACGAATTGCGCGCCCTTCGCGACGAAAGCCGGCGCCTGATCGCGGGGCTGCAGGCGGGGTATGCGCAAACAACCGGAATTACGACCTTGAAAATCAAGCACAACAACGTGCTCGGCTATTTCATCGAAGTATCGCCAAAAAATGCCGACAAAATCCCGCTCGGCGAAGACGGCCCCTTTATCCACCGCCAAACCCTGTCCAGCGCCGTGCGTTTTTCGACGGTGGAACTGGGCGAACTGGAACAGCGTATCGCCAAGGCCGCCGACCGGGCGCTGGCGTTGGAATTGACAATGTTCGACGACCTGGTCGGGGAAATTACCGGCCGTGCCGACGCCATCGCACTGGCGGCCCAGGCCCAGGCCCGCCTGGATGTCGCGCAAGGGTTGGCGGTATTGGCGGTCGAGGCCCGTTACAACCGCCCCGAAGTAGACGACAGCACCGATTTTTTCATCACCGGTGGCCGCCATCCGGTGGTTGAAGCGGCCTTGGCCGAAAGTGGCAGCAGTGCCTTTATCGCCAACGATTGCCGGCTGGTAGGCGGCGACGGTGCGGGCAACAGGGAAGGGGAGGGCTTGGAGCCGGAAGGCAGCCTGTGGTTGCTGACAGGCCCCAACATGGCCGGGAAAAGCACCTTTCTCAGGCAAAACGCGCTGATTGCGGTGCTGGCGCAAATGGGATCTTTCGTACCCGCAGAGACTGCGAAAATAGGCGTTGTCGACCGCCTGTTCTCCCGCGTCGGGGCCGCCGATGATTTGGCCCGCGGGCGGTCCACGTTCATGGTGGAAATGGTCGAGACGGCGGCGATCATTCATCAGGCGGGGCCGAGGTCGCTGGTCATTCTCGATGAAATCGGGCGCGGTACGGCGACCTTTGACGGGCTGTCCATCGCCTGGGCGGTGGTCGAACACCTGCACGGAACCAACCGTTGCCGGGCCTTGTTCGCCACCCATTATCATGAACTGACGGCGCTGGCGTCGCGGCTCGGCGGCCTGCGTTGCCACACCATGCGGGTCAAGGAATGGAAGGACGACGTGATTTTCCTGCACGAGGTCGGACCGGGGGCGGCGGACCGCTCTTACGGCATTCATGTCGGCGCCCTGGCGGGGCTGCCGAAAAGCGTTGTTGCACGGGCGTCCGAGGTGTTGGATATCCTGGAACAGGGCGAACAGTCGTCGGCGATGACGCGCCTGGCCGACGACCTCCCGCTGTTTAGCGCCATGCGGAATGAACCTGCGGCGCAAAACGGGCCGTCGCCGGTGGAACAAGCCTTGGCTGCTCTCGACCCCGACGCCCTGACACCGCTGGCCGCGCTTGAGGCAATTTACAGCTTGAAGGAAAAGCTCAAAACGAAGGATTGATCCGGTAGTGCATCAAAAATCCAGGGTGTTTTTGGGCGGACACCTGGACTGTCGCTGGAAATGAGAATGTTGAAGCCGTATATGCTCTAAACATTAAGGCATATTTTTTGATCTTGTTTATGACCAGGGTCAAAGATTATGGTTAATGCGTTGTAATAAAAGAGAATTTTAGTTTTGGTCATTTGCAGCCAGAGGTTAGAAGTGGTTTTTTGCGCAAAGGCGCAGGGATAATTGGCAGATAGGCTATTTTATTTGATCTTTTTTGTTTAGCTTGGGGTTACTGAGGGGTAAGGCTGAGGTTTGGGGGAGTTTAGTAAGATTAATTTTTTATTCTTATTAAATTTACAGGAAACCCTTTTGGCTTTTCGTTCCCTCACGGATTGGCTGCAGGGGCGTTGGGAAAAATTGCTGGCGGGAAATGGAGAAAGGGCGAGTTCTGAGGCGTCTATTTATGTTTCGATATTGCAACAATTAAGATTGGCCACAAACGCCTTGGGCTTTCACTTTAACGGAGCTGACGGCAGCGCTATATAAGGACTGGAACAACATGGTCAGCATAGCAAAACCCCGCGATATCATCGACCGCAAGGCGCTATTGGCCTCGCTGCAGGAGCTTGTCGGCTGGTCCGGCTATACGCCCAAGACGCAAGGCCAGGTGCTGGACATCTTCAAGACCGCCCACGCTCAGGGCTGGAACGAGGTCCGCCGCCGCTTCGAGGAAGACGGCGTCTCCAGCCGTCACGTCGCCCACGCCAATTGCTATCTGGTCGACCAGCTGGTCCGCTCGATCCATGACTTCGCGCTGACCAGCGTCTATCCGCTGGCCAATCCGACGACGGGCGAGGTTTTGTCGATTGCCGCTACGGGCGGTTACGGGCGGGGGGAACTGGCGCCTTTTTCCGACATCGACCTGATGTTTGTGCTGCCTTACAAGCTGACGGCGCACACCGAACAGTTGGTGGAATACATCCTCTATACGCTGTGGGACATGGGCCTCAAGGTCGGCCATGCGACCCGCACCATTGAAGAAGCCGTGCGCCTGTCGCGCAATGACATGACCATCCGTACAAGCCTGCTGGAAGCCCGTTGGCTGTGGGGCGACCAGGACATGTTTCAGGAGTTCCGCCAGCGCTTTCAGGCGGAATTTTCCGAATCCACCGGGCTGGCTTTCGTTGAGGCCAAGCTGGCGGAACGCGACGACCGCCATAACCGCATGGGCGATACTCGTTATGTACTGGAGCCCAACATCAAAGAAGGCAAGGGGGGGTTGCGCGACCTGCAAACCCTGTTCTGGATCGCCAAATACCTCTACCGCGTCGACAACATGAAGGACCTGCGGGACCTCGGCGTGCTGACGGCCAGGGACGTGCGGATGTTCACCCGGGCGGAAAAATTCCTGTGGGCTGTGCGCTGCCACCTGCATTACCTAGCGGGGCGCGCCGAAGAACGCCTGACTTTTAATGTGCAAAACGAAATCAGCGCGGGCATGGCCTACGCCGATCGGGCCGGGGTCCAGGGTGTGGAGCGTTTCATGAAGCATTACTTCCTGGTCGCCAAGGACGTCGGCGACGTGACCCGGGTTCTGTGCGCCGTACTCGAAGACCAGCAGAAAAAAAAGCGCCAGCGCTTCCGCTTGCCCGATTTCGGGTTTCGCAAACGCGAGGTCGAAGGGTTCGTGTTGGACGGCGACCGCCTTACGGTCACGGAGGACGACGCCTTCAAAAAAGACCCGTTGAAATTGTTAAACCTGTTTCATGTCGCCCAGCGCCACAAGACCGACATTCACCCCCACGCGCTGCGTCTGGTATCGGAGAACCTGAGGCGAGTTAACGCACGTATGTTACGGGACAGGCAAGCCAATCAGTTGTTTCTGGATATGCTGTGCGGCGACAGCCCGGACATTACGCTGACGCGCCTAAATGAGGCCGGCGTGTTAGGCCGCTTCGTGCCGGATTTCGGGCGCGTCGTGGCGCAAATGCAATACGACATGTACCACGTCTATACGGTCGACGAGCACACCATCCGCGCCATCGGCATCCTCAATGGGATTGAGACCGGCCGCCTCAAGGTGGACCACCCGGCGTCGTGTGCGGTGATTGGCCAGGTGCAATCCTTGCGCGTGCTGTATTTGGCGGTGTTTCTGCATGACATAGCCAAGGGCCGGGGCGGCGATCATTCCGTTTTGGGGGCCGAGGTCGTCGAGCAAATGGGCCCGCGCTTAGGGCTCACGGATTGGGAAACGGAAACCGTATCCTGGCTGGTGCGCAACCATTTGATGATGAGCAACATCGCCTTCAAGCGCGATATCTATGACCCCAAGACGGTCAGCGATTTTATCTCCGTGGTACAGTCCCCGGAACGCCTGCGGCTGCTGTTGATCCTGACGGTCGCCGATATTCGCGCCGTCGGACCGAACGTGTGGAACGCCTGGAAGGCGGGGTTGCTCAGGGAATTGTATTACCGCGCTCAGGAAGCCCTGGCCGGTGCGGTCCCTTCGGGCCGCCGCACGGAACGGGTTGACCAGGCGAAGGCGGAATTGGCGGCGCGTCTGGAGAATTGGCCCCGGCAGGATATTGAGGAACATTTTGCCCGGGGCAACCACGATTACTGGTTGTCGTTCGATACCGGCACGCTGGCCTATCACGCAAACCTGATCCGCGAAGCCGAGGATAATGAGCAAAAGCTGACCATTTCCCACCGGGTGGAAGAAGCCAGGGACGCTACGGAGATCGTCATCTACACGCCCGATCATCCGGGCCTGTTCGCCGCCATCGCGGGCGCCATAGCCCTGGCCGGGGGGTCGGTGGTCGGCGCCAAGGCGATAACCCTGACCAACGGCATGGCGCTCGACATGTTCCGCATTCAGGATTCTGAGGGCAACGCTTATGCTTCCCAGGATCGCCTGGCCCGGTTGAGTACACGCATAGAACAGTCCCTGTCGGGGCGGCTGCATTCGGCGCGCGAATTGGCGGTTGCGCAAAAGGCTTCCATTAAAAGGCGCGCCAGTGCTTTTTTGATCCCGCCCAGGGTGTTGATCGACAACAAGGCATCGATGCGCCAGACGGTGATCGAAATCAATTGCCGCGACCGGTTGGGGCTGCTGCACGACGTCACCGCGTTTCTGACTGCGTCGGGGCTGCAGATTTCCAGCGCCCATATTTCGACCTACGGCGAGCGCGTGGTCGATGTGTTCTATGTCCGCGACGTGTTCGGCCTGAAAGTCGACCAGGAAGAAAAGCTCGAAATTCTGCGCACCGAGTTGCTGGAAATAATGACGGATGGAACCGAGGCGGAAACGCCGGCCAAACCCTCCCGGCAGAAAAAGAAAGCCGGGCCGAAGCCGGGCAAAGACGCCCCCAACAAGACGGGCGGCGAAGTGTCGCCCGCCTGACGCTATCACCCCGCCTTTTCGCTGCCATAAAAAACCGCTATTGAGGACGCGGGCCAAGGAGACCGCCACACCTTGAGACTTCTGCAGTCGATCACCACCGTCGGTGGCTACACCTTAGTCAGCCGGGTTCTGGGGTTTGTCCGCGACATCCTGATCGCCGCCGTGCTGGGGGCCGGGGCCGGGGCGGATGTGTTCTTCGTCGCCTTCAAGTTGCCCAATCTGTTTCGCCGCCTGTTTGCCGAGGGAGCCTTTTCGATGGCCTTCGTGCCGATGTTCGCGGGCCGGGTTGAGGTCGGCGGAATCCAGGCCGCTCAAAAATTTGCCGAAGCCGCCTTTGCGGTGTTGTTCTGGACCCTGTTGGGGTTCGTGGCAGTGATCCAAATCGCCATGCCGCTGGTGATGCTGGGTTTTGCGCCGGGGTTTGTCGGCGATCCGGCAAAATTCGATCTGGCGGTGGAACTGACCCGCATTACGTTTCCCTATCTTTTGTTTATCTCTCTGGTCTCTTTGATGGCCGGGGTGCTGAATTCGCTGGGCCGTTTCGCCGCCGCCGCCGCGACGCCGATCCTGCTCAACCTGTGCCTGATCGGGGCTATTGTAGGTTTGGCGCGGTATACGCCAAGCGCCGGTCATGCGCTGGCCTGGGGGGTGGCGGGCGCGGGCGTGGTGCAATTCATCTGGCTGTATGTCGCCTGTGGGCGCCAGGGGGTGTGGCTGAAACTACCCCGGCCCAGCCTTAGCCCGGACGTGCGCGACCTGTTGATGCGCATGGCTCCGGTCGCCGTGGGCGCTGGCATTTATCAAATCAATCTGGTCATCGACACGGTGATCGCTTCATTGCTGCCGACCGGTTCGATCTCGTATCTATTTTTTGCCGACCGGGTCAACCAGTTGCCGCTGGGCGTGCTGGGGGTCGCGGTGGGCACAGCTTTGTTGCCGATGATGTCGCGCCAGGTCCGCGCGGGTGACTTAGGCAGCGCTTTGCACAGCCAGAACCGGGCCGTCGAATTTTCCCTGTTGCTGACCCTGCCGGCGGCGGCGGCGCTGATGGTCATTGCCGGCCCCGTGATTCGGGTGTTGTTCGAACGTGGCCAGTTCGGCGCGGTGGAAACGGCGGCGACGGCGGCGGCGCTGGCGGTCTATGCGGCGGGGCTGCCGGCGTACGTTCTGGTCAAGGCCCTGGCGCCCGGGTTTTTCGGTCGCGAGGACACGGCGACGCCGGTCAAGATTTCGGTGTTGTGCTTGTTCGTCAACCTGGTCCTCAACCTGATTTTGATGGGGCCGTTCCTGCATGTCGGGATTGCGGCGGCGACGGTGGTCTCAAGCTGGCTCAACGCCGGCATCATGGCGTACGTGCTGCATAGGCGGGGACATCTTGTTATCGACCGCCGTCTGGCCGGGCGCCTGCCGGGCATGATTGCGGCGTCTGTGGGCATGGCGGTAGCGTTGTATTTTGCCGCCGCGTTGCTAGAGCCCGGCTTGAGCGGATCGGTAGCGGACCGGGCGTGGACGCTGGCGGTTCTGGTCGGCGGCGGCATGGCGGTGTTCGGTGGGTTGGCGCTGGTGTTCGGCGCGGCGCGGCCTGGCGACTTGAAAAGTCTTTATCGCGGCGGCGGGACACCCTAAAAGGCGGGATCAATTGGGAGAGAGTGTCGATGGAGCGAATTTTTTCCGGCGTACAGCCGACCGGTAATCTGCACCTGGGGAATTATCTCGGCGCAATCCGCAACTGGGTGCGCCTGCAGGACGATTACGAATGCCTGTTCTGCGTCGTCGACTTGCACGCCATAACCGTGTGGCAGGACCCGGCCGTGCTGCGCGCCAATACCCGGGGTGTCGCCGCGGCTATGATCGCGGCGGGCATCGACGCCAAACGCCACATCATTTTCAACCAGAGCCAGGTCCCCGGCCATGCCGAACTGGCCTGGATTTTTAACTGCGTGGCGCGGCTGGGTTGGCTCAACCGGATGACCCAGTTCAAGGAAAAGGCCGGCAAA
>JABMOG010000361.1 GCA_013204265.1 Rhodospirillales bacterium
ACCTCAAGGTCCCCGCGTTCAGCGTCGCCGACGAGCGCGTCCCCGACCTCGACCCGGGCTATGTCTTCGATCCCGACACGACGCTCGCGATCCTCGCGGGCTCCGCCTTCAACCGCCGCGTGATGATCCAGGGCTATCACGGCACCGGCAAGTCGACGCACATCGAGCAGGTCGCCTCGCGCCTGAACTGGCCGTGCGTGCGCGTCAACCTGGATAGTCACATCAGTCGCATCGACCTGATCGGCAAGGACGCCATTGTGCTGCGCGAAGGCCAACAGGTTACGGAATTTCGCGAAGGCATTCTGCCGTGGGCACTACAGAACCCGGCCGCCCTTGTTTTCGACGAATACGATGCAGGACGCCCCGACGTGATGTTCGTCATCCAGCGCGTGCTTGAAGTCGAAGGCAAGCTGACTTTGTTGGACCAAAGCCGGGTAATGCGCCCGCACCCCTATTTTCGTCTGTTTTCGACCACCAATACGATCGGATTGGGCGACACGACAGGGTTGTATCACGGCACCCAACAGATCAACCAGGGACAGATGGACCGCTGGAACATTGTCGCCACCCTGAACTACCTGCCCCACGACGAGGAACTCGAAATCGTCCTGTCCAAGGTGCCGACCTTCAATTCCAAGGAAGGACGCGAAAAGGCCAGCGCCATGGTCGAAGTCGCCGACCTGACACGTGCCGGTTTCATGAACGGCGATATTTCCACCGTTATGTCACCCCGCACCGTGATGACCTGGGCCGAAAACACCGAAATTTTCGGCGATACGGCGTTCGCCTTCCGCCTCACGTTCCTCAACAAGTGTGACGAGATAGAACGGCCCGTGGTCGCCGAATACTATCAACGCTGCATGGGCGAGGAATTACCTGAATCCGTTATTCAAGAGGTCTAGTGGGTAGTCCCTGACAAATGCCTCCTACCGAACCCACATCCGATCTTCTGAAGCGGGTCACCGCGGCGACCTGCAAGGCGTTGACCGGAAAACCCGAGGTCACCGTTCAGTTCGGCCACGGCGGTGCTACCCTGAGCGGAAATGTGGTCAGCCTGCCGTCGCCGCCACCGCAGGTGAACAAAGAGGCTTTGACAAAATTGCGGGGCATCTCAGACGCCCTTGCCTTGCGCCTGCATCACCATAACGAAACCGTCCATAAGCGCCACGTCCCCCAGGGAGCCGAGGCCCGGGCCGTCTTTGACGCCATCGAACAGGTTCGTTGTGAAAGCTTGGGCGCACGGCGCATGGTCGGGGTCTCCGCCAATCTCGATGCCCTTTTAGACGAACGCTGCCGGGCCAAGGGATTCGCCGGCGTAACCGAGCGCAAGGACGCAGACCTGGCCGATGTTCTGGCCCTGTTGGCTCGCCAGCAGTTGACCGGAAAAGCGCCACCCCAGGCCGCCGAAGGCATGATCGAGATTTGGCGCCAATGGTTGGACAAACGGATGGGTTCCGAGATGGTAAAACTGTCCGGTGTAGCGGGAAACCAAGACGCGTTCGCAACCCAGGTGGCGTCTTTGATTGAAACCCTTGATCTGTTTGATGACCAAGCCGAGTCCACGGACCCGAACGATGAGGCCCGGGATGATGACGCCGACGAGGAAAGCCAGGATCAGGATGACGGCGACGAGTCCGATATGGATGCCGAAGGAAGCATGGCCGGCCAAAGGGGAGAGAGCGATTTCATGGACGACGGCGATCATTCGGACGGCGGCGGCGATGAATTCCTGCCCGGTGAAGGCGACGAGGAACCTGCCGGACCCTCACAATGGGACCGCCCGTGGATGATAAACGATGGCGCCGGAAGAAGCGCCTATAAAGTCTTTACCACCACCTTCGATGAAGTCGTGGATGCCGGCACCCTGTGCGAGATGGACGAACTGGCACGCCTTCGCCATCAACTCGACCAGCAATTGTCCCACCTTCAGGGCGTCGTCTCCAGGCTGGCTAATCGTTTGCAGCGCCGCCTGATGGCCATGCAGACCCGGTCCTGGAACTTCGACCTCGAAGAAGGCATTCTCGACGCCGGGCGTCTGGCGCGGATCATTGCCAATCCGTCGCATCCGTTGAGCTTTAAGCAGGAAACCGAGACCGAGTTCCGCGATACCGTTGTCACTCTGTTGATCGACAATTCCGGCTCCATGCGCGGTCGACCTATCACCGTCGCCGCCATGAGCGCCGACATCC
>JABMOG010000362.1 GCA_013204265.1 Rhodospirillales bacterium
AGCGACAGGTTACCGAGATGGAGGGCGCCTTTTTTTAGCGCGCTCACCAACGGCCCCGGCGGGGTGGTGGCATAAAAAACGTCTTCGGCATCCGGGTTGGCGGCAAGAAACGTCGCCACGCTTTCCTCCAGCGCCATGTGGTGGTTGCCGTCGGAAAACACCACCAGACGGGCGCGATTGGGGTCGCCATGGAAATCCAGGACGATGTTGCTGCCCGCGTGCGCGAATCGGGGCTCGCCATCGGCCACAGGGCGGGCGGATTCACGGGGCCAGTCCAGGATACGTACGTCCGAAACGATGGGATAGCCCTCCGAAAGGTTTAAAAAAGCGGTTTAGAATTGTAGCGTTGATTTAGCAAAAACCATGTTTAATTTCGAGTCTCCCTTGAATACTACCACGCAGGAGAACATCCCCCTTAAAATCGCAATCATTACCGTGACAAGATAGTTTATTCGCATTTCGCGCGCACAGGAAAATAAAGAAAACGGAAAACTTTACTCCCATATCCGCCCTCATTGGCGGGCCTTTGCTGTATCGGGCCGTCGTCAGCACCCCGATCACCAACACCATCAGATCGTCCATGCCGATCCTGATCGCCGGAATCCTGATTTTCAGGTTCGCCCGCCTGATCTCGGGGATTTTTGTGCAAACGGCTTCCGAAGACGGCTATTGCTTGTCAGGACGCCAGCGTCACGGCGCCCTTGGTCGTTTTCTTGACGGCATACATGGCCTTGTCGGCGGATTTGATCAGCGCCACGGCGGTGTTGCCGTCTTTTGGATAAACCGCAATGCCGACGGAGGCGCCGATATTGGCAACGCCTGCGGGCGTTTCGATGGGCTGGCTGAGCCTTTTCACCACCCGATCGCCCACTACCATGGCGCGGGAAATATCCTGGCGTTCGATGATGACAATGAATTCATCGCCACCGATGCGGGCCACCGTATCGATTTCGCGGACGCAGGAATGCAGGCGTTCTGATACTTCCACCAACACCTGATCGCCGGCCTCATGGCCCAGGGTGTCGTTGACGGCCTTGAAGCCGTCCAGGTCGATGAACAGAATCGCCATTTCAGTCTCTTCGCGCCGCGCCCTGGCCATGGCTTCGCCCAGGCGATCATCAAACAGGCGGCGGCTGGGAAGCCCGGTCAGGGGGTCGTGGTTGGCCAGATTGCGGATTTCCGCCTCGGCTTCTTTTAAAGGCGTTATATCGATAAAGGCGAACAGCAGCAGGTCTTCGCCCTGAATAGGAATTTCGGCCATCGAGGCCAGCCCCCAGATAATTTCCCCGTCGGTCTTCTTGAGGCGGATTTCGAAGTTACGGACAACGCCTTCAATGGCGAACGTCATCATCATTTTCTGACGCTCTTCGGGATCGAAGAAGAAGTCATCCCAGGAATCCCCCAACACCTGGTTGCCATCGGCGCCCAGGGCTTCAAAGAAAAACCGGTTGGAAAACACCACCTTGCCGTCATCGACCCTGAGCACCAGAATCCCTGCGGGAACCGTGTCGTTAAAAACCTTCAGTTTTTCGTCGTGACCGACAAGTTCTTCGAAAGACAATTCCTGCGTGTAGTTTCCAGTGTTGTCTTTGGTCTCCCCGTCGCCCTGTTTTAGAACTTTTTTCATTATTTCCCCAGCAACCCCCGTCCCGGCCCCCCCCTTATTCCCAGGACGCAACACAATTCACGATTTTCTTATATAGATCAACCTGAACGTTTGTTTTTTTAGAAAAGGTGAATAAAATTGTATTTGGGCAAGCGACGGAACTATCGTTCCTGGTTTCGGGAACAGGTGTGTTCGGATACAATCTCATCCGGGGTTTCGGGCTCGTATCTGATAGATGGGGAAAGCTTGGCCAAGAAGATATTTTCGCTGGAAGATAGCCGTGCGTTCGCCTTGTTGTCGGGCGATGCCAACCCTATCCATGTCGATGCCTTGGCCGCGCGTCGTCTTTTATATGGGCGATCGCTGGTGCACGGCATCCACAGCCTTTTATGGGGGCTCGACCAGCATGTCGGGGAGGCAAGGATCAAGGCCGTTCCCGCCGCCATCACCGTAACCTTCTCGCGGCCTGTCTTTCATGGTGATGCGGTGACTTCCAGCGTCACCGAAAGCAAATCGCCCGACGAGTTCCGGTTTTCCGTGCTTTGCCGCGACGCCGACGCCGCCCAGGTGCGTTTAAAGGCAGGCACAGATACGGCCACACACAGCAACGAGTGGACGCCGGCCCCGGCCATTCCCCTCGACGATCTGACCTGCGTTGAGCTTTCCGATGACGACATGGCCGACAAAAGCGGGACGTTTCCCCTGGGTTTAGACGTCGAGCGACTGGCCAAAATATTTCCCGCCCTGGCGGCGACAGAGTGGCTGGGCACCGTCGCCATGCTGTTGGGGTTGACGCGGCTGGTCGGTATGGAATGCCCCGGACTGCATTCCATTTTCGCCAGCCTCAAAATGAACTGCACAGGCAATGGACCCGCCTCGCTTCGATATGGCGTCAAGCGCTGGGATGCCCGGTTCCAGTCACTGAGCCTGAACGTCGATGCGGGCCGTTGGAGCGGCACCGTCGGCGCAATCGTGCGCCCGTCTCCGGTCGCCCAGCCCTCTATTTCCGAAATCAAGGCCAACGTTAAACTTGCCGGTCTTGAGGGACGCCACGCCCTTGTCATCGGG
>JABMOG010000363.1 GCA_013204265.1 Rhodospirillales bacterium
TAATTAAGGGACCGCGCCCACAGTTTTGCGTTGATGACCCGCCATAGGACTCTCTCCCGTTCATCACCGACATCATTTTCATCGAAAATCCCTGCCACCGATTTCTTGTCGAACCAGTCCCGCTCGTGCTCGGTTGCGTTGGCGATGATCTCGTTACCGAGACTTCGGGCAAAGGTGCAAACACGTCCCTTCCCGGCATGGAATCCGATCTTGTCTTTCCTGTCCAAAATTTCGTCTGGAACACATCCCCTCATCGCCTGCCGCACGATGTGTTTTTGCACATTGCCGCTGATTTTCCACTCATCGGGCAGTGAAAAAGCGAATTCGACGATGCGATGGTCCAAAAACGGCACCCGGGCTTCGATGGAATGCGCCATCGCGTTGGTATCCTCGTATCGCAACAACGCCGGAAGTATCCGCGATTGCAAATCGGCGGCGAGGGTCCGGCGAAGGTCGTGACGCGGCACCAAGTCCGAAGGCCCGTCATATTCGGCAAGCCGGGCGAGCGCCGGGGTCATCGCCTGAACCCCATTCCCGTTTCGGCGCATCAGACGCCGTCTCAATTGTGCCGGCAAGACAGTGTCGGCAAGAACGCGAAACGGACTCCGGGCCATATTTGCAAGATATCCCTGATAGCCGGCGAAGCTCTCGTCGGCACCTTGGCCATCGACCATAACGCGGATGCCCTCTGCCGCCGCGCGCTGAAAAACGAACCACTGGGCGCAGACGCTGGCCGAGCCCACGGGCTCATCATGATGGGAAAGGATACCGGGAACAGCATTGGCAAAGGCCACATCATCAACAGTGACGATGTCTAACGCGGCCCCCGAAACTTTGGCCGCAGCCTCCATATAGGCCTGCTCCGATAAATGTCCGTCGGCAGGGACATACCCGAACGCCTTCCACGAATTGTTGGCAAGGTCTTCCGCCCCGCGCAGGGTACCCGCCGTGCAAACGATGGACGAAGAATCCAGTCCGCCACTAAGACAACTCCCCGAAGCGACATCTGAGTGGTAATGCCCGCGGACGGCATCGGCAAACATCTCCCGGAACTGCCCGGCGGCCTCTTCAAAGGAGCCCTCAAAACGGGCGTCACCGAGGGTCCAGAAACGATGGAGATGAACGCCTTTGTCCGGCGCATCGAGCGCGACCGTTCCCCAATGACCTGCCGGAAAGCGCCGGATATCCTGAAAGAAGGTGTTCTCGCCATCATCAACAGTACCGAGGCCGAGATAACGCGCCATGGTGCGCCGGTCCGCATCTCGGCTGACCCCGGGAACCCCGAACAGCGCCTTGATCTCGGAAGCGAAAACAAACGCCTCTTCGGTGCGGGCGTAATACAACGGCTTGATACCGAACCGGTCGCGGGACAGGACGACGCGATTATTCGGGCCATCCAGAATTACCAATGCCCACATACCCTGAAAGCGCGCGAAACAGTTCGGCCCCCAGGCCCGGTAGGCTTTCAGTACGACTTCGGTGTCGCCGCTGGAGGAAAAAACCGCGCCTTCGGCTTCCAGTTCACGGCGCAAGTCACGGTAGTTGTAGATTTCTCCGTTGAAGATCAACGCCACGCCATCGGCCATCATCGGTTGGGCCGCTGCGTCCGAGAGGTCGAGGACCTTGAGTCGGCGGTGAACAAACCCGGCAACGGTATTCGCCATCATCTTCGGCGGCCCGTCGTCGAAGCCGACCCGCGAGCCCTCCGTTGCCGAATGATAGAGGGTGCCGCTGCCGTCCGGTCCCCGATGAACAAGCCCATCGCCCATCGCCGCCAGCACGCCGGGGGCGATGCCCGAGGTCGAGAGTATTCCGGCTATTCCGCACATGGAATTAGGCTATAGCATCCTTGAGTGTATCGGCAACGCGATGAACATCTTCGTCAGTCATCTCGGGATAGACCGGAAGGCTGATGACCTCGCGGGCGGCCTGTTCGGTGACCGGCAAGGCCGTGGTTTGCGACCCTGCCAACGGCGGTTGCATGTGCAACGGCACCGGATAATGCACAGCGGCGTCGATGCCCTGATCGTTGAGCACCGTGACCAGCCTGTCGCGTTCGGCCTCCGGCACGCGCACCACATAAAGATGGTAGACAGCCGCCGCCGCCTCGGCGACGCCAAGCGGCCGGACCGGCGTGTCCTTGAAAAGGGAATCGTAAAGCATTGCCCTGGAACGGCGCCGGGCGTTCCAGTCCTCCATATGTGGGAGTTTGACCCCCAAAACGGCGCCTTGCAGGCCATCAAGCCGACTGTTCACGCCGATCACATCATGGGTGTACTTGTCCTTGCGGCCATGATTGGCGATCCGCCGGATTGTTTCGATCAAATCCTTGTCGTTGCTGGTCACCGCACCGCCATCGCCATAGGCGCCTAGGTTCTTTCCGGGAAAAAAGCTGAAACAGGCAACATCACCCAA
>JABMOG010000364.1 GCA_013204265.1 Rhodospirillales bacterium
CTTTTTTGGAGCGCCTTTACCCTTCGTGATCATCTTTGGCATAACCGTGATTTTTCAGGGAAGCTTGCGGTAATCAGGAACTCAGCCAAGGGCCAGGATTTGTATCCCAATGGGGCAAAATCATCTCGTTGGGGAGCGACCGACCTGATTTACAAAACCGGTCCGGGAGTCAGTCTGAATATCAACTGCACCATTACTGAACAAGTCGACTGGCTTGAACGCGAAGCGCCGAAATATCTTTTGACCCATCCAACCAACGTATATCGGCTGGCGCAATACTGCCTGGAAAATGGCATCGAGCTGAATGGTCTGGATCAGGTGCAAACAATTTCTGAAATCCTTCGCCCCGGTGTTCGTGATGCCTGCTACGCGGCCTGGGGCGTAGGGGTGGCGGACATGTATACGGGACGGGATGTCGGCTATTTGGCCCTGCAATGCCCCGATCATGACCATTATCATGTTCAGGCTGAGGGGGTGTACCTGGAGGTTCTGGATGAAAACGGAAACCCTTGCCGCCCAGGTGAAATCGGTCGGGTCGTGGTCACCCCCCTGCACAATTTTGCCATGCCGATGATCCGTTATGATATCGGCGATTTTGCCGAGGTGGGTGAACGTTGCCCCTGCGGTCGAGGCCTGCCCGTGCTCAAGCGAATTATCGGTCGGGAGCAGGATTTAGTAACGCTGCCGGGGGGAGAAAAACGCTGGACGCTGCTCAGTGCCGGCAACATCGAAAGTTTTCTCGCGATTGCCCCGGTGCGACAATATCAATTTGTGCAAAAGGACATGCAAACCATTGAGGCCCGGCTGGTCGTTGAAAGAGAGCTTACTGGAGGGGAAAAAGAGGGGCTTCGGGACTGGATCGTTGGCAAGCTCAATCACCCGTTCAACGTGACATTTTCTATCGTTGAAGAAATTCCCCGGACCCGATCGGGTAAGTATCGGGATTTCATTTCCGAAATCGACTAGTAGGGGATGGGGTTAGTCAGAAGAGTTTTTTTCTGGCGGCGGATCGCTGAAATGCACCCAGCGGCGGTTGCCGCCCCGGTTCTCAAGGAAATTGACCAGTGCCGTGACCGCTTTGCGGTCCAACTTGGTTCCGGTTTCTTGCATCAGAATATCGGCGACTTTCTGGAACGGCATACCGCCCCGGTAGGCTCTGGGGGTGACCATGCCGACGAAGGTATTAGCGACGGCAAGGACGCGTGCCGTCACCAAGGTTTCTTCTTCCTTAAGGCCCAGAGGGCCGCTTCCGTCCCAGGTCTCGCCGAGTTGGCGGATGGTTTCCACGACGGGTCCCTCAAAGGTTACGTTTTGTAGTAATTCAACAGTGACCATATAGGCATTGCCGAGAATGGCCCGTTCCTCGGGAGTCAGGTCCCCGGCTTTGGTCAGAAGCTCGGTGGAAATAAATATCTTGCCAAGATTCATCAGGCTACCGGCAATATCGACGGTCTTGGTGTGTATTTCCGTTAATCCCATTTCCGAGGCGATGCAGCTACCCACTTCGGCGACCCGGGCGGAATGATTGGCGGAAAACGGATCGCGTCTATCAACGACGCTGACCAGCGTATTGATCAGTCCGCGCAGCATTTTTTCGCTTCGCCGTCTCTCGTGGGTCAGTTCGGTAATGTCGTTGAGAACCATCAATACGGCGGGGGGGAAGTCCCGGTCGCCACGGAGCGGCACAAAATCCGCCTGCACCATCTGGAAGGCATCGGGTCCATCAGTTTTTTCTGAGTCTTCGTCGCCGAAGGAAAGGGTGTGAGATTCCCGCTCAAAATTTTTCAACACGTTCTTATTAATGGCGGCGTATTCCTGCGCCTTTAAAGGCCCCATGATGGCGGCCATGGTTTTTCCCATCATTTCCTCAGGCAAAATGCCGGCTTCAATGGCAGCGGTTTCGTTGGCGAAACTGTATTTGGTTTCCCCGTCAACGGCGATAATGGCGTTACGCTGATTGTTGGTGACCACGCGCATGAACTTGGACAGGTTTTCAAACCGCTCAAGCGCGACTTTCATGTTGGCGGCGGCTTGAGTGGCGCGGAGCGAACTGCCGTGCCGCCATACGGCAACAATGGAAACGGTGGTGCCGACAATCATCAGCACGAAAATCACCAGCAAGGTCGTCAGGCGAGTGTCCGTAGCGCTGAGCGCTTCTTCGCGTGTAATTTTTCGGATCAGCACCCAGGACATGTTGGCGATGGGCCTGGAAACGGCCAAAACCTCTTGCCCCGCATAATCGAGATTAAGGCCGAAACCGCCCGGTTTTATAAGGGCTTGTGCGGCGGCCAAGTCCGGCGTGTCGATGGAAAGGGATCTTTCCATCGGTCGCGTTCAATCGGCCAAAGGGGTCAAATATTCAACAGCGTTTTTGCCTTTGGCCCTGACGATATAGGTCTCGGTTGTTTTAGCCGATTCTCCCGGTTGTTTGAGCCGGTCAAAAAGGTCGTTGCCAATTGTTTTCAAGCCGACGACAGCCCCGATCCCCTTTGTGCCGTCATCCTGTATACCGAAAACCGGTAGCACAAAGCCCATCGTCGGCAATCCGCTTGCGCCCATGTAAAGATCAATGACCGCCGGCTCGCCATCCAGGGCTTTGGCGACGGCGGCGCGGATTTTTGCCGTCAATGGCGGCATGTCCGGGGTGCCGACGATGGATTTACCCTCCTTGTCGACCAACCCGATGCCGGCGATGCCGACGCGTTC
>JABMOG010000365.1 GCA_013204265.1 Rhodospirillales bacterium
CCTGGACGGTGGCGTTGACGCGGATGATCTCGGCCGTCTTCCGGCGCGGCGGCGACGTGTCGTTCGTGGTCGAGGAACTGAAAGCCGTGTTCGACCCGCGCGGCGGCCAATGGATGGGCGGGCGCTACGTGCCCTCATTACTGGCGGCCATCGGCGATGTTATTGAACAGCACATGATTGCCACCGGTTTTCTGACCGGCCCGGACCAGTTGGCCGATGTGGACGAGGCCAAGCTGCTCAACGTCGCGGCGATGGGCGGCGGCAGCGGCGGGGGTAGCAGCAGCAGGGGTGGTTCGGACAGCGGCCCGTCTGTGAGCGGCAACCTCGGCGCAATCGCGTTCCGCCAATGCCCGAAATGCGGCCAGGCCAGCCTGGTTCGCGAAGAAGGCTGCGATAACTGCAAATCCTGCGCCTATTCGAAATGCGGGTAGGGCCCAGTTAGAGAATACAGTTTCAGGTATCTTCCGCCAGCCGGGCCAATCGGTGTAGCGGGCCGTCGGGGATGCCCAGTTCGTCGAGGTGCTGGATGGTGCTGCGCAGGTACTCCAGGCACGGGCCACCCTTGCCACGGCCCTGGCGGATCAGTTTTACCGCCGCGTCCTCAGTGAGCTTGCCGGTATATTGTTTATGGGCGCGGTCGACGACGAAGCAGTAGGCCTGGACCGTGCCGGACGGGATTTTGACCGGCAGCCATTTCGGACGGTACACTTGGTGCGTCATTTCGCGGTCATGCAGGTACTCGAACACCTGCTGCGCATCGCCGCGTTCGACCCGCAGCGCCCGGCCCTTGCACGACCCGCCCCGGTCGAGGCCGAGCACTAGTCCGGGGCATTCATGGGTGCCGCGAAATTTTACCGAGTAAACGCACAACGACCGGTGGTACCCACCCAACAGGGCCGTTTGAAAATCGGAGTGGGGAAATTCAGGCCGCCACATTAACGAGCCGTAGCCGAAGATCCAGATATCGCCGTCGGGAAGCTGCAAAAAAATATCCAATTCGAAACAAAAGGAGGCAACCGCCAAGAATAAAACCACAAAACACCAACCCGGCCAATGTCCTTCCCCGTCACCGCCTTTCAGGTATGATTGGGGCACCATGGTACGCGTGCCCCAACGCCTGATCTCAAGTCTTGTCGCTGGCCTGATGTGTTTCTCGGTTTTTGCGGCGCCTGGCCTCTCAGCCTCGCCGCCACCCAAGGAAACACTATTCCTGGCGGGCCAGCTTCTGGTGGCGTCGCCGGATATTGATGATCCGCGTTTTCACCATGCGGTGATCTATATGGTTCACCACAATAAAACGGGGGCCTTCGGGCTGATCATCAACGAGGCAATCGGTTCCGGCCCGCTCAGCGAATTTCTCAAGGGTTTCGAAATCGGTTCAGCCGGCGTTGAGGGAACGATAACACTGCATTACGGCGGACCCGTTTTGCCGGGCGCCGGGTTTGTGTTGCATACCGCCGATTACAAAGGGCCGGGCACTCATGTGGTCGACAAGGATTTTGCTATGACCACGGAAATGAGCATTATGCGCGCCATCGCCGAAGGCCGCGGGCCGCGCAACAGCCTGTTCAGTTTCGGCTATTCAGGTTGGGGGCCGGGGCAACTGGAAAATGAGGTCGAGCGCGGCGACTGGCTAAGCGCGCCTGCGGATGAGAATTTAATTTTCGGCGGGGACCAGAAAACCAAATGGCAGCGTGCTTTTGATAAAGCGGGATTGAAGCTGTAGCCCGGAGCCTATTCCTGCTTGGCGTCGAGAACGCCGCGCCGGATGGCGCGGGTGCGGGTGAAGTGGTCTTCTAGTTTATCACCCTCGCCGCGGCGGATGGCGCGTTGCAGGGAGGTCAGGTCTTCGGTAAAGCGGCCGAGAACGTCGAGAACCGCGTCGGAATTTTTTAAGAAAATGTCGCGCCACATCACCGGGTCCGACGCGGCGATGCGGGTGAAGTCCCGGAACCCGCTGGCGGAAAATTTGAAGACCTCTTTTTTGAGGTCGTCTTCGAGGTCGTTGGCGGTGCCGACAATGGAATACGCAATCAGGTGTGGCAGGTGCGACGTAATCGCCAGGACCTGGTCGTGATGGTCAGCGGTCATGATTTCCACGTCCATCGCGCAGCGCCGCCACAACTCGGCAACACGGGCGACGGCGTCCTCATTGGAATCCGGTCCCGGCGTCAGAATACACCAGCGGCCCTCGAACAATTCGGCGAACCCGGCCTCGGGTCCGGAATGTTCGGTTCCCGCCACCGGGTGGGCGGGCACCATGTGGACGCCGCTGGGCAAGTGCGGGGCGACATCGGTGAACATGACGTTCTTGCACGACCCGACGTCGCTGACGATGGCGCCGGGCTTCAGGGCCGGTGCAATGGTTCGGGCAATACCTTCGTAGGCGCCGAGCGGCGTACACAAAACGACCAGATCGGCATTCCGGGCGGCCTCGGCGGCATCCAGGGTGGCCGCGTCGGCGAGGCCGAGGTCGGTCATGGTGTCGAGGGTCGCCTGGCTGCGGGCGGTGACGGTGATGTGCCCGGCCAGACCATCGCGCCGCACGACGCGGGCCAGGGACGAGCCGATCAAACCGGTGCCGATCAGGGTAATGCGCTCGAACAGGGGTGTTGGCTGAGAGCCGGTCATTGCGCCAAAAACTCCTTCAGGGCGTCGATGGTAGCGCGCATTTCGTTGTCCTGTCCGATGGTGATGCGAAGGCAATCGTCCAATCCGTAGGCGGCCATGCGCCGGACGATGATACCACGGCCTTTTAGAAATGCGTCGGCGGCCTCAGCCATGTCGGTGTTGTGCCCGGGCTTTGCCGGAAATTTCACCAAGACGAAGTTTCCGGCGCTGGGCGGAACGTCCAGTCCAAGGGCCGTGATTTGATCACGGGTCCAGGCCAGCCAGGTGTCGTTGTGGGTGCGGGCTGCCTCGATGAAACCGGCGTCGCCCAGTGCCGCCAGCCCGGCCTGCATGGCAGGGGTGCTGACGTTGAACGGTCCGCGCGTGCGGTTGAGAACATCGGCAATTTCGGCCGGGCAATAGGCCCAGCCAAGACGCAATCCGCCGAGCCCGTAAATTTTCGAAAAGGTGCGCGTCATCACGACATTGCCGCCGCCATCGACAAGGTCGATACCGGGGCTGTAATCGTCGCGGGTGGCATATTCCGCATAGGCCGCGTCAATGACCAGAATGATGTCGTCTCTAAGCCCCCGGCGTAGACGCCACATTTCGTCGCCCGACAAGTAGGTGCCCGTCGGGTTGTTGGGGTTGGCCAGAAACAACAGGCGGGTGTTGTCGTGGACATGGTCCAGCAGCGCGTCAACGTCGCTGGTCAGGTTGGATTCCGGGGCGAACACCGGGGTCGCACCGGCGGCCTTGGCGGATATGGGATACATCAGGAATCCGTGCTGGCTGTACAGCACCTCGTCCCCCGGCCCGGCATAGGCCAGGCACAACAGGCTGATGATTTCGTCAGACCCGGCGCCGCAGACGATGCGGTCTGGGTCCAACCCGTGCAGATCGGCAATGGCGCGGCGCAACCGGGTGCAGCCGCCATCGGGATAACGGTGCAGGTTGGCGGCCGCCTCGGTGTAAGCGGCCTGCGCCAGGGGGCTGGGGCCGAAGGCATTTTCGTTGCTCGACAGCTTAATGACTTGGCCTTGGCCGTCCAGCGTGGATTCACCGCCAACGTAGGGCGCGATATCCATGATACCGGGGCGTGGAGTTGGGACGCTCATGACGGGTTTCCCGGCGTGGGTTCGCCGGGCATTGCGTTTTTGACTTCGGTTGTGTCCAGCGGCGTCGCATAACCGCCGAGATGCAGAACCCTTTTCGCGCGCCCACCCAAGCCGTCCAAAAGGCGCCGCATCTGGCGTCCTTCGCCATCGACAAATTGAGCAACTTCAATCAGGTAAACCCAGGCGGCGGGCCGGTCGGGATCGTGGATCAGCTGCTGAAATACAATCGGCAATCCGGATTGGGACATTGCGCTCTCAATCGCTCCAAAGCCGATGTCTTCTTCGGCTTCGATGCTTAAGTAAGAATGATCGCGTCCGGTTTCTTCCTGGGGGACGCCGCAAATGACAAGGGCATCCAAACCCTTCAAGCGGTTGGAATTGTCGCCGGGAATAAACGGCAGCCGGGCAATGACGCGAGGCGTTTCCGGGGCTTCGGACACCATCAATCGCCACCAGAATTCGGTGTCGTCCGGCCGCGGCATTGGCAAAACCCCCACCGTGGCATCCAGGTTCCGCACCGCCTCGACGACGCCCCTAGTGGAAACGTGCCTGCGCATGGGCGTGAACGAGCCGTATTGATCCCGGGCCAAGTCCCAGTAACCCGTCTCATCGTCACCGGTGGCTACGGCGACGGAGAACGGTCCCTCGAAGCGCAGCGTGGCGACAATCATATCGCGCCAGATTCCCGCCAGTTCCTGTTTCGGGAAGGGGCCCTTGTGACGAGCCAATAGCCGATACAGGATTTCCGCTTCCCTGGCCGGCCTGATCTTGATTTTGTCGGCGCGTTTGACTTTGCGCACCCGCTCAACCACGCGGGTGCGCTCCATGATCAAGTCATGAATGGAATCGTCAATGGCGTCAATTTCCTGGCGCAACGACTGAAGATTGTCCTTATCGGTGGTCATGATACGCGCCTGGCAAATTCCATGGTAAGGTTGTCCCCAGTGTGCAGCCTTCGGTGTGGTTGCTACAAGCCGGGAAATGCGGGCTAAGTGATAATCGCATGATCCCGTAAAATCAAAGAAAACATTGACACTTTGCGGCCTGACTCCTAGCTATGAAGCCGTTTTCTAGGCTTTTAACAGGCCGTTTCGGAAACGTGAACAAAACGAAACCTATCATGACCGCTGGAAACAAATCATCCGATGATCGCCCGGACACGGCAACGGAACCGTTGCCCGGCCAACAAGTGCGCCTGGGGGTTGATCAACCGCTGGCCCTTGATTGCGGTATGGAAATTTCCAATTTCCCCGTCGCCTATCAGACCTACGGCGAGCTGAACGCCGATAAATCCAACGCCATCATGGTCTGCCATGCCCTTACCGGAGACCAGTTTGTCGCCGAATCCCATCCGCTGACCGGCAAACCCGGCTGGTGGAATTTGATGGTCGGCTCCGGTAAAACCATCGATACCGATACCTATTTCGTGATTTGCTGCAATATCCTGGGCGGATGCTTGGGGACGTACGGCCCGAAGGAAACCAACCCGGAAACGGGCAAGCCCTGGGGGCTGGATTTTCCGGTCATCACCATCGCCGACATGGTCCGCTGTCAGGCCTTGGTCCTTGATCACCTTGGGATCGACAAACTGTTCGCCGTGATTGGTGGCTCCATGGGCGGCATGCAGGTTCTGGAATGGGCGTCGATGTTTCCGGACCGTGTTTTTTCGGCCATTTGTATCGCTGCCGCGTCCCTGCACACCGCACAGAACATCGCCTTTCACGAAGTCGGACGCCAGGCCATCATGGCCGACCCCGAATGGTGTGAAGGAAAATATCTGGTTCAGGGAAAAAACCCGACGAAAGGGTTGGCCGTTGCGCGCATGGCCGCTCATATCACATACCTGTCCGATCAGGCGCTGCACCGCAAGTTCGGTCGCAGGTTGCAGGACCGGGACGCCCTGACCTATGGGTTTGAGGCGGAATTTCAGGTCGAAAGCTACCTGCGCCATCAGGGCATAACCTTCGTCGACCGCTTCGACGCCAATTCGTATCTTTATATCACTCGGGCGATGGATTACTTCGACATGGCGGCGAAGCACGGCGGGATTCTGGCCAATGCCTTCAAGGGCACACCGGTCCGTTTCTGTGTGATTTCTTTCACCAGCGACTGGCTGTACCCGACGGAAGAAAACCGCCGAATCGTACATGCGCTGAATGCGGCTGCGGCCAATGTCAGCTTTGCCGAGGTCGAGTCCGACAAGGGCCACGACGCTTTTCTGCTCGACGAGCCGGAATTTCATCAGGTGCTGAAAGGCTTCATCGAGGGCGCGGCGGAGCATTGGTCCAATGACGAACCCGAACCCGGTGGAGCGGAGTAATGGTTCCTGATCGCAAATCCATCCGCGTCGACCTGCAATTGATTGCCGATATGATCGAGCCCCACTCGCGGGTGCTGGATATCGGCTGTGGAGATGGCGCGCTGCTGGATTATCTGGTTCATTTTCGTCATGTCGACGGGCGTGGGATTGAACTCAGCACTGAGGGGGTGAATGCCTCGATCAGCGCCGGGCTGTCGGTTATCCAGGGCGACGCCGATACCGACCTCAAGGACTACCCCGATGATGTGTTCGACTACGTTGTGTTGAGCCAGACCCTTCAGGCGATGGTCCAGCCAAAGGTGGTGCTAACCCATCTGTTGCGCATCTCAAAGCGCGCCATCGTATCTTTTCCGAATTTTGCTCATTGGCGGGCGCGCCTGTCGCTGGGGGTATTCGGGCGGATGCCGGTCAGCAGGAATTTGCCGTATAAATGGTTCGATACGCCGAATATCCACCTGTGTACGATCCGGGATTTCGTCGCCCTTTGTCAGGACCTGGAAATCGAAATAGAATCACAGAGAATTATCGACACCTCCGGTCGCATCGGCCAAATCTCAACGACACTGTTCTCGGCCAACCTGTTCGGCGAACAGGCGGTATTTCTACTCAAGAAAAAATAGGCGCCGGGTTCAGGTTCTGGGCGTTTGTTCAGGGACAGGCAAATATCGCCGTTGGCGTTTTTGGGCGGGCGTTGCCCCGGTCGCATAAATCTGTTTCACGGCTTCAGTCATGATAACGCCTGAAAAGGTTTTGAAGGCGTACCTGCCCAATTGTTCCAAGGCCGAGGCCGACGACAGGATCATTCGGGAAGTGACCGGGGGCACGAACAACGCCGGATGGTTCTCGATAGGGGTGAACAGATTGTCGCGCAGCACCCTCGACAACTGTCCCGACGAATAGGGCTGCCCGTGGCCGAAGGGAGTTCTTTCGAACTGGGCCCACAGCCCGCGCCGGTTGGGCGTTACCACGACAAGCCGACCGCTGCCAGACAGCACCCGCCAGACTTCGCGCAACAACGGGCGCACCTGATCGGCGCACTCAAGGGCATGGATCAGCAATACCCGGTCCATGCTGAGGTCGGGAAAGGGTAATTCCAACTCATCCACCAGGGCCGTCAGTCCGGGGTCGTCCTGGGGCCAGTGTAAAACGCCCTGGGCCGCCGGCATCGCCGCCAGAACCCGTTCGGCCTCACCGCGGAATCCGTTCAGGTAGGGCACCCCATAGCCCAGCCCGAGAACGTTTTGACCGGTCACATTGGGCCACAGTTCGCGCAGCCGCCGGCGGATCATCCGCCGGGCAACCTGGCCCATGGAGGAGTTGTAAAAATCTCTAAGGTCAACGACATCTGTCCACATGATGGGGTCAAGCATATAACAGTTTACGGATGGTTGGCAGGGGGTCGGTGTGGGGCGAAAAAAAGTGGGCTTCAGGGTTCAAAAAAGACCGCCATTATGCGACCATCGGAAAGTCCGTAGACGATTTCCATATTCCCGTTCCGGTCAAGGTCGGTCACGGCCAGGGCCGTCCCGAGGGTCGAGCCTTCATGGTCGATTCGACCGAGGTCTGAAAACCGGCCACCCTTGAAACTAAGGATGCGAAGAGAGCGTTGCCCGGCTTCGGGCAGGATAATTTCGGGCACCCCGTCCCCATCGGCATCAATAACGGCGGCCTTGCCCAACTCCCGTTCGCCGATGGAGTGGTTCGAAAAACTGCGGATTTCCCCCTTGAGGCGGAGGCGGCCCTTTTCAAGGGCGTAAATTTCCAAGCTTCCCCCGATATGCGGTGTTTTCACCAGGGCCACTTCGTTGCCCCCGTAGCCATCAAAATCACCAACCCCTACAGGATTAAGCCAGCGGTGTGGAATTCCGATTGGTCGGGTTTCGGCGATGATGCGAAGCCCCTGCGACCCTGGTTTTGCGACAGCAAGGGCGGCTCCGGCGTCCAGGTAGGAGCGAACGGCGATAATCTCGTCCTTTCCGTCCCCGTCCAGGTCCGCCAGCCGGGCGAGCCGGTCCTCGAAAACGGAATTTTTTTCCAGTTTCAGTTCCAACCGTTTCCCCCCGGCCAGTTCTACGGCTAAGCCTGTTGCTTCCACGTCGTCCCCGAGGACACCGTGATCGTAACGCCGGGTGGCGCCAGTCAACCAGGCGGCAGTGATATCCTTGCTGCCGTAGAGGACAACTCCGTCCGGCAGGATTCCTTTTGGGCGATTTTTTGCCTTGCCTCCCCCTTCCTCGGCGACCAAGACAAGTTCACCGTCTTTAAGGCCAATGCGAAAAACGGCCCCTTTGCCGGTCGCTATGAAGGCTTTGGAGTCTTGGGTGAAAACGCGAACGGGTTTTTCCTTGAATGTCAGACTGAGAATTTTTGTCTCCAGGGCTGCCACCGGGGAGGCCTGAAGCAATAGTAACAGGAACCCGGCAAGCAGGGGGATTGGCCAATCCCTTGGATCAATGACATTGGTTCTCATGGTGGGGACAAGCATAATACAGAAAGTGGATGGTGGGCAGGGTTGTGCAGTGATATTCTTCTACATCGCCCAAGTATTTTAAAAGGAATTCCAATGAAACTCCGTTTTTCTCCGGCCTCGCCGTATGTGCGCAAGGTTTCCGTCACCCTCCTCGAAACCGGCCTGGAAGGCAGGGTTGAAAAAATTCCAACCGACGTCTGGGACCCGGAAACGGATATCACCCGCGACAACCCTTTAGGCAAGGTTCCGTCATTGATCTTGGACGACGGCAGCGTCCTTTTTGATTCTCCCGTCATTTGCGAATATTTGGACAGTCTTCACGACGGAGACAAGTTGTTCCCGGCTTCGGGTGAGGCCCGGTGGCAGGCGCTCCGGTTGCAGGCGTTGGGGGATGGAATGACCGACGCCGGCATCATCCGGTTTCTGGAAATCAAACGGCCCGAGGAATTTCAATACGGAAAATGGATGGAACGCCAAATTGCCGTCGTCTTTCGCGCCATGGATGCCCTCGAATCCGATATGGATACGCTGGAAGCCGGGTTTACCATTGGCCAGATCAGCGTCGCTTGCGCCATCGGCTGGTTGGACTTTCGGATGCCGGAACTTGACTGGCGCGGGGACCGACCCGGTCTTGCCGACTGGTTCGAAGGGGTATCCGAACGACCGTCCATATCAAAGACGGTGCCGGCGTTACCCTAAAATCTTGGAAATCAGGTCATGTACTGGCCGCCGTTGGCGGTCAGCGTTGAACCGGTGATGAACCCGGCCTCGTCAGACGCCAAAAACGCTACACAGCGGCCGATTTCTTCCGGTTCGCCCAATCGACCGGTCGGAATGAAGGGCAGGATCTTGCTGTTTAGAATCTCTTCGGGCACCGCCTTGACCATCTCCGTTGCGATGTAACCGGGTGCGATGGCGTTGCAGGTAATACCCTTGGCGGCAGTTTCCAGGGCGACGGCCTTGGTAAACCCGATTAGTCCAGCCTTGGCGGCGGAATAATTGGCCTGGCCGAATTGGCCTTTCTGACCGTTGATCGAACTGATGTTGATGATACGCCCGAAGCCGCGTTCGCGCATGCCCTCGATGACGTTGCGAGTGGTGTTGAAGGCGCTCGACAGGTTTGTCGTGATCACCGCGTTCCAGTGGTCCGGGTCCATCTTGTGCAACGGCTTGTCTCGGGTAATGCCGGCGTTGTTGACCAGGATGTCAATGGACCCGATGTCGGCTTCGATTTGGGCGATGCCGGCTTTGCAGGCCTCGAAATCACCGACATCGAACTTGAAAACAGCTATCCCGGTTTCCTCACGGAAGGCATTGGCGGCCTCGTCATTGCCGCCGTAATTGGCCGCAACCGTGACGCCCATGTCCTTCAGTGCGGTTGAAATTGCATGTCCGATGCCCCGGGTTCCCCCGGTTACCAGTGCGATGCGGTCCATTTTATCCTCCCTCGGATTTTTGGTTAGCTGGGTTGTTCAGGAATCCCTTTCCAGGCACATGGCGATGCCCATGCCGCCACCGATGCATAATGTCGCTAAACCTTTTTTGGCGTCCCGTTTCTGCATTTCATAAAGCAGCGTCACCAGAATGCGGGCCCCCGATGCGCCGATGGGATGACCGAGCGCAATGGCGCCGCCGTTGACATTGACCTTGTCCGTATCCCACCCGAGGTCCTTGTTGACGGCGCAGGCCTGGGCGGCAAAAGCTTCGTTGGCTTCGA
>JABMOG010000366.1 GCA_013204265.1 Rhodospirillales bacterium
AATTTATCGTTCTTTTTCTCCAATGGCATGGACCCGGAATACACCGTTATGGGGCGCGTTGCGCGGCGCATTTGGGCGACGGCAATGCGCTTCAAGTACCGTGGCAACAAACGCTCGCAACGCCTTAAATACCATATACAAACTTCCGGTCGGTCTCTCCATGCGCAGGAAATGGATTTCAACGATATCCGAACCACCCTGCAGGCCCTGATCGCGGTCTATGACAACTGCAACAGCCTGCACACCAACGCCCACGACGAGGCATTCACCACGCCGACGCCAGAGAGCCTGCGCCGAGCCATGGCCATCCAGATGATTATCAACAAGGAGTGGGGGTTGTCGAACAACGAGAACCCAAACCAGGGTGCCTTTATCATTGAAGAATTAACCGATTTGGTAGAAGAGGCGGTGTTGCAGGAATTCGAGCGCCTGTCTGAGCGCGGCGGCGTTCTGGGGGCCATGGAAACAGGCTACCAGCGTGGGAAAATTCAAGAAGAATCGATGCTTTATGAAACCCGAAAGCACGACGGCACGCTGCCCATTATCGGCGTTAACACCTTTCTCAACCCGGACGCCACTGAAACCCCTGCTGCGCCCACTCTGCAACGCTCCTCAATTGAGCAAAAAAACGGCCAAATCAAGCGTCTGAAGACTTTCAAAACACGCAACGCCAAAGCCGCTCCCAAGGCCCTGGCAAAAATCAAGGAAACAGCAACCTCCGGCGGCAATGTCTTCGCCGTTCTGATGGAAGCGGTTGAATGCTGCACCCTAGGGCAGATCACCGATGCCCTGTTCGAAGCCGGCGGCCAGTACCGGCGAAATATGTAACTATCAACCCCCTTGAGACAATTCGCTAAACAGGGCAAATTCTGTCATCGATTGACCCAGCCTTGAGGGACACTGGACCGTGGCCGACAAATTTTCACAGAAGAACGTCTATCTGCCGGAAGTCCTTATCGAATTGAGGCCCGTGGGTAAAAGCTTCCGCGTTACCGCCATCGATCCAACTACCGGGATCGAAGTCACTATGGTGGCTCCGGTAACGGCCACCAGGGAAGTTATCAAGCGGAACGCAGCGCGCAAGCTGGCTTACGTAATAGCAAAAAAACAAGATTCCGGGAAATTATAGGGGCGAGGGTCCTGTCTCAGCCGTCTTTTCGCCCGAGGCCGGTTTTCTTGGCGAAATCGGATCGGCGTTTGGCGTAACTGGGCGCCACCATCGGGTAATCGGGCGGCAACCCCCAACGGCTTCGGTACTCATCGGGGCTCAGGTTATAGGCGGTACGCAAATGGCGTTTGAGCATCTTCATTTTGCGGCCGTCTTCCAGACAAACGATAAAATCCGGCATCACCGAGCGGCGCACGGCAACGGCCGGATTTTTGCCCCTTTCCAATGCCTCAGGTACACCAGACGAAAGCCCGTCCATGGTTTTGAAAATGGTTGTGATTAAGTTCGGGACTTGTGAAGTGTCGACTTTGTTTTGGCCCACATACGCAGCCGTGATATCGGCGGCCATGCGCAAGACATCTTGGCGCGGAACAGTATTCGGATTCTTTTCGGTCATCCCCCCGGATCTCCCTGAAAAATTCACCCTGAAATATACCGATTTTCTCGGTTTGGACTCCTCATTTTCCCGGGAACCACTTTCAAGTGTAGAGGCATCATAGAAAGCCGACCGAAACCTGACAACTATAGAATCGGGATTACGGCAAAAATACATGGGCTTTTAAAAAATTTCATCCTCCTTATGTCCGAAGTCGGCCCATAATCTAAGCCTTGGGCCTACCCCGAGTGCTTGTGGCCGCTTGGCAGAGCGATTCGATATATGGTATCTAATGCGCAGAATTTACGGCCAATCCCAACCCTCGACAGAAGAAGCCAGAAACATGTCCTCAGACGAAACCACCGAAACCATTGCCATCGCCAGCGATCACGGTGGCTTTGCGCTCAAGGCCGAATTAAAAAAAGACCTTATGGATAAAGGCTACACGGTGCTGGACCTCGGCTCCGACAGCCTGGAATCCGTTGATTACCCGGACTTCGGCTACGCCCTGGCCGGCGCCATGAAGGAAGGCAAGGCGAAGCGCGGCGTGCTAATCTGCGGCAGCGGCATCGGTATCTCCATCGCCGCCAATCGGCATTCGGAAATTCGCGCCGCCCTTGTCCATGACGCCCTGACCGCCAAATTGTCGCGCCAGCACAATGACGCCAATGTCATTTGCTTCGGCGGGCGCACCACCGGACCCGAGGTCGCCCGCGATTGTTTGAATATTTTTCTCGAAACGAAATTCGAAGAAGGCGGGCGTCATACCCGCCGTGTCGATAAACTCTCAGACCCTCAATAGGATTATGTAAAGCTATGTCACCATACGGTAACCAAGAACTCGAACGTTTTTTCTCAGAATCCCTGTCCGACCGCGACCCCGTCCTGAAGGCGTCAATTGACGATGAACTGGGCCGCCAGCAGAACCAGATCGAGCTGATCGCGTCGGAAAACATCGTCTCCAAAGCGGTCATGGAAGCTCAAGGCAGCGTCATGACCAACAAATACGCCGAAGGCTATTCCGGACGGCGCTATTACGGCGGTTGTGAATTCGTCGATGTCGCCGAGACACTGGCCATCGACCGCGCCAAGGAACTGTTCGGCAGTGCCTTCGTCAACGTCCAGCCCCATTCCGGCTGCCAAGCCAACGGCGCCGTGATGATGGCGCTGCTGCAACCCGGCGATACCATCATGGGTCTGTCGCTGGCCGCCGGCGGGCACCTGACCCACGGCGCACCTCCGGCCCAGTCGGGCAAATGGTTCAATGCCATCCAATACGGCGTGCGCAAGGAAGACGCTCAAATTGATTTTGACGAGGTCGAAAGCCTGGCGGATGAACACAAACCCAAGTTGATCATTGCCGGTGGCTCGGCCTATCCCCGGATTATTGATTTCGAGCGTTTCCGCACCATTGCCGACAAGATCGGCGCGCTTTTGATGGTCGATATGGCCCACTTTGCAGGCCTTGTCGCCACCGGCCACCACCCGAGCCCGGTGCCGATTGCCGACATCACCACGACGACCACCCACAAAACCTTGCGCGGCCCCCGTGGCGGCATGGTTCTGACCAATAACGAGGACATCGCCAAAAAGATAAATTCGGCCGTTTTCCCGGGTCTCCAGGGCGGCCCGTTGATGCATGTCATCGCCGCCAAAGCGGTGGCCTTCGGCGAGGCGCTGAGGCCCGAATTCAAGGCCTATTCCCAGGCCGTCGTCGATAATGCCAAGGTGCTGGCCGAAGTGCTGATGGAACGCGGCTGCGACATCGTATCGGGCGGCACCGACACGCATTTGATGCTGGTTGACCTCAGGCCGAAGGGCCTCACGGGGCGCGACGCCGAATCCAGCCTCGAGCGCGCCGGTATGACCTGCAACAAGAATGGTATTCCGTTCGACCCGGAAAAACCGATGGTCACCTCGGGCATCCGCTTGGGCACCCCGGCAGCCACCACGCGGGGCTTCCGGACGGAGGAATTCAAACAAGTCGGCAACCTGATCAGTGACGTGCTGGATGGGCTGGCGACCAACCCGGACGACAATTCCGCCGCCGAAGGCGCGGCTGGAGAGCAAGTTTTAGCGCTGTGCCGGAAATTCCCGGTTTACAGCAACGGATAACCACAAGGAACGGAACCTATGCGCTGTCCTTTTTGCGGCCACGATGACACCCAGGTAAAGGATTCCCGTCCGACGGAAGAAAACGCCACCATCCGTCGGCGACGCCTGTGTCCCGAATGTTCGTCACGTTTTACGACGTTCGAGAGGGTGCAACTGCGCGAATTGTCGGTCACCAAATCGAATGGCGACAAGACGCCGTTCGACCGCGAAAAACTCCTGCGTTCACTTAAGATCGCGCTGCGCAAACGCCCGGTTGATGAAGATCGCATGGAGCGCGTCGCCAACGGCATCCAACGTCGTCTCGAAACTCTGGGCGAGAATGAAATTCCGACCAAAGTCATCGGCGAAATGGTCATGGAGGCCCTTTCAGAACTGGACCAGGTCGCTTTTGTCCGCTTTGCCTCGGTTTACCGGAATTTCCGGGAAGCCAAGGATTTCGAGGCTTTTGTGGGCAAACTGGGCAGTGATAACGACTAACGGACCCTCAGCCACCAACCGCGACAATGAGGCCATGCACTCAGCATTATCGCTTGGCCGTCGCGGACTGGGAACGGTGTGGCCTAATCCGGCTGTCGGGTGTGTGCTGGTGCGCGAAGACTTGGGCCACCGCATCGTCGGGCGCGGCTGGACCCAACCCGGCGGCCGTCCCCACGCGGAAACCGAGGCCCTTGGCCGGGCCGGGGAAATGGCCCGGGGCGCGACGGCCTTTGTGACGTTGGAGCCCTGCGACCACCAAGGCCAAACCGCAGCGTGTTCCGAAGCCCTGATCAACGCCGGTATCACACGTTGTGTGATTGCATTGGAAGACCCCGACCCGCGTGTTTCCGGGGCCGGGATCAAGCGCCTAAAAGCGGCCGGGGTGGAAACGCTGACCGGGATTTGCCAGGAAGAGGCCCGCCATCTCAACGCCGGGTTCCTGTTGCGGGTAACCCGTGGCCGTCCACTGTTTACCTTGAAAACGGCGACCACGCTCGACGGCCGTATCGCTACGGTACGTGGCAACAGCAAATGGATCACTGGTGCGGCAGCGCGCGCCTTTGCCCACGGCCTGCGCGCCGATCACGACGCCATTATGATCGGCATCGGCACGGCGCTGGCGGATGAACCCTCGCTGACTTGCCGGTTGCCGGGACTGGAAGACCGCTCGCCGATCCGCATCATCGCCGACACCTCGCTACGCTTGCCCCCGGATAGCCCGCTGGTGGCGACCGCCGGGGATGTTCCGACCTGGGTGATAACCGTGGCAGGGTGCGACACTGAGCGACGCGCCCAGCTCGAAACCCGAGGTACCCAAGTCATCGAAGCCGAAACCGGACAGAATGGACGCCCCGACCTGAAATGGCTGGCCGGGGAACTGGGCCGACGAGGGCTGACCCGGGTGCTGGTCGAAAGCGGTGGAGACCTGGCCGCCGCCATGGTCAAAGAGGATTTAATTGACCGACTGGCCTGGTTCCGCTCGGCTAAACTGATCGGTGGCGACGGTCGGGGCGCGCTCAGCGCATTCGGAATAGACGCCATCGCCGAGGCCCCGTCTTTCATTCGCGATTCCATATCGGACGCTGGCGAAGACGTTTTAGAAACTTACCGGCGCGTAATTTGAGGCGATTGGGATAAACACCATGTTTACCGGCATTATCACTGATTTGGGACGGGTTCGGGGGATCACACCCAGCGGCGACACTCGTTTCGAATTTTTCACCCACTTTGAGACAGCCGCCATCGACATTGGGGCCTCCATCTGCTGTTCCGGGGTTTGCCTGACCGTCATCGAGACAGGGCAGGGGGAGAGTCATGAAAACTGGTTTGCCGCCGATGTTTCCGCTGAAACCCTGAGCCTGACTACTATGAGGGAGTGGGCCGAAGGCTCCCTGGTGAATTTCGAGCGTGCCCTGAAAATGGGCGACGAACTGGGTGGCCATATCGTATCGGGTCATGTCGACGGTGTCGCAACGTTGGGCGAGGTAACGCCCGAGGGCGAGTCCCGCCGCATGACCTTCGAGGCTCCCGACAGCCTCAGCAGGATGATCGCGCCGAAGGGCTCCGTCACCCTCGACGGCGTATCGCTGACCGCCAACCAAGTCGAGGGCCAGACCTTCGGGGTCAACGTCATCCCCCATACCTTGCAAGCAACCACATTAGGGAGCTTGCAGCCAGGGGCCTTGGTAAATCTGGAAATAGATATGCTGGCGCGCTATGTTGCCCGCCTTATCAAGCCGGACTGAATTTACTTAAATTAAGGACAAAGTCTTTGCCGTATACGGAAAACCTATCCCCCGTCGAAGAAATAATCGACGAGGCCCGCAATGGGCGCATGTTTATCCTGGTCGATGACCTGGAGCGTGAAAACGAGGGTGACCTTGTCATTCCGGCGCAAATGGCGACTCCGGACATCATTAATTTCATGGCCAAGTATGGGCGTGGGCTGATCTGCCTGACCCTGACGGCAGAAAGGTTGCGGGTTCTGGATCTGCCGCTGATGGCGCAACGCAACAATTCTCGCCACGAAACCGCATTTACGGTTTCAATCGAGGCCCGCGACGGGGTAACCACCGGCATTTCGGCGTCTGATCGTGCCTGCACCATCGCCGCCGCCATCGATCCGGCCAAGGGGCCGGACGACATTGTCAGCCCGGGCCATGTGTTTCCGTTGGAAGCCAGAGACGGCGGCGTTCTCGTCCGTGCCGGGCATACCGAGGCAGCGGTCGACGTGTCGCGCCTGGCAGGGCTCAACCCGTCCGGGGTGATCTGCGAAATCATGAACGAAGACGGGACCATGGCGCGGATGCCGGATTTGGTGAAATTCGCCCAGTTTCATGGCCTCAAGATCGGCACCATCGCCGATTTGATTGCCTATCGGCTGCGCAACGACCGGATCGTCAAACGCACCATCGAATCTTCGCTCAACAGCCAATACGGCGGCGAATTCAAGATGTACGTGTACACCAACCAGATCGCCTATGCCGAACACATCGCGCTGGTCAAAGGCGACCTGTCCGGCGATGCGCCGGTGATGGTGCGGATGCACGCGCTCAACATGCTCGACGATGTCTTCGGCGATTGTGACAGCGGCAAGTCCGGAGAATTGCAGCAAGCGATGCAGATGATCGGCGAAGAAGGCCGGGGTGTTCTGGTATTGCTACGCGAACCGCACCGGGCTGCTTTTTCGAACCGCGTCCTGGCCCGCATGGCGACCAAGGATGGCAAGGAACCACCGGCGAAAAAACTGGACGGCAAATCCGGCGAACTTCGCGACTACGGCGTTGGGGCACAGATCCTTCTGGATCTTGGAATTCGGAAACTCATTCTGCTGTCCAACACGCAACACAATATTATCGGCATTGAGGGCTATGACCTCAAGATCGTCGAGCAACGGTCCATCAAGGCCCCATGATAAATTCAAAGAAAGAGAATTCCCATGACCGATAAACCCTGCGTTCTGATTGTCGAGGCCCGTTTTTACGATGAAATTGCCGACAATTTGACCTTGGGCGTCACAAGCGTCCTTGATAAAGCCGGAATCGGTTATGAGCGCATGGCGGTGCCAGGCGTATTCGAAGTGCCCGCCGCGATACGTTTCGCCATCCGCGCCATGGAAACCCATTCGGCGACCAGAGATTATGTTGGTTTTATCGCCTTGGGTGCCGTCATTCGCGGTGAAACCGACCATTACGATCACATTTGCCGCGAGGCTACGCATGCTTTGATGGATATTGCCGTTCACCAGTCCGTCGCCCTCGGCTTTGGCATTCTGACCTGCGAAAACAAGCAACAAGCCGAGGCCCGCGCCGATGTCACACGCGGCAACAAGGGAGCTGACGCCGCCTTAGCCTGCCTGAGAATGATGGAACTGAAAAAAGAGCTCCGTCTGGCCCAACGATGACCACACCCACCGAAAGCGAAATTGAAAAAGGCGGCAACCGGCGCTCCGCCGCCCGGCTGGCCGCCGTCCAGGCGCTTTACGAAATGGACATGGTCGACGCCGACGCCGACGCAGTGCTTGAAGAATTTCTCCGCAAACGCTGGAGCCTCGACAAAAATTCCGACCGAGGTATGCCGGGAACACCCGGGGTATCGGGGGCGGTTGCGGCCTACCTAAATGATGATGAAGTTATGGGTGAAGACACACCCCTGACCGAGCCCGACAGGGAATGGCTGGGCGATGTAGTTCACGGGGTTGCCGCTAACCGCAACGAACTCGATGCCCCGATCGCTCCTGCCCTCAGTGAAAAGTGGACCATAGACAGACTGGAAACCCTGATACGGGTCATTTTGCGGGCCGCCACCTTCGAGTTAAAAAACAAACCGAGTGTGCCGGCGAGTGTCATCATCAATGAATACCTGGACGTCGCCCATGCCTTTTTCGAAGGCCCGGAAACCGGGCTCATCAATGGCGTCCTGGACCGGCTGGCCCGAGACTTGAGAAGCTGAGGGCTGGGGGGTCTCTGTCATGAGCAACGACAAAAAACCCGATGAATTCGAATTAATAGCACGGTTTTTTGCACCACTGGCTGTCGCCGAAGCCGGTGCGCTGGGGCTTGGGGATGATGCCGCCGTGCTATCGCCGCCGCCGGGCCGCACATTGGTAGTAACGACCGACGGTCTGACGGAGGGCGTTCATTTTCCCACCAAAGATGACCCGCGCAACGTCGCCGCTCGATTGATCGGTGTCAATCTTTCGGATTTGGCCGCCATGGGCGCCGAGCCCTGGGTTTATACCCTGGCCCTGGCCCTACCCGAAGACTGGGAACCCGCCTGGCTTACAGCCTTTTCCCAGGAGCTCAAAGATCAACAGGACCACTTCGCCATACACCTCGTCGGCGGAGACACGACGCGCACACCGGGGCCGATGACACTGTCGCTGACGGCGCTTGGCACGGTCGAAATGGGCCAAGAACTCCGGCGGGGCGGGGCGGGGCCTGAGGATGAATTTTACGTTTCCGGAACCATAGGCGACGCAGCCCTCGGCCTGGCGGTCTTGCAGGGGGGCATTGATGGATTGGGCGAAATACACAGCGAAGCCCTTTTGGCGCGCTATCACCGGCCACAACCACGGGTGCAATTGGGGCGGCGTCTATACGGTTTGGCCACCGCCGCAATCGACGTTTCCGATGGCCTGATCGCCGACCTTGGGCACCTGGCCATGGAATCCGGCCTGTCAGCCATACTCAAAGCCGCACAAGTGCCATTATCGGAGGCCGCACAAGCCGCGCTTTCCCTGAACCCTGACCTTATGGAACGGGTCTTGGGCGGGGGTGACGATTACGAGTTGCTTTTTACGGCGCCACATTCGGCGGCAACCGGGATCGCTGCGGTCAGTGATGACCTCGGCTTGGCGCTGACACCTATCGGAACGGTCACCGATTCCAACGGGGAACCGGGATGTGTTACCATGCTGGGAGGCGATGGACAGGCGTTGCCGATAAACAAAAGCGGGTACCGTCATTTCTGAACGGCGAACAGGAAGGCTTTTCTCTGGCTTCTTTTACCGGGATAATGAGCGCCGACCGATTAAAGCCGCATCGGCCCAACCCACGGCGAAAAAATTATGAAAAAACTACTTTTATTATTCGCCATGTTGCTGATGCTGGTTGGCGGCACGATCGGTCTTCTAAAATTTCTCGAACTCGGGCCGGCCAAGCCCAAGAAAGGGGAAATAAAAGAAGTCGCCAAAGAAGATCTTATCGACACCACGGTTTTTATCGACATGGAGACTATGGCTCTACCCATTTTTCAAGGCAACCGGGTCGCCGCAACTGTTCAAATCCAGGTCAAACTGGAAACCAATAATAAAAAGGCCGAACGCATCAGGCAAATGATGCCGATCATTACCGATGCCTTCGTTCGTGACCTGCACAGCTTCATTCCTCGGCTTTTAAGGGCGGAAGAACGAATCGACGTTTTGATCATCAAACAACGTCTGCAAATGATCGGCGACAAGGTTACCGGCAAAGGCACAATTTCAAACGTATTGGTACAATCGATTTTAGATCAGAAACGATAATAATTTCTGTCGTCTAGGCGTCATAATAATATTTTTGGGGCTGACCCAGATAACTCAATTTTGGGGTTATCATGGAGCCTATGCGCAAGTGTCGACTTAGCTACTACAAACAAGATCGCCTGATCGAGCATTTTGTTTCCGGATCTACT
>JABMOG010000367.1 GCA_013204265.1 Rhodospirillales bacterium
CATCTATGTCGATGAAAACGGCAAGGAACTGGTCTCGCCGATGGAATACGAGACCATTTGCCTGTTGGGCACCAACGTCGGTATCAGCGAGCCCGATGACATGGCCCGGCTCAATCAAACCGCCAACGATCTCGGCGTCGATACCATCGAACTGGGCGCGACACTGGGCGTTTTGATGGAGGCTGGCGAGGCCGAATTCGGCGATGTTCCGTTCATGACGGCGGCGCTGGAAGATATTCGCGGCGGCAACGAACGCGGACGCCTGCTGGCCCAGGGCACGCACCGGGTCGGCGAACATTATGGTGTCAAACGTGTGCCGGTTATCAAGAAACAGGCGCTCAGCGCGTATGATCCCCGCGTCATCGAAGTTACCGGCATCTCCATGATGGTATCGGCCCAGGGCGCCGACCACACCACCGGCAACCTGCCGGCTGCCGAGTGCGTCGGCAAGTCGACCGAAGAGCTGGCCGAACTCAGCCTTGAGGTGCAGATCAACTCCGCCGCGGCAGACAGTCTGGGGCTTTGTGTGTTCGGGCGCACGGTGACCAACACCAACCACAAAGAAATCCTGGACGCCATCAACGGCGCCTTCGATGTCGATCTCGACCCCGATTACATCAACGAACTGGGGCGCGATACGCTGCTGATGGAAATCGAATTCAACGCCAAAGCCGGTTTCACCGAAGCCGACGACATACTGCCGGCGTTTTTCTACGACGAAGAACTGCCCCCCACCGGCAAAAAAGCCCGCCACTACGCGAACGCCATCAACAAGGCCCAGCGCAAGATGCTGGAAGACGGGCGTTCGTTTATTTAGGATACCTAAATAAACTTGGGGGTGAGCGATGCCGCATTCGACGTATCTGCCGGAGAAGATGGGATCGGCCACGGTTACGCCGAGCGGTTCTTTCGAGGCTGGTGCGTTTGAGGAATTTACCGTCACCTACACCGCCGGTTATTTCGGTATCGACGATACCGGCTCGATAAAAATCGTCCACCGGTTCGCGTCCGACATGGGCCGCCCGCAATTCACCGAGCCGGGCGCGGCCAACTACACCACTGTCGAAGCCTCCAACGGCGCTATCCTGCATGTCGAATACGACATGAAGCGCAACATCCGGCCTTGGGACAAGACGCTCTATATAAAAGTTGTGCGCGGGTTCTTGCGCGAGGGCGATGAAATCATCGTGCGCTTCGGCGACCGCCGCCAGGGATCGCCGGGAATACGCCTGCAGACGTTCTGCGAAGACACCTTCGAGTTCCGCGTTCTGGTCGACGCCATCGCCACCTACAATTACGTCGAACTGCCGGTCCAGCCGACCATCGCCATCATTCCGGGGCCGCCGGTGTTGTTCAAGCCCATCCTGCCGACGCTGCGGCGGGTCGGTGAGGCGTTCCGGCTCGGCATCAAGGGCGAGGACCGCTGGGGCAATCCGTCGAACCTTTGCGATCAGACCTTCACGCTGCGCGCCAATATAGTGGTCGATGGCCTGCCCGGCACCGCCGCGCTCAAAAAAGGCCAGTTTGCCGAAATCATCGATGGCCTGTCCGTTCAGGCCGAGGGTGATCTGGTGATCGAGTTGCTGGATGGTGAGAGCGCGGTGGCGGCCACCTCGAACCCGTGCCGCATTGCCGCCAACGCCGAACTGTTGCCCTATTGGGGCGACCTGCACGGCCAGTCCGAAGAAACCATCGGCACCAATTCGGCCCGCGATTTTTATGAATTCGCCCGCGACAAGGCGTTGCTCGACGTGTGTGTCCATCAGGGCAACGACTTTCAGATCACCTCCGAATTTTGGGCCTGGCTGAACGAGCTGTCGGCCGAGTTCACGGTCGATGATGAATTTATCGTCTTTCCCGGTTGGGAATGGTCCGGCAACACCGGCCTCGGCGGCGACCGCAACATTCTGCATTTGCACGAGGGCCGCCCAATTCACCGCTCGTCCCATGCGCTGGTCGATGACCTGAGCGACACCGACACCGATTGCAATTCGGCCAACGACTTGTTCGACGCCCTGAAAGGCGAGGACTGCGTCGTGTTCGCCCACATCGGCGGGCGCTACGCCGACATCAAAATCGCCCACGACGGTGGCCTTGAGCGCGCCGTCGAGGTGCATTCCGCCTGGGGCACGTTCGAATGGCTCATCGAAGATGCGTTTGAGCAAGGCTACCGGGTCGGCATCGTCTCTAATTCCGACGGCCACAAGGGCCGCCCCGGCGCGTCGCATCCCGGCGCGACCAAGTTCGGGTCCTACGGCGGGCTGACTTGTATCTTAGCGCCGAAATTCACCCGCGCCGGTTTGATGGAGGCCTTAAAGAAACGCCATCACTATGGGACCACCGGCAGCCGGGTGGTGTTGGATGTGCGGGCTGCGTTCGACAATCCGGCGGAATTGTTTTCCGACGACCCACGGCTCGGCGATGTGACGTCCGAGGCGGTGTCCCAAGCGATGATGGGCGATATCCTCAGGTCTGCCGACGCCGAGGTGACGCTGCGCATCGATGTTCGTGGCGCGTCGCCGGTCGAGCGCATCGACATCCGCAACGGCCTGGAAACGGTTGAGGTGTTTCGCCCTTATGCCGAGGCCGAACTAGGCCGCCGCATCCGCGTTTTGTGGGAGGGTTCGGAATACCGTGGCCGCGGGCGCGAGACCATCTGGGACGGCCATGCGGAGCTGGAGGGCAACACGTTCGCAGCCCTAACCCCGATAAACCACTACAACCCGGACAAACGGTTCGAGCAGACTGGCCCAAAGCGGGTCGACTGGGTGGCCCTGTCGACCGGCGGTTTCGGCGGGTTTGATGCGATCTTGGAAGACCCGCACGCGGGCATCCTCAAAATTGACACCGCACTGGTGCAGGAAGAAATCGCCATCAAGGACATCGGCCGGGACGAGTTGATCTTTGCCAATGGCGGCATCGACCGCCGTATCCGCATTTTCCGCCTGCCCGACGAAAACCCGCACCGCGCCGTCACGGTAGAAAGACGGATCAGGCTCGACGGCGACAAGGACAACGGGCTCTACGTGCGAATCACCCACGAGGACGGCCATTTCGTCTGGTCGAGCCCGATCTATATTTTCCGCTGAGGGGGGGGCTTAGGCGTTTTCCGAGACACGGGGTTCCGCAGCAGGCGTAGTCTCGGTGTTTATCGCCCGCCAATGCACTTCAAAGATTTTCACAGGCTCCTCTGAGCCCGGCAGTTCCACCGAACCGTGATCCAGGAACGTGAAACCCATCCCGTCACAAAATACCGAAACCTGTTCGGACACATAAATTCGCTCGGCGGGAGCCTTTTCGCCGATTTGGGCGGAGAGCCGAACCACTGTACCATACAGGTCCGCTTCCTCGGGGCTGGGTTGTCCGGCGTTAATGCCGATCCGCATTTGCAACAACAATGACGGGTCGCTCTGTTTCGAGGCGGTGGCATTTTTCTGCATATCCGCGCCGGCAACAACGGCATCCGCCGCTGTTGCAAAGGTCGCCATGATGCCGTTCGTAACGCGCTTCACCTCCATGCCGGAATGCGCGGCAAGAGCCTCGCCGACGATACGGCTGTGAAGTTGGATTAATCGTTCGGCTTTCTCTTCGCCCTCGGCCCCGGGCCGCACGGGAGGCCGGATCATGTTGGCAAACATTACCGTTACCGGCCCGGATTCCTGTCTCACCGCTTTGGGTTTATTCCATTCACTGAGCGCTTCGTCCAGCAGACGCGGCGCGGCGGTTGCATCGTCCAGAAAAACAGAAATCGCCCCGCGCCCGGCCTGAAACATCTGCATATAGCGGGAATCCGCCAGCAGGTATTCCTCGTAACGTTCCGACAAGGACAAGGCATGGGATTTTTTGAATTTTAATAGCAATAGACAATCGGCGAGAATTTTTATCTGCGATTTTGGCTCAATTTCTCCCTGTGAGGTTAGTATCTCACTGGCCCCGGCGACAAAAAGGCTGACACCGAAACGATTGAAGTTATCCATCAAATTCTTATCAGCCTGGCCACCGTCGAGCGCCCGGTTGAGAAATGTATTCAAACGCTCTTTTAGCTTTTCGTCGGTTGGCGACAGGGTGTCATCCGCCGGATTCGGTTTGTCCTCGCTCGTCGGGGGCGGGGCGGGAGCAGCGGACGCCGCCGCTGTTTCCGCATCCTTCATGCGCTTCATGGACGCCATCGCCTCAAGGATCAATGTAAACGGCCGCACGGCAAGATAGGCGGCGACGACAAAAAGCGAGACTTTCGGTTTTACGGGAGTCCGGTTCTGGGAAGGGGGCTTTATAGGGGCGACCTTAACTTTGACATTTTGGATAAGCAGATAGGCGATGGCGCCCATACTGATGAGGAAGGCCACGACAAAGACGCCGATCAACAGGCCTGTTTTGGCGGAGCCAACAAAAACAATTCCGAAGACCGTGGCGCCGCTGAAAAAATGGGTCGCCGCCAATGCGCACAAACTGGCAATGACAAAACTGACAAAAACTCCGCCGGTGAGACGAAAAACAAAACCGCCCAAGCCAAAGGATTTCGTTTTCTTACCCTTTTTACCACCCCTACGGGAATTTTTTATGGAGGCCCCTGTCTTTGTGCTGCCCTTTCCATCCGTCTTTTTAGTGATGACGTCTTCGCGGATGTTTCTATAGATTACGGAATCCCTGGAGGTGCCATCCTCCGGGTCCAGAACGGCTTTTACGACCTTAACGGCCTCAATTTTATTTTCTTCCTCGAATATATCCTTGGCGACAGAAAGGGCGTGCTCCATTTGGTCGCCATGGAAACTTTCACGGATAGTCCACGCGCCATCTCTCTTGGACTGAACCTCAAAGGTAGTTTCTGATGTCATACGGCCTCAAGAAATTTTTTTTAGAGCACTTTTAATGACCTACACGCTTGCTTGGTTTTTAAAGTGCATACGATTTTATGACTATATATATAGACATAGCAAAATCGTAGCCTTTTTTGTCTTTGCCGGGAAATTAATGAAAAAGGCTGCAAACCTTGGGTTTGGATGGCGGGCCCCTGGTTGAATAACCAGAGGCCGTTGCAGTCTCCCCCTTAGGCGGATGATTTCGGTCGAGGTTTTGAAGTAGCGGAAGGGGTTCTTTCTCATTGTCCCAAAAGGGTCGCTGGGCGGCACATCCGGCTCAAGGCGTTTTAATCTGACGATGCCCTAGAGATTGTCGGAGGAATATGGGCTAGATTGGTTCGGCGCAAAAGAGACCGAATCTTCCGAGCCAACGTGCGGAAAGGACTAGCGATGCCTCTCAATAAAGCCGACCGCAAGCCAAACTTGATTATCCGCTGTGCAATGGCAGCCGATATTTCGGCCATCAGGAAGCTTTGCCGGAAAGTTTACGGCGATATCGACGCCTATACTTATACCCAAGATCAGTTGCGTGGGCAGATGGCGTCGTTTCCGGACGGGCAGTTCGTCGCAACCTTCGACGACACTCTTGTCGGCTACTGCGCGTCCTTCCAAATTGACGAGGAAACCGCCTTTGCGCCCCATAGCTGGAGCGGCATAACCGGCAATGGATTCGCTGCCCGCCATGACCCCGAGGGCGACTGGCTCTATGGCATGGAGGTTTTCGTTGATCCAGATTACCGCGGCCACCGCATCGGTCAGCGACTATATTCGATGAGAAAAAATCTGGCGACGGAAATGCGCTTGAAAGGCGTTGTGTTCGGCGGACGCATCCCCAGTTTGGCAAAGCGCTGGAAGACCTTCGGCTCAGCCGAAGCCTACATCCAGGCCGTCAATGAAAAGAAGGTTCGCGATTCAGTTCTCAGTTTTCAGATGCGAAACGGGTTCGAAGTGATCGGCGTCCTTAAGGATTATTGGCCGGAGGAC
>JABMOG010000368.1 GCA_013204265.1 Rhodospirillales bacterium
CCAGAAATCCTCTCTTATGCAATACCGCTAAGTTGTTCCATAGGCGCTGACGTTAGACATGGGGTGGTACACCAGCCCATAGGATTTTTCCTTATTTTTGATTTTACGAGCGACACGGCCGATCAAGCTTTTGTCATTACCGACGGCCTTAATGCCGCCGGAGGAACCGATACTCTCTGGAACATAAACAGTATGTTGCGGATGGGCCTGTTTAAATGCCGCGCCCAAGGTTTCCAAAATCACGATGCCATCTCCAGTCCCGACGATATTCATCGTTTCTGATCGGGCTGGTGTCCACGCCAACATCAAAAACGAGATCACGGGAATAATGGTCGAGAGATGTTCTTTTATTTTCATCGGAAAGTTTGCTCCACTCAATTAGATGGAAATTTTACCTATCGCTATAATACGGCCTTGTCATTATTTTGAAAATATCCTGCGGGTTTCGAATGTGATGGAATTTAAAGTATGCACAAGTATTTTCACGAACCATGTCGCCTCGGCCACTAGCGGGCCTTCGGCGGGGCCGTGTTCCGCCCTCCAAATAGAACTGGTATCGGCCCTAATTTCGGGCTATCCAACGGCGGTCGAATAACGGGCTTGTTGTGACACCATGTTGTCGCAACATTTCAGCTGCACCCAGCAATTTTGAGCGTAAAGGTCACCACGCATGTTTAAGATCAACGAGGGATTACTGAACGACATTCGGAATCGTTTTGAGCACGTCGATCACTGTCCCTACCAGGGGCATCGTGTTTTCTTTGAGAATGCCGGCGGTGCGCTGACTCTCAAATCCGTGGTCGAGCGCTCGGCAGAGCTGGCGGCTGTCCCGGACAACCAGGGCCGTGACAACCCGGCCTCGTTTGAGCTGGACAGGATCATCGATCAGGCCAGGGCCGACGTCCGCTGCTTTTTCGGCGCGGCCAAGGGGCCTGTGTTCGTTGGTGAGAGCGGCACCGAATTGTTGTTCCGCCTGATCAGTATCGCCGTGCTGGAAGCCCCCGAAGGCGGTGATGTGGTGGGCAGCACCCTGGAACATCCGGCGACGGTAAGCGCCTGCGCCCGTTGGTCCAAAATCGCCAATCGAAACTTTATCCACGTGCCGCACAATTCGGAGACCGGCACGGTGACGGTTGAGGATTACCAGGCCCATGTCACCAAAGACACCCGGGTGGCGACGATCCTGCACACCTCGCCGGTGACCGGAATGGCGGTCGATGTTTTGGGGATTGCCAAGTTTATTCGCACGGTTTCACCGGACTGCTACATCATCGTTGATGGTATCCAGCACGCGGCCCATGGCGGACTGGATGTCGATTCTTACGGCATCGACGGCTACGTCATCTCGCCCTACAAGGTGTTCTCGCGGCATGGCTACGGTATCGCCTGGGTGTCTGAGCGCCTCGGCAGCCTGCCCCACGACAGCCTGATTGGCGCCCCTGTTGATCAATGGGACCTGGGCACCCGCGACACCGCGGCGTTCGCGACCTTTTCCAAAGTGGTGGAATATTTCGATTGGCTCGGCGGGCATTTCACGTCTTCCACCGACCGCCGGGAGCGGATCGAGGCGGCCGGCAAGGCGATCCACCAACAGGAAAAAGACCTGACCGATGCCATGCTGTATGGCGTTAGCGGCCAGGATGGCCTGGCGGCGATGTCGGAGGTGACGGTGATTGGCGGTATCGACAATCCGCTGCGCGAGGGGTTGGTGTCCATTGTCGTCGAGGACAAATCGGCGGTCGAGGTCGTCAGCGCCTTGCGCGAGAAGGGTATTCGGGTACACGCGCGGAAAAACGACCACTACTCCGGCAACGTCCTCACACCTCTGAACCTGGAAGACTGCGTTCGGGTGTCCATGTGCCACTACAACACCGAACAAGAGGTGGCTCAGTTTTTGAGCGCGGTGCAGTCCATTGTCGGGAAGTAAGAATTGCCCTCGCCGGGTAATTAAAACTTGAACCCGTAGGAGACTTTGCCTCCGACAGTGTCCGTCTCAACGGCGCTTTCTCGTGCTCGTTTCCAGGCGATGTCCGCGTTCACGCCAATTTCGAAACTGTAGCCGAGACCGACTTGATAAAAATGATCGCCGACGGCACTGACCCCGGCGGCCTGCGTGTCGCGCCCGGTATAGGACAGGGCGCCATTCCAGCCCTTCCATTCGGCAGACAGGGCCAGAGTATTGTAGTCCTTATCGGTGCCCTGGGTGCCGCCGGAATTTTCAAACCGCACCAGTTCCACCATTGGCGTCCAGCGCACCTCGCCGAGATTGAAGGCATAGGCGGCATAAGCGGCAACGCCCGTCTCGTCGGTCGTCCCATCGACGCCGTTGGTCTGGTGAATATACGCGCTATGGTACTCAAACCCCGGCAGCGACTTAATGCCGCCGCCCTCAAACACCAGATTGAAGGATGAAAAATCCTCGGTGTTGGACACGCCGCCGTCGGATCGGGCGGTTGTGCCTCGGGTTTGTCCGAACGAATGGGCGAGCGGGGTGGTGTCGAGGAAAAATGTGCCGACGGTGAAATTGTGCTGGCCCCAGGCCTCATTGCCGAAGCCATAGGTGGCGGTGAGGCCGATACGCTCGGCAATTTCATAGTCCTCCGCCGTATCGGTGCCGTAGACACCGGGTGTCACGTCCCAGGCCCGGCCAAAGCCGGGATTGAGCTTGCCGCCGGTAACGGTAAACGGCCCGTTTGCATAGCGCAGGAACAGATCCTCGACCAACAACGCCTCGTCCTTGAAATATCGGTCCTCGTCGGGGTCGGCTGCCTTTACCTGTTGAAGTACGCCATGAGCAAAGATCGAAAACCCGGCCGGCAGATGCAGGGTGATCTCCGGCTCCGCCATGAGGAACATGTTGTTGCGTTTGTTGGTGGTGTCATCGGAACGGTACGCGAAATCGGATTGCCACTCGATCGGCATCGCGCCTTCGATGCGGGGTGTCTTGGTCGGTTCGGCGAAGGCATTGCCCGGCCATAACAGCACGGAGAAAAGGCCGCCCAGCGTTAAAGTTGCCGTGCGCGGTCTATTTATGTTCACAATTTTTTCCTCAACGGAATGGTACTGAATAATTCTGTGGCCTGTAAAACTCTTCGAAAATTATTGGCGTAATGATAAAGCGAAGCAGCATAAACGCCTTGATGCAAGTCAATATCCGGCTGTTACTCTGCCATCTGAGTCTGCGCGATCCAGGCATCGAAGGCGACAAGGGCGCGTGCGCTCATGGCCTGCTTGCGGGCGCGGCCGCGCAGGCGTTTGGGCTTTTTTTGTCCCTGTCCGGGCTGGCGCCCGTCCTCGCCGACTGTCTCGTTAGCGCCTTCCAGCGGCGGAAATAGGCCGAAGTTTACGTTCATCGGCTGGAAGGTCTCGGCGTCTGCGCCGCCGGTGATGTGGCTCAAAATCGCGCCCATTGCCGTGGTCGGCGGCGGCGGGGGGATCTGGGAATTTTTGTATTCGGCGGCGGCGAAGCGTCCCGCCATCAGGCCGACGGCGGCGCTTTCGACATAGCCTTCGCAGCCGGTGATCTGGCCGGCGAAGCGAATTTGCGGGCGAACTTTAAGCCGCAGCGTTTCGTCCAGCAGTTTCGGTGAATTGAGGAAGGTGTTGCGGTGGAGGCCGCCGAGGCGGGCAAATTCGGCATTTTCCAGCCCCGGAATGGTGGTGAAAACACGTTTCTGTTCGCCGTAGGTCATCTTGGTCTGGAAGCCGACCATGTTGTAGAGCGTGCCCAGAGCATTGTCCTGGCGCAGCTGGATGATGGCGTGGGCCTTAACGGTCGGGTTGTGCGGGTTGGTCAGGCCGACCGGCTTCATCGGCCCGAAGCTCAAGGTCTTGCGGCCCCGCTCGGCCATTACCTCGATCGGCAGGCAGCCTTCGAAATAGGGCGTGTCTTTTTCCCAGTCCTTGAATTCGCCTTTCTCGGAACTCAGCAGTGCGTCGATGAAGGTCTCGTACTGTTCAGCGTCGAGCGGGCAGTTGATGTAATCCTTGCCGTCGCTGCCGGGGCCGGATTTGTCGTAGCGTGATTGGAACCAGGCCTTGGTGAAATCGATGCTGTCCTTGTGGACGATGGGGGCGATGGCGTCGAAGAAGGCCAGCGCGTTCTCGCCCGTCGCCTGCAGGATGGATTGTCCAAGCGCCTCGGAGGTCAGCGGGCCGGTGGCGACGATGCAAAGCCCATCCTCCGGCGGCGGCAGCTCGGTGATTTCCCCGCGCCGGATCGTCACGCGCGGATGGGCTTCCAA
>JABMOG010000369.1 GCA_013204265.1 Rhodospirillales bacterium
CGCTCGAACATTCACCTGCTCAACACCATGGGCGCACGGGTGCGGCTGATCGCACCGCCGACCCTGATTCCGCCCGGTATTGAGCGGATGGGGGTCGAGGTCTTCCACGACATGGCAGACGGCATTCGTGATTGCGATATCGTCATGATGCTGCGCTTGCAACGCGAACGTATGGGCGAAAATTTCCTGCCCTCGATCCGCGAATACTTCCATTTCTTCGGACTCGATTACGAAAAACTGGCCCATGCCAAGGAAGACGCCCTGATTATGCACCCCGGGCCGATGAACCGGGGCGTCGAAATCGACACCGACGTTGCCGACGATGTCGGGCGCAGCGCCATCCGCGAACAGGTCGAAATGGGCCTTGCCGTGCGCATGGCGGTTCTCGAATTGCTGGCGCTCAACCCCGACCACGGGGGGACGGCTGATGGCCACTAATAAGGTCGCCTACATCAATGCCCGCCTGCTCGATGCGGCATCAAAATTTGATGCGCCGGGCGGGGTGTTAACCGACGGCGAGGCTATTGCCGATTTCGGTGCCAATCTGGCCGACGAAAAAGGCGCGCCTAAAGGGGCCATCATCATCGACTGTGCGGGCCAGTGTCTGTCTCCTGGTCTGGTCGATATGCGAATCGAGATCGGCTCACTGGCCGCCACCGTGGCGGCGGCAGTTTCCGGCGGGGTGACGTCGTCCGTCTGCCTGCCCAACACCGACCCGGTCATCGACGATATGTCGGTGGTCGAATTCGTCGCCCGGCGCGCCCGCAAGCAGGGCATGGCCAAGGTCTATCCCTACGGTGCCGTGACCAAGGGGCTCGCCGGGGTGGAACTGGCCGAAATGGGCTTGTTGGCCGAATCGGGCGCCGTCGCCTTTACCGACGGTGTACGCGCCATCGCCGACGCCCAGGTCATGCGCCAGGCGCTAAGCTACGCCTCGACCTTCGGACTGATGATCGTTCAGCACCCGGAAGAGCCCAGCCTAGTAGCCGGCGGTGTCGCCACCGCCGGGGAAACGGCGACACGGCTGGGACTGTCCGGAATTCCGACGCAGGCCGAAGTTATTATGGTCGAGCGCGACGTTCGTTTGTGTGAGTTAACCAATGGGCGACTGCATATTGCCCATGTTTCGACAACTGAGAGCATCGACGCCGTGCGCCAAGCCAAGAAACGCGGCGTCAACGTCACCTGCGACACCGCGCCGCCCTATTTCGCGCTCAACGAGGCCGCCATCGGCGATTACCGCACTTTTGCCAAACTGTCGCCACCCTTGCGCGCCGAGAGCGACCGCCAAGCCGTGGTCGAAGGTCTGGTCGATGGCACCATCGATGCCATCGCGTCGGACCATTCACCCCGCGACGAAGAATCCAAACGCCTGCCGTTCGCCCAGGCCGCGCCCGGCGGCATCGGACTCAACACCCTGCTGGCGATATCGCTGGAACTGTACCACAACGGTCATATGGGCTTGCTGGATGTTTTGGCGCTGATTACATCCGCTCCGGCCCAATTGATGGGGCTGCCGGCGGGGCGGCTGGAAAAAGGCGCACCCGCCGATCTGGTCCTGTTCGACCCCGACGAAGGTTGGAAAGTCGATGCCGATTCGCTGGTCAGCAAAGCCAAGAATTCTCCCTTCGACGGTCGCCCGGTACAGGGCCGCGTGCTGAGAACCGTCGTCGACGGGCGCACCGTGTTCGAGCCGGGCGAATAACCATGACCGGCCCGGTCGACGGATTTTCCTTAGCTTTTCTAATTGCCGTGTTGGGCGGTTATCTGTTGGGCTCGGTGCCCTTCGGTCTGGTGCTGACCCGCATGGCCGGGCTCGGCGATGTCCGCGCCATCGGGTCGGGTAACATTGGCGCCACCAACGTGCTGCGCACCGGCAACAAGGCCCTGGCGGCGGCGACGCTAATTTTGGACGGCGGCAAGGGTTGGTTGGTGGTGTTTTTGGTCGGACGCAACTGGGGGTTTTTCGAAGGCCTCGACGCCGGGCTGGCCGCCGGGTTCTGCGCCGTCCTCGGTCATAATTTCCCGGTGTGGCTGAAATTTCGTGGCGGCAAAGGCGTGGCGACAACGATTGGAGTCTTGCTGGGGGCTTATTTTCCGGCCGGGGTTGCCGCCTGTGTCGTCTGGCTGATAACTGCGGCGGTGTTCCGCTATTCCTCGCTGGCGGCGCTGTTGGGGCTATCGGCGGCGGCGCTCTATGCCCTCTGGGTCGGTGCCTATCCGGTGATGGTTACCGGCATTGCGCTGGTGATGTTGTCGGTTTACCGCCACCGGGCCAATATCGATCGCCTGATGAGGGGCGAGGAATAAAAAATCGGCGGCGGCTAGACCCTGACCGCAAACTTCACATAACTGTAACTCAAACGCCAAGGTCATGTAACACCCGTCGTGCACTATGCCTGCATGACAAACATTAGTGCATTTGCCCGTTACCAAGTCCCTTCGTCGGAAACCGGCCAGGAACACACCGCGGCGAACGACGCCGAAATTCCAACCATCGGCTCCATTGTCGAAAAAACCAGACCGGCGGCAAAGAATTCGACTTTTGAGCAGATCGCCAAACAGTTCGGCGAGAATTTGTCGTTACCGGCCATCGCCATTATCGATAACGGCATTCCCATCGGCCTCGTTGATCGCCAGGAATTTTTCGCAATACTGTCCAAGCAATTCGGCTGGGCCCTGTATAGTCAACACCCGGTTTTCGAAGTCATGGACCCCGACCCCCTGATCGTTGAGATGTCCGAGCACATCGATACGGTCGAAACCATTATCGCCAACGAAAACCCGAAAGCCCTGTCAACGGGGTTCATAATTACAGAAAACGGCGAATACGTCGGCATCTGTTCCGCCATCGAACTGTTGAGGTTGGGCGTTTTGCGGACCCGCAAACGAGCCCAGGCCCTGGAGCACGAACGCCAGCGGGCCGAGGAAGCCAACACCGCCAAATCACAATTTCTCGCCACCATGAGCCATGAATTGCGCACCCCGCTGAATGCCATCATCGGATTTTCCGAAGCCATACAATGCGAAATTTTCGGCGTCCTATCCCCGGCGCCCTATCGGGGATACGTCGATGATATCCATAAAAGCGGCCGTCTTTTGTTATCCGTAATTAACGACGTTCTGGATATGTCGAAGATCGAAGCGGGCCGTTTCGACATCACCGAAACCGCCATCGATATCGAGGAAATTGCCGACGATGTCATCGCCCTGTGCCGCCCGCTGGCCCAGGAGGGGGGGCTTTCCCTGATGGTCGACATACCCGAGACGCAACCCTGGATTCTTGCCGATGAGAGATCCGTGCATCAGATGCTGATCAACCTGATATCCAACGCCATCAAATTCACCCCGCCAAATGGTTCTGTCATCCTTACGTCCAACCTGATGCCGGATGGCAGAACAAAAATAACCGTCGCCGATACCGGTATCGGCATTCCCACAGAGGAGATTGAAAACGTGACAAAATCCTTCGTCCAAAGCAGCGAGCCTGTGAACCGGAAACACCAGGGAACGGGGCTTGGGCTTCCGATAGTTCAGGCCCTGGCCGAACTCCACGACGCAGATCTGCGGATCAGCAGCACGCCGGGCTCAGGCACCAGGGTCTCGATTTCCTTTCCGTCTTCGCGAACCCTGACGGCAGCGACAAAAGCAACCGTCAGCTAGGGTTCTCAACGCCGCCATTCCCTGCTGGCGGAAATCCTGATAAAGTGTATACAATCCATCCCAAGGGCGGAAAAACCGTCCCTTTGGGCCTATGGGCCTGTGTACAAGGATCACACCCTAATGCCCGACGGCGCCGACAAAAAGTCCAAGGCTGCGGCTGCAAGTCAGGCGGCAGATGTGGCTGCGGCCCCCGCGTCCGCTTCGCGCCTGAAAGGGCGGTTAGTGATCGGCAGCGCCGTCGCCGTCATTGCCGTGCTTTTCGGTAGCCGGGAAATTTATAACCGTATCAATTTCGTCCATGCCGAAGATTCCCGCATCGAAGCCGATCTGATCACCGTGTCCAGCCGCGTTGCCGGCTGGGTGACGGCGATGGAGATCACCGAAGGCAGCCCGATTTCCAAGGGCCAGGTGATGTTGAACATCGACGCCCGGGAATCAAAATTGCGCTTAAACGAGTTGGACGCCCAAGTTGCCGGGCTTGGCGCCGAACGGGAACGGCTGGCTGCCGAGCGCCGCATGGTCGATGCAAAAACCGCCAGTCAATTTTTATCGGAACAATCGCAACTGGATGCCGCTCAGGTCACCGTATCGTCGCTGCAACCCCAACTCGAATTGGCAAAGCGGGAATTCGAGCGCGCCAAATCCCTGTTCGAGCGAAAGGTCGCCTCGCGCCGGCAACTGGATCAGGCGGAAAATGCCCACCAGCAGATCGAACGCGAGCACCAGATCGCACTGGCCAAGCTCAAAGCCGGCAAAGCGATGCTGACCGAGGCCGGAGCCGAGAGGACGCAACTGGCCGTGTTGGACGGAGAGGTCACCATCCTCACACACCGCAAGGCCGAGCTGCTGACCCAGTTGGAAAAACAGAAGCTGGATTTGACGGACCGTACCATCCGCAGCCCTGTGACCGGCGTCGTCGACAAGACCTTTGTTAAGATCGGCGAATACGTCACTCCGGGACAGCGCCTGGCGCTGGTCCACGATCCGGCGAAAATCTGGATCGAGGCCAACATCAAGGAAACCCAAATCCGCAACCTGAAGATCGGCCAATCGGTCGAGGTCGGTGTCGATGCCTATCCGGATGCCGAATTTCGGGGCAGCGTGCTGACCATCGGCAACGCCACCACCAGCGAATTCGCGCTGCTGCCAAGCCCCAACCCGAGCGGCAATTTCACCAAAATCACCCAACGCCTGCCAGTGCGCATAGCCATCGATCAACAAGGTGGCCTGCTGCGCCCGGGCATGATGGTCGAAATCAAAATTGACATCCGCAACCCTTGAACAGCAATTCGACCGCTATGGGCCCGCCTATCGCTGGCTGGTGACCTTTACCGGCATGATCGGCGCCATGACCATGGTGTTGTCGGCAACCATGGTCAACGTCGCCGTACCCTCCATCATGGGCGCCTTCGGCGTCGGCCAGGACATGGCCCAATGGACGGCAACCGCGTTCATTGCCACCATGGTCGCCAGCCAGTTGCTGAACACCTGGATGGTGCAGGCCTTCGGCCAGCGGCTGGCCTATTCGTTGACGTTGATCGTTTTCATCCTCGGCTCTGTGGTCTGCATTACCAGCCCGAACATCGAGGTCCTGATCTTCGGGCGTATCATGCAGGGCTTTTCCGCCGGCGTGATCCAGCCGCTGGTGATGGCGACGATTATTTCCGTTTTCCCGCCTGATCGCCGGGGCTTCGCCATGGGGCTGTACGGCATGGGGGTGACGCTGGCGCCCAGTTTTGGGCCGCTGGTCGGCGGCATCACCATAGACGCCCTGACCTGGCGGCATATTTTCATAGTCCCGGTGCCGCTGGTCGCCATCGCCTTCGCCATGGGCGTGGTGTTCATGCCGGGCAAGAAATTTTCTCGCGATTTTCCGGACTTCGACTGGACCGGATATATGTTGCTGGCCACGGCGCTGGTCTGCCTGATGACCGGCATCGGCAACGGCCAACGCTGGGGCTGGAGCTCAGACGGCATTTTGACGCTATTTGTCATTGGGTTTATTGCGGCGGCGTCCTTTGTCTATTGGCAGGCCCACGCCCAATCGCCGCTGTTGGACCTGACCCTGTTCCTCAATCCGCGCTTCGCTTCCGTCATGATCATCGCCTTTGCATTCGGGGCTGGAAATTTCGCCACCAATTACGCCATCCCCGTATTCACGCAAACCGTCCAAGGGTTCACGCCGACCAAGGCGGGTATGGTGCTGGTGCCGGCGGGATTGCTGCTGGTGACGATGATACCGTTTTCCGGAAAGCTGGCCGACCACGTGCCGCCGCACCTGCCCCTGATGGCGGGCGTTTCCCTGTTCGCCTTCGCCGCTTACCTGCTGTCCCTGTCAGACGTCAATTCGCCGTTCCTGACGATAGCCCTGCTCGCCGTCGTCAGCCGCTTCGGGTTAGGCCTGGTGATGCCCAACATGGGTGCGGCAGCCATGCGCACCATCCCTAACGAGCGCCTTAACCACGCCGCTGGGGCCTATAACTTCACGCGCCAGTTGGGCGGCGCTTTCGGCGTTAACTGCGTCGTCGCTATCACCGAGTATCGCACCGCCTTTCACGCCGACGCGCTGACCGCGACGCAAACGTCTTCCAACGTGCCGTCACGGGAACTGATCGACAAGGTCGAACGCATACTCTCGGATTCGGGGTTGCCAGAGACTGCCCAACAATCTGGCGCGCTGAACTACTTAGGATCGGTGATCCACGCCCAGGCCATCACCTTCGGCTTTCAAGACGCCTTTCTGGTCATCTGCATGATCTTCATCGCCACCCTGATCCCGGCCTATATGATTAAGCGGACGAAGTAGGTTAGCTGCCGAACACCTTGGCCAGCAGGTCGGTCGTGCGCTTCGCCGGGTTGTTGCGGATTGCCGCCTCTTCCTTGGCCAGATAATAGAAGATTCCTTCCATCGTCAGCTTGACCGCATGATCACCCAAGTTGGCTTTGACGTCGGGAACAAACGGCATGGCTCCATATTGCCCCATCAGCGTGTCATACGACGCAATGGCGCCGACCTGACCGAGGGTTTGATCGACGATTGGCCGGATGACCAAGGCCAGACCGTCCGACGCGGTGCGTTTGAAATACCCGGTGGCGGCGTCATCGGGGCCATCGAGAATTTTCTTGGCGTCGTCCAGGGTCATTTCGCTGATCGCTTTCCAGATCAGATCCTTGGCCTTCGGCGCCGCCGCCTCGGCCGCACGGTTGAGTTTTAATTCAACATCGTCGGCCAACGACGACAGGCCGAGTTTCTGTAACAGCGATTGCACTTTCTGCAATTCGGGCGGCAGGGGTATATGGATATTGCTGTCGCTGTTGAAGCCGTCGGCCTGACCGATCTGGCCGACCACCCGCCCGATTCCGATGCGCAGCGCCTCTCGCAGGCCGCCGGAGATATCATCGAGACTGAGCCCCCCCGCTGCCCCACCGGGCAATGAAGGCGTGTCGCCGCCGGTAACGTTACCGAGCGCACCTTTAAGAGAGTCCATAAGGTTCTGTTGGGCCTGTGCCGGAGGGGCCAAGCCAATCACCATGGCAAGGGCCAGTAGGTGAAAACGAATTTTCATCACTTATTACCCCGCTTATTTTTACCGTCCTTGTTTTTGCCTTTTCCCTTTTTCTTGTCGTCGTCTTTGTCCTTGTCGTCCTTGTCGCGATCTTTATTTTCGTGGTCTTTGCGATTTTCGTTATTGTCGTTGCATGGCTGGTCTCGGGTGCAGCTTTTGTCTTTTTTGTTCTCCTTTCCCTTATTTTTCTTTTTCTTTTTGTCCTTCTTATCGGCAAGTGCAGTCTTAACCCCGACCTCCAGGGTCGCGATGTTCACAGATACGGGCGCGGCAACCCCACCCGAAAGAAAGATAGCGAAAAGCAAAACTGCGAAAATGCGACGGAAATTCATTTTTTGGATCCTGTAAATATTTTGCAAAAGGGTGGGAGAGAATGGGCGGAATGATAGAACAGGCTTACTGCCTATGAGTACAATTATTTGCAAAAATGGTAATCGCACTCACATTTTCAAGACATGGAACAAAATTTTCCTTGCCGGACAACCATCGCCTGCAATAGAACACAATAGGAACTTTTTCGGTTGTCCGCCGCCATGAACAAATCCCGCGAGCAAACTCTGAGCGCCACTGAGAAACTGGACTGGCTCAGGCTGATCCGGTCCGACAACGTCGGGCCGATCACCTTTTACAAATTGCTGGAACGTTTCGGCACAGCCGGTGCGGCACTGAATGCGTTGCCGGATCTCGTGCGCCGGGGCGGCGGCAAGAAACGGATCAGGGTCGCAGGCCTGGCCGCGGCGGAACGCGAAATCGAGGCACTGGGTAAAATCGGTGCCAAACTGATTGCCCGTGGCGAGCCGGATTATCCGCCGTTGCTGGGCCACATCGAAGACGCGCCGCCGTTAATCAATATCCTCGGCCACAGCCACCTGTTGCGAAAAAAAGCCATCGCCGTCGTCGGCGCGCGAAATGCCTCCATCAACGGGTTGGGCTTCGCCGAAAAAATTTCTCGCGACTTAGGGATCGGCGGTTTGCTGGTTGTCTCGGGCATGGCCCGGGGGATCGACGCGAGCGCCCACCGAGGGGCCATGGCCACCGGCACGGCTGCGGTGCTCGGCGGCGGAATCGATGTCGTCTATCCTAAAGAAAATGCCGAGCTTTACGACAGGCTCAAGGCCGAAGGCGTTATCATCTCCGAAATCGCGCCGGGCACCCAGCCCCAGGCGCGGCATTTCCCCCGCCGCAACCGATTGATATCGGGCATCGCGCGCGGCGTCGTTGTCGTTGAAGCGCGGCCCCGGTCGGGCTCCCTGATCACGGCGCGGATGGCGCTCGAACAAGACCGCGAGGTGTTTGCCGTGCCGGGCGCCCCCGTCGACCCGCGCGCACGCGGAACCAATCACCTGATTCGCCAAGGCGCCATTTTGACGGAATCTGCCGAAGATGTGTTCGACGCCCTGAACAGCGCCGGACGCATACCCATGAGCGACACCAAACCTATTGATTTTAAAGGTGTTTCCGCCACCCTGCCGGACCCGAACGAGTGTGCGGCGGCGCGGGTGGAGATCAAAAAAAGTTTGAGCGCGGCACCGACTTCTGTTGACGAAATCATTCGTAACTGCCAATGCTCCCTCCCCGTCGTGTCCTGGGTGCTTCTGGAACTGGAGCTTGCGGGTCGCATTGAGCGCCACCCGGGCAATAAGGTTTCGTTGATTTTGGCGCCATAAGAACACGCCCCATTAACTTTAAAGTTCCACGGAGTGCCATGACTAACGTCGTCATCGTCGAAAGCCCGGCCAAGGCCAAAACCATCAACAAATACCTGGGCTCAGACTTCAAGGTTTTTGCCAGTTACGGCCACGTGCGCGACCTGCCGTCCAAGAACGGCTCGGTGCGCCCGGACGACGACTTCGACATGGATTGGGAAATCGACGAACGCGCCAAGAAGCACCTCAAGGAAATTACCGCCGCCCTGAAGGGCGCCGACCATCTCTATCTAGCGACCGATCCGGACCGCGAAGGTGAGGCCATTTCCTGGCACGTGCGTGAAATTCTCGACCAACAAAAAAAACTCGAAGGCATTACCGTCGAGCGCGTGGTCTTTAACGAAATTACCAAAAGCGCCATTCTGGAAGCCTTCAAGCACCCGCGTGCGCTGGATACCGAACTGGTCGACGCCTATCTCGCCCGCCGGGCGCTGGACTATCTGGTCGGCTTTACCCTGTCGCC
>JABMOG010000370.1 GCA_013204265.1 Rhodospirillales bacterium
ACGACGAATTTGCGTCTAAAACAAAGGCGTAGAGAATTTTCGGTGAACGCGAGTGAACCGGAAATGCTCTGGCGCGAGACAACTTGGCGGGGGCGGGGACATGGCCGGAGCCGGAGATTTTTTGGTCGGCATTCGCGTCCTCGACCTCAGCCAGTTTCTTCCTGGCCCTTTTGCCACCCAGATGCTCGCCGATATGGGGGCCTCGGTACTCAAGGTCGAACCCCCCGCCGGCGATCCCATGCGCCGCCTCGACCCGGCCACCGGCCAGCCATTCACGGGTGACGGGGGCGGCGGTGGAAAATCAGCCCGCTCTCCCTATTACGACGCGGTTAACGCAGGCAAGACCGTAGTCGCGCTCGACCTGAAATCCGGCGACGGCAAGCAAGTTCTCGAGACTCTGGTCCGGTCCGCCGACGTGTTGCTGGAATCTTACCGCCCCGGCGTTCTGAGTCGTTTAGGTTTTGATCGCCAGGCTCTGGAATCCCTGAACCCGAGGTTGGTCCATTGTGCGTTGTCCGGTTATGGCCAGACCGGCCCGAAACGGCTGCGGTCCGGCCACGACATCAACTATGTATCCTCGACCGGGGCCTTCAGCGCGTCGGGCATTGCCGCCCGCCCGGTCATGGCCTGGCCGCCGCCGGCCGATTACGCCAGCGCCCAGCAATCGGTGGTGGCGATCCTCGGCGCTTTGCTGGCGCGCACCCGGCCTGGTCCGCGGCACAATATGGGGGCGTATCTGGATATCAGCCTCGCCGAATCGATGCTGGCCTGGCAGGCCTGGGGCATGACGGCGGCGGGTGATGGTGAGGCGACTGCACTGGAGCGGGAACAGAACCTGCTCAACGGCGGCGCGGCCTGTTACCAGTTTTATGCCACAAAAGACGGGCGTTTCATTTCCTTGGGCGCGTTGGAGGCGCATTTCTGGGCCAATTTCTGTGACGCCGTCGGGCGGCCAGATTGGTTAGAGCGCCAGCTTGACCCGCTGCCGCAAACCGACCTGATCGGCGAGGTTGCGAACACCATCGCCGCCTATCCGCTGGAACACTGGGAAACGGTTCTGGTGGATGTCGATTGCTGTTATCACGCGGTGCTGGATTATGCCGAGGCAGCAGCTGATCCGCAGGTTCGCGAACGCGGAATGATGGGCGGTGGTGTTTTGTTTCCGGCCACCATTGATGGCGCCGCGCCGTCCCCCCGTGCGCCTGTCAGGGACATAGACGTTCAAGCGGCGCTCGACTTGTGGCGGGAGCCAATACCAAGGATCATTAATAAAGACCCATAGAGATCGTGCCCGCTTTTTGCCGGGCAGGAAGGAAGCCGAAGGCGATGCGGGGCATCGCAAGGCGGGGGGCAACGACGTCCGAAAGCCATGGCAAACCGTCTCTATGGGTCTTTATTAATGATCCTTGGTATTAGGGGCAGGCGATCTCAACCAGCAGGGCGATCTGGCCCGCGCCGTTGGCCGGTACCGGCGTCGGTGTTTTCGGGTAAACCTTGTAGGCTTGGCGCTTGCCATTTGCGCCGGATGAGTCCTGGCGCTCAATAAGGGCGGCCTTGCAAACCTTGCATTTATTGATCAGTTGTACGTCGCCGTCCGGTGTTTTTTCCATTTCGACGCAGGTATCGGTTTTTTTCTTAGGCAAATTTTTCCCCAGGTTCGGGTCGGCGAGGTTTATGGCGCCTCCGGGGTCGCCTTTGCACGGCAATTCCGAAGTAATCCGGGACCGACCTGGGCCGCGGAACGGCAAATCAATTTTTGATTTCGGACGCAGGTTGTAAGAGCGCGAGATGGGAAGTGCATTTCCCGGGCGACTTCGGGTGATGTTGACGATCCGGCATTTGTTGCATTGATTGTAGAGGACCTCGCTCCCGCCGCTCGGAAGCAGGCGCGAACACTCGGTCACAACCGCCTCGGCTGGCGATGGCGGTGTGATCACCAGCATCAGTCCCGCCAAGGCAATCATCAGGCCGAGGTGGGGCCAAACCCGTTTTACCATTGATAAATTGTCGATCATTCGAGGCCAGTTTAGACCGCAAATCGTTAACGGAGAGTGACTCCGCCGGTGCGCATAAATTAATCCGCTTGGCGGAATGGCGAGCCCTCGGCGAGGAAGTTCATTTCTTCTTCGATGTGTTTGCGTTCGTCCACGACGAACCGTTCGACGGCGCTGCGAAAACCCGGATCGGCGATCCAGTGGGCCGAATAGGTGGCGCGCGGAAGATACCCCCGTTGTACCTTGTGTGGGCCCTGCGCCCCGGCCTCGACCC
>JABMOG010000371.1 GCA_013204265.1 Rhodospirillales bacterium
CCAGAAATCCTCTCTTATGCAATACCGCTAAGTTGTTCCATAGGCGCTGACGTTAGACAATCCACTGTGAAACCGGCCTTTTCCAAAACCATCGTCACCATCTTACGAACAGTCCGGCTGTCATCGGCAATCATTACCCGTTTATCCTGTCGGCTGACAACATGTGCGACTTGGCCAGTGTCCCACCCCGTAGTCTTCGATACCCAATGATCAAGCAAATTAACCAGCTTGTCAGGACTGAACGGCTTAACGATGAATTCGTCACCTCCAACCTCACGAGCCTGCTTCTCGCTGTCATCCGTATCCGATGCGGTGAAAAATAGGACTGGCGCTTTCAATTCGGGAAATAACTGCTTGATCGACAAGCAGGCATCAAAGCCATTCATTAGTGGCATTTCTACATCGAGAAGTATGACATCTGGTTTGACCCTATCAGCATATTTTCTCATAAATGCGACCAGATCTTCGCCGTCTTCGAAGCAATCATACTCAAAGCCAGCTTGATCCAACACATTCGATACCAGCTTGCGCACTGTACTGCTATCGTCGGCAAAAAATATGAGTTTGGTTGCCCTTTTTTTGTCGAATTCAATCTTAACCATTAATTCCTCAAGATTTATGAACCGTTTCCTTCGGCAAAGCTATTCAGGCTGCATAAAGATAGGATAATTTTGGATATTATCGTGTGTCCCAATGTTTCAACTTGTGTCGAGATGGTTTTGGACAATTAGTTGCACCGGATCCCCTCATAATTAAAGGGCACCATATTAATTACGACCGAAATAAGACAACCGTTACCTCAATTCCCCCTATTCCTAAGCCAACGCCACCAGCCCCTTGCGGTCGACCAACTCCAAGAGTTTGAGGGATGCGCCACGCGGTGTTTTGTCGCCTTGTTCCCACTGGGCGACCGTTGATTTGGTGACGTTGAGGTATGCCGCGAATACGGGTTGGCTGACGTGTTGGCGCACTCTGATCCGCTTGATCTCGGCCGAGGTGTATTCCTTCACAGGCGGCAGACACAGGACATCGAATTCGCGCATGGTCATTTCGCTCATGACCTCGGCGTCGTGCAGGCCTTTCGCCGTCTCATGAATGGCGTCAAGAATGGGGCTACTCGTTTTCCGGCTCATTTTCACACCTCACTTCTAGTATCTCGTTTGCCTTAATGGCCTTACGGATTTCCTTTGCGCCGTATCCCAACAGTTCCTTCGCCAAAGCCTTCAATGCCCGTTCTTCCTTGCCGGTGATGTTGCCGCGGGCATTTTTGGAAAATCCAAAAACGAAGAAGGCGCTTGTCTTCGATTTAAACGCCAGCAAGGTTCTATAAGAGCCACGTTTCCCTTTTCCTGGTGCGGGCACCCGCGTCTTATAAAGGTTCCCGCCAAGATTTCCGTCGGTAAGGCCTCGTTCAATCTCGCTTACCGCCGTGCATAAGACGTCGTCCAGAATGGCTTGCTTTTGCCGCCACCGGGCGAACCCCTTGGTTTCATAAATTTTCATCGCTAGCTTTTTATATATCACCAAGTGGTATATTTACAGATATAAGAAACTCGATCTGATTTCAAGCCCACGGCTTACTAAAAATGGCAACCGTCTCCATTTTCCGCGCCGCCAGCCAGATTGATGGCGCTCCTCCCCTGAGTTCGAGGCTACGCGCTCTTCTCTATCCCTGCCACCACCGTCGCCTTCGCCACCGCCCTTTCCCGCCAGGTGATGAACGCGGTGGCGGCGAAGATTATGGCGCCGCCGATCCAGGTGTACAGCCCCGGCTCCTCGGCGAAGGCGAGATAGGCGATGACCGAAATCCAGATCAGGCGGGTGAAGTCGATCGGCATGACGACGTGGGTTTCGCCGACTTTCAGGGCTTCGGTCATGGCCAATTGGCCGAGGCCGCCCAGGAGGCCGATGGCGGCGAGCCACACATATTGCTCGCCCGTCGGCCACTGCCAGACCCAGAGCGCCGGCAGTAACGCCAACGGGGCCATCACCAGCGACATATAAACGGTGATGGTCAGGCTGGTTTCGGTGCGGCCCAGGGTTTTGATGAGGACCATGCACACGCCCCAGACAATGGCCGCGAATAATGCCAGCATCTGGCCCAGGCCGATGTCCTGGAAACCGGGCCTGAGCACCACCATGGCGCCCAAAAAACCGACCCCGATGGCGGCCCAGCGCCGCAGCCCGGCCCGTTCGCCGAAAAACACCACGGCCAGGATGGTGGCGAAAATAGGCGCGGTGAACACCAGCGCCGTGACCTCGGCCAATGGCGTGATCGACAGGGCATAGAAAAACGCCAGCATGCAGGCGATATTCAGCACGCCGCGCAAAATCAGCAAGCCCGGCCGGTTGGTTTTCAGCGGTGCCCAACCCAGTTTGATGAACCACGGCGCCAGCGCCAGCAACCCGAACAGCAGGCGGAACAAGGCGATCTCGAACGGATGCAGATCAGCCGAGACATAGCGGATCGAGGCATGCATGCCCGACATCAGCATGCCGCTCAGCAACATCCACATCATGCCCTTGAGATTATTACTTCCGGGCGGCAGGGCAGGCTGGTCGGGCATGATGCCGAGGCATCCTTTGTTTTGCGGTGCGCGGCGGGAGTCCGTAAAATGACGTTCAGGCCACCCAAGGCCTAAGCATAAGAAGGAAGGATGCCTGGATGTCAACCGAAGCGAAAATCGACGCCCACTGGGGCAAAGGCGGCCTGGCCGAGGCTATTCTGGCGGCGCTCAAAACGGCGGGGTGTGATCCAGACAATCTTGCGCCGGAGGATTTGCTGCCGCTGGAACATCTGCATGGCCGCGGCGCCGATGCGACGCGGGAATTGCTGGAGATATTGTCGCCGGGGCCGGACACGCATCTTCTGGACATCGGTTCGGGCGTCGGCGGGCCGGCGCGCATGGCGGCCCACCTGTACGGCGCGCACGTCACCGGCATCGATCTGACCCAGGAATTCTGTGACGTCGCACAAATGTTGTGCCAGCGGGTGGGGTTAAGCGATCTGGTAACGATCCGCCAGGGCAACGCCCTCGACCTGCCGTTTGCCAACGAGAGTTTTGATGGCGCGTATAGCCAGAACGTGTCGATGAATATCGAGGATAAGGAAGCCTTTTACGCCGAGGCCTTTCGGGTGGTGCGCCCCGGCGGGCTGTTCGTCGCCGCCGAATACGCCGAGGGGCCGGGCGGCGCGCCGGTGTTCCCGGTGCCGTGGGCGTTGGTGCCGGAACACAGCCACTTGTTAAAACCCGATGACATTCCGCGCACCCTCGAAGCGGTCGGCTTCGAAATCGTCGACTGCACGGACCAGTCGGACTCGATGATCGAATCCTACCAACGCGGCCGCGAAAAAATAGCCGCCGAGGGCAAGCCCGTGCTCGGCCCCCATTTGCTGATGGGAGATGACGGGCCGGAGCGGCGCAGGAATTCGGCCCGCAGCGTGGAAGAAAAACGCACCATTCCGGTCCAGGTGGTGTGCCGCCGGGTTTAGGCCGAATTTAAGGCGCGATTTAAGGCCTTGCAGGCATTGACATTGGTGGGCCCAGCCCCTAATTTCCGCCCTCTTGAACATTGGGGTGCAAACCCTTTCCACGCAGACCACACGGAGCGCAGGACCATGAAGGTCAGAAATTCACTGAAATCGGCTAAAACCCGCGACAAAAATTGTGTTGTCGTGCGCCGCAAAGGCCGCGTTTACGTGATCAACAAGCGCAACCCGCGTTTCAAGGCTCGCCAGGGCTGAGTTCGTTTCAGCTGTGGGGGAAGTTCCCTGTTTGAAAACCGTGGCGTGTGCCGCGGTTTTTTTTTGTTTTTGTTTTTCAGCCGCTCCCCATATCTCATAGACTTGCTGCCTTGATCCAGAGAGGATGCCTGACATGAAAATGCCGGAACCGGACGCGGGCGTCATTGCGCGGCGTCAGCAGATTATCGAAGCCATGCAGGCCATCGTCTCCGGCGAGGGCGTGATTTTCGATTCCGATGAGCTGCGCGCCTATGATCACGACGGGCTGATGGCCTACAAGGCGCTGCCGCTGATCGTGGTGCTGCCGGAAACGACGGCCCAGGTTTCGGACATTTTAAAATACTGCCAGGCCAACGGCGTCAAGATCGTGCCGCGGGGCGCAGGCACGGGGCTGTCGGGCGGGGCCTTGCCGCTGGCCGACGCGATTACGCTGGGGCTTGGTAAATTCAAAAAAGTTCTGGAGATCGATTTGGGCAACCGCTGCGCCGTTGTCCAGCCGGGTGTCACCAATTTGGGTATCACCGATGCCGTGCGGCACGCCGGGTTTTATTACGCGCCCGACCCGTCGAGCCAAATTGCGTGTTCCATCGGCGGCAACATCGCGGAAAATTCGGGCGGCGTGCATTGCCTGAAATACGGGC
>JABMOG010000043.1 GCA_013204265.1 Rhodospirillales bacterium
CGATTACCGCTATTTCCCCGACCCCGATCTTTTACCGGTGGTGCTGGACGAAAGCGATGTCGAAAAAATTCGGGAGTCTCTACCCGAATTGCCCGACGACAAAAAACAACGCTTCATCGACGACCTGGGCCTGTCGCCCTATGACGCGGGCGTGTTGGTGGTGGACCAGGAAGCCGCGGCGTATTTCGAACGCGTCGTAGAAGGCCATGACGCCAAGACGGCGGCCAACTGGGTCACCGGAAACCTTTTCGGGGCCTTGAACAAGGCCGGTCTGTCAATCTCCGAGAGCCCGGTTACGGCAGACGCCCTGTCCGAGCTTCTGGACCTGATGGCCAATGACACCATTTCCGGGCGCATCGCCAAGGACGTGTTCGATGAAATGCTGGCAACCGGCCATGGCGCAAAACAGATCGTCACCGAGAAGGGCATGGAACAGATTACCGACACCGGCGCCATCGAGGCCGCCGTCGATGCTGTGATTGCCGGCAACCCTGATCAGGTCTCCGACTTCCAGGGCGGTAATGAGAAAGCCATCGGCTGGTTCGTCGGCCAGATAATGAAAGCCACCGGCGGCAAGGCCAACCCGAAAATGGTCAACGATCTGCTGCGCAAAAAGCTGGCGAAATAGGCAGCTATCTTACCTCATTATGGACACACTCATCATCCGCCCTTACCGGCCTGACGATCTGGACCGCGTCAAAGCGATTTTTATCGAGTGGAACCGGCATATTGCCGGACCCGATAACGCCGCCGCCTTTGAGGTCTATATCCAGCGGGCCTTGGACGCGGAAATTCTGCACATTCCGGACTTCTATCAAAAGGTTCCCGGTTGCGGTTTCTGGGTCGCCGATCTGGCCGGTGTGGTTGTCGGCATGGCCGGGATAGAACGCCTGGACGACACCCAGGCCGAAGTCCGGCGGATGTATGTAGACGCCGAGCACCGTCGGCGGGGTATCGGTGTGCGCCTGTTGTCGCATGTCGAGGATTTTTGCGTCGAGGAAGGCTACGCGCGCGTCTTGCTCAGCACGTCGGAAATGCAGGAGGCGGCCTTGGCCTTGTACCGGGCACAGGGTTATCGGCTGGACCGCGAGGAAGTGGCGGAGCAACAGACTACCCGCGCCGTCGGCGGCGGAGTGCGGCGGTTTTATTTTGTTAAGGAGCTGCGGGTCGGGGGATAAGCACGGCCCGTCAATGAACCATTATAGGTTTCGGCGATATGAAACCGGCGATGGTTTGCAGCATATTCGGAACAGTGATGGGTTTTGAGAGGTAGCCATCAAACCCTTCGCGCAGGTATCGGTCTCCGCCCATTCTCTCGTCCATGGCGGTGATGGCGACGACCGGAATATCCTTCAAGCCTAATTCGCTTTTCAACTGCTTGATCACGGCAAATCCCGATATCAGGGGTAACTGGATATCGAGAAGAATCAAATCCGGGCTGTTTGTGCGGGCCAATTCAAGAGCGGTCTCTCCATCGCTCGCCCGCAGTGTCGTGTAGCCCTGGCTTTCCAGAATGTCGTTGAACAACTTCATGTGCAGAATGTTGTCTTCGATGATCATGACCGTTTTGTTTAACATCGTCATCCACCCCTTGGCGTTGAAAATACCTGACCCTGTTATGGGCCTGGGGTGTGAATGGCGTATAAAGTGTGTATGAACGGGATGTAAACAGATGTGAATGCTGTGTGAAGATTTCATCAGGCCGCCAGCAAGAGAGGATAATCCATGACCGACACCATTGCCGTGCTGATGCCCGGCGACATGGGCCACGCCACGGGCCGGGTTCTGTCCAGCCACGGGTATGATGCGGTAACCTGCCTGGCCGGGCGAAGTGAAAGAACCAAGGCGCTGGCCCAGGCCGCCGGGCTTCGCGATGCCGGTTCCCTGGACGCCGTGGTCGAGCAGGCCTCGATTATTCTGTCGATCCTGCCGCCGGCATCGGCCTTAGGCCTGGCGAGCGACGTTTCCCGGGCCATGGTGCGGACCGGAGCTAAGCCGGTGTATGTCGATTGTAACGCCATTTCGCCGGCAACGGCCAAGGCGGTCAGTGGTGTCATCACCGACGTCGGCGCGCCGTTCATTGACGCCGGGATTATTGGTCTGAAACCGGACGGCGTCGGCCCTGGCCCCCGGTTTTACGTATCGGGAACGGATACGGGACCGATGCTGTCCTTGGACGGCAAGGGTTTTATCGTCAAGGCCATCGGATCGGAACCGGGCCGGGCATCGGCCCTCAAAATGTGTTACGCCGGGCTGACCAAGGGCACGTGGACGTTGCATACCGCCGTTCTTCTGGCCGCTGAGGCGCACGGGTTGTCGGCCGAGTTGCGCGAAGAATTCGAATACAGCCAAGGTGCGACGTTGGCCGCCATGGAAGCCAGAATTCCGAGGCTTCCGGCCGATTCCGGGCGCTGGGTCGGAGAAATGGAGGAAATCGCCAAAACCTTCGCCGACGCCGGGGTATCACCGGGGTTCCACGAAGGGGCGGCGGCGGTCTTTCGGTTGCTGAATGAGACGCCGTTCGCGTCCGAGACCAGGGAAAACTTCGACGCCAAGCGCACGATGGAAGAAACCCTGCGGGTCGCCGCCGGGCTGTTGAAAAAGCCGTAATCCAAAGGGGCCGTTTGTTATTTAACCTTGGCCGAGAGCTCGGCGCTTTTGATCAAATGGGGCTTTGTCGCACGCCGTTCGGGGCCATTAACACTGCCTTTCTTATTGCGGCGTCGGTCAGGTCCGGCGTAGGTTTCGGTTTCGACGAAGCCCCGCGGGTCTTCCAGAGTGCGGCGAATGCGCTGTTCCAGGGACGCGGCCGACAGAGGCTTGGCCATGAATTCGTTGACGCCCGAATCGCGGGCACGGGAAACGGCTTCCAGTTCCGCATAGGCCGTAATCATTATGATCGGCACTAGCCTGTTGGGGTTGCTTTTGTCAGCGCGAAGTTGGCGGACAAATTCCATCCCGCCGACGGGCGCCATTTTCAAATCGCAAAGGATCAGATCGGGTTTGAAGGCTTTCAGTTCGCTCAATGCGTGCTTGCCGTCGCCAGCTTCAACGACATCTTTTGCCCCAAGCGCAAACAGAATATTCCGGATCAAACTACGCATATGACGGTCATCATCAATGACCAGGACATCAATCTCTGTGATGGTTTTTATTTTCATCCTGTCACTCCGGACCGGTTGTTATAATCGTACAGATCACAACAATAGTACGGATATCTCCCTGTTTTAAAAGGGTGTCTTACTGACAGCGCATCAAGGCCTTTTTGCAGACGCGTTTGCACTTTGTATCCTTGTCGCAGGTTTCCTGACAATCCTTGTAGGCCGACATGCAACTACCGGAATCTTTGTTTGCGGGAGCGCCGCCACCGGTCACGGACGGGATGTTGGCGCAGCGCATTTTGCAGGTGGTCTTGTTGGCGTCGGTATTGCCGCCTTCGCTGCGAATACAGTTTTCCATGCATTGCATAATGTCGGCGGACACGGCGCCGGGGCCGATGAGGGAATTTGGGGTCGGCAGCAAAAGGGTAAACACCAACGCCAAGGCGGAAATACTCAGGGGCAGGCGGATCATGGACAGTTTCTCCTGTCTGGTGGTGAACATGCGGGTTCTCCCGCCGGGAGGAAGTATCTTAGCCTAAATCCGTAGGGTATTTCCAATCCAACGATTTTTCGACGTTTGCGGATGGCGGAATTTCGCTTATGGTGGCTTCTGGAGGGCCGTCCGGAATCCGGTATTGCCACTAAAAATTAAATAAAATCAAGGGATTAATTATGATCGACTTGTATACTTGGGGAACTCCCAACGGGCGCAAAGTATCCATCATGCTGGAAGAACTGGGCTTGGAGTACGCCGTACACGAAGTCAATATCGGCAAGGGAGAACAGCACGAGGCGGCGTTTCTGGAAATTAGCCCCAATAACAAGATACCGGCCATTGTCGATACGGACGGGCCGGGGGGTGAACCACTGAACTTGTTTGAAACCGGTGCCATCTTGTTTTATCTGGCGGAAAAAACAGGTAGCGAGCTGTTGCCGTCCGATGCGCGCAAGCGAGCCATCACCATGCAATGGCTGATGTTTCAGATGGGCGGAGTCGGGCCGATGTTCGGCCAGGCCCATGTATTCATGTTCAATCCCAAAGAAGTTGTGCCGTTTGCCCAGGAACGCTACCACAAGGAAACCAAACGCCTGTACGGTGTGATGGACAAGCGCTTTGGCGAAGCCAAGTATTTGGCCGGGGGCGATTACACCATTGCCGATATCGCCACCTATCCCTGGGTCCAGCGCAACAACCGCCATGAGGTCGACCTCGAGGACTATCCCAACGTTAAGCGATGGTTCGATGAAATTTCCAAGCGCCCAGCGGTGGAAAAAGGCATGGCGGTTCCCTTTTACAACGACTAGGACAACGGAGGCGACAATGGACATCACCGATACCAAGCCGGTCCAGAATGTTATGAAAGCATTGCAGGACGCCGGCCTGGACATTGAGATGATCGAGTTGGAGGAACCGGCGGCTGACCCCGCCGATTTGGCTCGGATGATGAACGTCGATGTCGGGGCCATTGCCGTCGGCAGGATTTTCGCCATCGCCAAGCGCATGGCCCTGGTAATTGTTGCCGGCGATCATGCTGTGGTTGCAGATAATCTGGGGCCTGCGCTGAACCTCAAAGGCGATGTGTTTGAGGCCGTCGACGCCGATGTCCGAGGCCTTACCGGTTATACCGCCGACTGTATGCCGCCGGCGGGTTGGCGCCATGCCATTCCGGTGGTCCTGGATTATTCGCTTAAACGATTCGAGACCCTGTATGCCCTGGCCGGTGATCCGCAATGTGCGTTCGCCATTTCCATGGACGGCCTGAAACGGCTGACCGGCGGTATCGTATCCAGGACCGTCGCCCAGCCGCTCGACGGCTCCACCCAAGCCCCCCCGATGCCTCGCAACAGGACCTTTACCGGCGAGCGGGTGGTTCCGGGCCTGGACGGAGAATAGGGTGCTTGCCTAGTGCGCGGTGGGCGTCTATGTAATCTGCCAAATTAGAACGGAGAGGTGGCCGAGTGGCTGAAGGCGCTGGTTTGCTAAA
>JABMOG010000044.1 GCA_013204265.1 Rhodospirillales bacterium
ATTGCCGAATACGTTCTGGCGGGGCAGGAAGAGGCCGCCAATAATCTTTTAGACGAGACCCTGGCCAATACAGGCGGCGACGAAGACCCCGCCGCCAGAGGCGAAGTTTATCTGGTCGGAAGCGGTCCCGGCGATCCGGACCTGTTGACGTTCCGTGCGCTTCGTCTGATGCAGCAAGCCGACGTGGTGTTGCACGACCGGTTGGTCACGGACGAGATCATGGACCTGGTGCGCCGCGATGCGGAACGTATCTTCGTTGGCAAGCGGCGCGGCGATCACGCCATGCCGCAGGAGGAAATCGGTCAATTGATGATCCGGTTGGCCCGTGAAGGCAAACGGGTGTTGCGCCTGAAAAGCGGCGACCCGTTTGTGTTCGGTCGTGGCGGCGAGGAAATCGACGCCTTGTCTTCGGAAGGAATTCATTTCCAGGTCGTGCCCGGTGTGACGGCGGCAAACGGATGTGCGTCCTATGCCGGGATTCCGCTGACCCACCGCGATCATGCGCAAAGCTGCATTTTTGTCACCGGTCATGCCAAGGACGATCATCTCGATCTGGACTGGCCGACTTTGGTTCGGCCCAGCCAGACGCTGGTCGTTTATATGGGTCTCGATTCTATCGCCATGCTGACCGAGAAACTGATCGGCCACGGCGCCGACCCAAAAACACCGGCGGCTATCATCGATAACGGCACCCGCCCCGGGCAAAGAGTGGTCACGGCGGCGCTGGAGGATCTCGCCCGTCGGGCGGTCGAAGAAGACCTGCCGGGTCCCTCGATTATCATAATCGGCAGCGTGGTCACGCTGCGAGACAGGCTTTCCTGGTTCAAGCCTGCGTCTGCAAAAGGCGAAGACGGCAACAGCGGCTTGTGACATTGCGCGGATAAAATTAGCGAAAATTACTGACGGCCCTGAGCACGGCCGAGCCAGTTCTGAATCCTCTCCACGCCGGAATTCGTATCTTTACGGGGGAGAGAAATATACATCTTGATATTTTATAATATTCGAATATGATGGCACGTAATAAACTATTGTTACGCGACCACGGGGATGTAATTTTAAATCTGACCGCTAACTACGGATCCTTCGTCAATCTTCCGGGTATATTTGGAAGGAGCGATTGTGGGTTCTGTCGTATTAATAAAAGGAGGAAACTTTGGGAGTCAGAAGTTTGACCATAGGGGGCTTGGGGGTTGTTTTAGGGTTGGCGCTTAGCGCCAACGCAGACGCCGCCGAGCAAAAATTAGTTAACTACACCATCAGCAAGGGCGCTATTGCCACGTCGTTGACCGGGAAACCGGGCGATGCGGCAAAGGGTCGGGAATTGGCGATCGATCGCAAAAAAGGCAATTGCCTGGCTTGTCACGTGATGCCGATTCCGGAACAGCCCTTCCACGGCGAAATCGGCCCTGATCTTAATGGTGTCGCCGGCCGTCTTACGGAAGGCGAAATCCGGCTCCGTATTGTGGACCCGAAAAACTTCAACCGAGACACGATTATGCCAGCTTTTTACAAAAATACCGGCTTTACCCGTGCCTTGAAAAAGTTCAAGGGGAAACCCATGTTGTCGGCCGCTCAGATCGAAGATTTGGTCGCTTACACGATGACGTTAAAATAGGTAGAGGCCGCTCGTTTTTACGTGCGGTCTTTGTCTTTAGGGACAATAACGACACGGCGATTACGCCAAGGAGATATTGATGTCTGAAAAAATTATTACCCATAAAATACGGCGACGCGATTTGTTGGCTATGGCCGGAACCGGTGTGGTTGCGGTCGCAGGCATTAGCTTGTTTGCCGGTGAAGCCAAAGCCGACATGGCTGGCGTGAACAAAGCCATGATGAAAAGTATTGGCGACAAAAAAGCCAAATCCGGCCGTGTTACGCTGGAACTTCCGCAGATCGCGGAAAACGGCAATACGGTTCCGGTAACGGTCGAAGTGGAAAGCCCGATGACCGACAAGGACTATGTCAAGGCGCTTCACATTTACGCTGAGGGGAATCCTTCTCCCGACGTTGCCTCATTCCGGTTCACGCCTGAAAGCGGCAAGGCCCGGGTATCGACCCGCATGCGCATGATCAAGAGCCAGAATATCGTCGCGGTTGCTGAGATGAGCGACGGTTCTGTCTACATGGGCAAAAAAGCGATCAAGGTCACCATCGGCGGCTGCGGCGGCTGACGTAGAAAATAGGGAGAATATAGAAATGGCAAAAGCCAGAGTAAAAGTGCCCAAGTCAGTTAAAAAGGGCGAAGTCTTCGAGGTCAAGGCGCTGGTTTCTCACAAGATGGAAACCGGTCTTCGCAAGGACAAGAAGACCGGCAAAAAAATTCCACGAGACATCATCAACAAATTTTCGGTAACCTATGGCGGCAAGGAAGTGTTTTCAGCTGATTGGCATCCCGCCGTTTCAGCCAATCCTTACACCTCCTTTTTCGTCAAGGCTGGTGCAAGCGGTCCGATGGTTTTGAAATGGACTGATGATGGCGGCAAGGTCACCGAGAAGACCGTCAAAATCAGCGTCTCGGGTTAATGGGGGACATTATGAAAAAGCAAATACAGGGAATACTGATTGGTGCCGCACTTGCGGTTGGCTTGTCTGGTTTTGCCAGCGTGGTAAGCGCGAGTGAAATGATGTATAAGGCTGGCGATCGCCATAGCGGCTATACCTACGCCACAAAGGGCACCCAGGCCATGCAGGACGATGATCTGGCTAATCCGGCCAATCTTTGGACTGACGAAGGGGAGGCCCTTTGGAGCAAGGTTGATGGTAAGGCGGGGAAATCCTGCGCGACCTGTCACGGCGCTGAATCGGCGATGCTGACGGAAGTCGGCACCCGCTATCCCGTCTACAATCCGAAACTGGGCAAGATGCAGAGCCTTGAGCAACGCATTAACCAGGAACGCGAAGAAAAGATGGGGGCCAAGCCCTACAAGTGGGAATCGAAGGAAATGTTGTCGTTGACCATCTTCATGCGTAACGGTTCGCGCGGCAAGCCGATGAACGTCAGCATCGACGGCCCGGCCGCTCGCTTCTTTGAAGAAGGCAAAAATTTCTATAATCAACGCCGAGGTCAGCTGGACATGTCCTGCAAAAATTGTCACGTAGACAATGCGGGCAACAAAATCCGCGCCAACTTGTTGTCGGAAGCCCAGAGCAATGGTTTCCCGACGTACCGCCTGAAATGGCAGAAGCCGGGTTCCATTCATCGCCGCTTCCGTGGTTGCAACAAGCAGGTTCGCGCGAAGCCGTACGGTTATGGTTCCGATGAATATGTCAATCTGGAACTCTATGTTGCATGGCGTGGTCGTGGTCTTTCTGTGGAAACTCCCGCCGTCAGAAACTAACGTTACCACGTAGTGAAATTTATGGGGGAGTGCGGCGTGCCGCATTCCCCCTTTTCTTGAGAGGTGCATAAAAAAAGATGTTGGACCGTCGTCAATTTTTGCAAGTTGCCGCCGCCACCGCCGCCATAACTGGTGTGTCGGGAGGGCTTTTGCCCGGCGCGCTGGCGCGCCAGAAGATCACCCAGAAAGACCTGTTGAAATTTAATTCCGTCGGCCAGGTAACGCTGCTCAATTTTACCGATTGCCATGCACAACTGGTGCCGCTGTATTTCCGCGAACCGTCCATTAACATCGGCGTCGGCGATGCCCACGGCCTGCCGCCGCATCTGACGGGCAAGGACCTCCTGAAACGTTTCGGGCTCAAGGGCGGCACCCCTGGCGCCTATGCCTTTTCCAGCGACGATTATGTCAATTTGGCGAACACCTACGGGCGCATTGGCGGCATGGACCGCATGGCGACGCTGATCAAGGCGATCCGTGCCGAGCGGCCCAGTAACACCTTGTTGTTGGACGGCGGCGATACCTGGCAGGGGTCCTATACCTCGCTGAAAACCTCTGGCGAGGATATGGTCAGCATTATGAATGCCATGGGTGTTGAGGCGATGACCGCGCATTGGGAATTCACCTACGGCGCCGAGCGGGTGAAGGAGCTGATCGAAAAATTGAATTTCCCGTTCCTGGCTGGCAACGTGCGAGACACGGAGTGGGAGGAAGAGATATTCCCGCACACGCAAACGTTCGAGCGCGGTGGCGTCAAAATCGCCGTGATCGGCCAAGCCTTTCCCTATACACCGGTGGCCAATCCTCGGTATATGATTCCCACCTGGTCGTTCGGCATTCGCGAGAAGGTCGTGCGCAAGCGGGTTGCCGCAGCACGTGCAGCAGGCGCCGAACTGGTGGTGTTTCTCAGCCACAACGGCTTCGACGTGGACCGCAAGCTGGCGTCGCGCGTCGACGGTATCGATGTGATCCTGACCGGGCATACCCACGATGCCATTCCCGACGCAATCAAGGTCAACAACACCTTGTTGGTGGCGTCCGGCTCGCATGGCAAATTCCTGGCCCGCCTTGACCTCGACGTCAAGGGTGGCCGCGTGACTGACTATGGCTTCAAGCTGATTCCGATCTTGTCAGATGTTATCGCGCCAGACCCGGAAATGGCGGCGCTCATTAAAAAAATACGCGCTCCACACGAGACAGAAATCAGCCGCGTTGTCGGCCGCACGGACAGCTTGTTGTACCGGCGCGGCAGTTTCAACGGCACCTTTGATGACATGATCTGTAATGCGTTGTTGGAAGAACGCGATGCCGAAATAGCTTTGTCGCCCGGCTTTCGGTGGGGCAGCAGCCTCCTTCCCGGCCAGGACATCACCGTCGAGGACATTTTCAACCAGACCGCCATTACCTATCCAAACGCCTATCGTTCGGAGTTCACAGGCGCCTTTTTGAAGGAAATTCTCGAAGATGTGGCCGACAACCTGTTCAATGCCGATCCCTATTACCAACAGGGTGGCGACATGGTCCGGGTCGGCGGTATGGGTTACACCATCAATACCAACAACCCCATGGGTAAGCGTATTTCCGGGATGACCCTGCTTAAGACGGGTGCTCCCATCGATGCGGCGAAGAACTATGTCGTTTCCGGGTGGGCTTCGGTCAACGAAGGTACCAAGGGGCCGCCGGTCTATGACATCGTCACCAAGTATGTTGAGAAAAAGAAGGTGATTAATATTCCTCCCAACCAGAATATTCACATCAAAAATAGCTGATGCGCCTTTGAAGACCACGGATCTTTTTGCCCAGGGCTTTTGGCGCTTGGACTCTCGGAAAAGTGATGTGCTTTGGGGGCCTTCTAAAATTAGTATTAAAGCGACATAGAATAAGGGACGGCTTATGGGTTTCGAAGTATCTTATATCGGTGCTTTGGGGGCGGGAATTTTAAGTTTTCTGTCGCCTTGCGTACTGCCGCTGGTGCCGCCTTATCTGTGTTTTATTGGCGGCGTTTCCCTTGAACAGATGACCGACGACGAAAAACTGCCGCCCGGCGTCATGCGCAATGTGTTGCTGTCGTCTTTAATGTTCGTCCTCGGCTTTACCACGGTGTTTGTCGCTCTGGGTGCTACGGCGTCGACCATCGGCCAGTGGGTGGCCGATTCCATGGGTGTTCTGTCTCAGGTCGCCGGCGGCGTTATCATCATTCTGGGGCTGCATTTCATGGGGGTCCTGCGCATCCCCTTTCTGTACCGCGAAGCCCGGTTTCATGCGGAAAAACGCCCCGCTGGGTTGGTCGGGCCGTATATCATTGGTTTGGCGTTCGCCTTCGGCTGGACGCCCTGCGTCGGCCCGGTTTTGGCCGCCATTCTCATGGTCGCTGGCAGCGAAAGCTCGATCACCTACGGCATGGGTTTGCTGGCGACCTATTCCGCCGGGTTGGGGATACCCTTTTTCCTGGCCGCCGTGGCGATGAAACCTTTCATAAGTTTCATGACCCGATTCCGCAAACACCTGCAAACGGTAGAACGGGTCATCGGCGCGCTTTTGGTGCTGACCGGTATCTTGTTCATCACCGGGTCGATGACCGAAATCGCCTATTGGATTTTGGAAACCTTTCCCAAACTGGGCACTACCGGGTAACACTCAGCCGAATCGGAAAAACAAAATCCGGTCCGATGAATGCAGGCCCCGGAGAATGCTGATCAGGTTGGCTTCCTTCTTGCTGGCGATGGCGACCCAAATCCGCGACAGAGAATGCAGACTGTCATCCATCAGTCGTTTGAATTCGGGATCATGGGCAGTCGCCTTAGGCGCATTTTCGCGGACTTGTTCGTACCAATAAGCGGTAACGGCAGTAATCTGGCGCAACTGATCGACCTGTTCTACGGCGTCGAAATCCGGCGGGTTTTTACGGAATTCGTAAAGTTTCGCAAAGGCGGCGTTGGCCCTGTCGACATAATCGGAAAAAATAACGGCACCATTGCGGCGGCGAAGGTCCGATAGCATTTTTCGAATTGGCTCCAGGGCTTTGCTTGCCGCCTTGGCATTGCCTGCGATGGCGGCTTCCAAGCCCTGGGCAATTCTCTCGTTGATCTCTGCAAGGGTCTTTTTCCAGGCCGAATCAGTGGAAAATATATCCGGCGGGGAGTCCGCGAAACGCTTGACGATGACTCCCCAATGTTCTGCCATTTCCTCCAGTTCAAGAGAGGCAACCTGGGCATTTCCGGCGCGCAGCAGGAAAAAGGCTTCACGATAAAACCCGTAGGCGGCGGCAACGGCCTCGTTAAATTCGTGTACCGGGGCGCTACGTGCAGCGGGGGGCGAAGCTGTGGTAAAAAAGAGAATTGCACAGACAAAAAATAATTTACGCATGAATTAACAGACCATTCCTTGTGGGTTTCACTAATATTAGGTTCCAAGCCTATTATATTCTATGTTTGCACGTTCCGATTGATTATAATTTGACCACGCAAATTTTACGGATTTTTTTAGGTGAGGTAGTGACGTGATTTCCAGGCGACGCTTTAACTATTTGGCCGCGGCGGGCGTTGTCGGTGGTGCATTTGGTGCGTTGGCTTCGGGCGGGGCCGCACGGGCGGCGGCGCCTAAGCCGTATACAACTGAATTCACGCCCGGGGGGCTGCATACCCAGCCCTGGTTCCTCAACAGCTTTCTAGACCTAAAAGAGGACCTGGAAGCGGCCACAGCTGCGGGCAAGCGATTTGCCATTATGTGGGAACTGGCCGGGTGTCCCTATTGCCGGGAAACCCATCTGGTTAATTTCGCAAAACCGGAAATCAGTTCCTACATCCAGGAAAATTACCATCTTTTGCAATTGGACTTTCGCGGATCCCGCGAGGCTACAGACTTCGATGGCAAGACGATGAGAGAGAGCAAGCTGGGTAAACGCAACAGAATTCATTTCACCCCAACCATTCAGTTTTTTGCTGAAACTACTGATGGCGTGACAGGGAAAGGCGGAAAAAAGACTATGGAAGTCGCCCGCATGCCCGGATATTTCCGTCCCCATCACTTTCTGGCGATGTTTCAATTCGTTCGCGACAAGGGGTACGAGGTGGGCGACTACCGAAGCTACCTGAAGACGAAAAGAAACAAGCGGTCCTGACTGGTTGCAGGGTAGGCCGCTAAAAGGCGATTTTATCGGCGATAGCCTCTATTCCGACGAGCGCACAAGCCTCATCCAGATCGCCTCCGGGGGCTCCGGACACACCAATTCCGCCAACGATGGCCCCGGCGGCTTCGACCGGAACGCCACCGCCCACCATCAACGCGCCTATGACATCACGGACCCCGGATTGCGGTTTTCCCGCTTGGGTCAGTTCGGCCATTTCCTGGGTATTGGTGCGGAAGCTGATCGCCGTCCAGGCCTTGCGCCGGGCTGTTTCCGTGGAATGCGGGCCGGCGAAGCGGTCTCTTAGCATGACTTGAAGAATTCCGGATTTGTCGACCACGGCTACGGCGACCTGAAAACCCCGCTTGCGGCATTCACCCAGCGCCGCCTGCGCCAGCTCCAATGCGGTTTCCAAATTTAGGGATTTGAAGGTGACAAGGGCCCCTTCCTCGGCTTTTGCCGGCAGCCATAACACCGTTAACAGCGCAGAAAGAAAGAATACACGGGTTAACATTTAACATTTTCCTTGTTCGCCAGGGTCGGGGTGGCATTCGCTGTAACGAGTTTTTTATTGTTGCATGCACCGACGGGTGTATCGAGCTCCTCGACCATTTTCTCCAGCAACCCCCAAAAGAATGATTCTCCGGGATAACCGGTGATGCGGCCAGCCTCAACGCCGTCTTTCAGAAGCACGAAGGTGGGGGTGAAACGGATACCACGCAAGTGTTTCAGGTTGGCGGGGCGGTCATCGAAGATGTCGACGCGGTGAACGGGAAAATTTTGCCCGACAGCGGTTTTACCGTAAACGACGCCGACTTCTTCTTCCCAAACTTCGCACCATTCGCAAGTGGTCGAGTTGAACATAACCAGCTCAACCGCCGAAAACGCCGGCCATGCAAATACCATAAATGCCAGGGCAAGAAACACAGCGCGCATGGGGCAATCCATTCGGATAAAATTATGGCGCGAAAACAATGTGTCATTTCCGCGCCGGGAAAACCTTATTTTATGTGCGGAGACTGTACCATTTTAATTCTGGTTTGTCTTGTTCTGAATGCGCGGTTTATCCGAACATATCGCGGACCATACCGGCATACCAGGCGTCCCCTTCCTCGGCGGTTTTTTGGCGGATTTCGGGGGCTTCGCCGACCTGGCTGAGGGAACCGGATTGCCCGGCCAGTTTGCCGCCCACCGCTTTGTATGTGCCGCCCAGTTTTACTCCACGATTGGGGGCGATGATGAAAAAGCAGGTGCTGGTAAGCAGTCCTGCATCGACTGGGGTTTTTCCGGTCAACAGCGCACCAGTGGCGGCGGCACAGGCGAGGGCTTGGCTGTGGGCGGAATAGGCCGATTTCACCATATCGCCGGGGTCGATGGCATCACCAATCAGATGCACCCCGGGTGCAAGAGTCGATTCGAAGGTCTTGGGGGTAACAGGGCACCAACCGGTCTTGTCTGTCAGGCCGGAAACATGAGCGATATTTGCGGCGTGTTGGTCCGGAATAATGTTGGCGACGTCGACCTGGAATTTTTCCTCCGAGGAAATCAGGGTTCGGGACTTAACGTCCACGGCCCGGATATGGCCGCCGAATTCCGCTGGCACCCGTTCGATCAAATTCGAATACTCGCGTGCCCAGATTTCGCTCATGACTTCGGACATGGGAAATTCGTCTTTCGAGTCCAGAATCAGGATCTTGGATTTCGGTTTATGGGTTTTCAGGTAGTGGGCAACGATAGAGGCCCTTTCGTAAGGCGCTGGCGGGCAACGGTAAGGCCTTAAAGGCGAAGCGATGGCAAACACGCCGCCGTTGTCCATCGCCAGTAGTTGTTTTTTCAGAACGGCAATCTGGGAATCCGCCTTGTAGGCATGGGGCATCAGGGCGGCGGTTTTTTCGTCATAGCCGTCGATTTTGTCGAATTTAAAATCGATTCCCGGCGCCGCGATCAGGCGGTCATAAGGCACTCGGGCACCATCTTGCAATACGACGGTTTTATTGTCGGCGTCGATGGCGGTGGCGGTGGCGTGAAGGACACGGACGCCGTACTTTTCCGTTAACGCCCGGTATTCGTGGCTTATGAAATCCAAAGGCTTAAGGCCGCCAAGATAGCGGCTGGCGAAGAAAGGCGCGATGTAGCGCGGGTTTGCCTCGATCAAGGTAATGTCGATACCGGGAAAATTCCGGGCCAGGAAGACCACCGCAGAGGCCCCGGCGGCACCACCACCGATGACGATGGCCTTAGGCCTGGCCCGCGCGCCTGCGGCAGGGGTCAGGGCGTGACCGGCGGCGGCCAGACCGGCGCCACTGAGCAGGCGGTTGAATGTCCGGCGTGTCAGGGTTTTGATCGGAGAATCGGGCACATTGGGCCTCCGTTTACCTAGGGTTTAAATGACCGGCGTAACCGTGTTGGCAATGGTGTTAAAGGTGTTGTTCAGGTCGGTGGAAAGCAAGTTTAAGGCGCCGATAATAACGACAACGACCAGGGTCGCGATAAGGGCATATTCAATGGCCGTGGCGCCGCGTTCATCGTGTATCAGTCTATGGATGAAATTTCCTATGTACATGGTTCTCTCCGGTCCGGCTTAATTCATAAGGCGTTGGCGAAGCGCGGTTTCAACATTTTCGATAACCCCCTGCCAGTTGTCCGGGGACTGCTGGCGGAACAGGCGCATGGAAGGATACCAGGGACTGTCGTCCCGCTGCAAAAGCCATCGCCAATCCGGAACGAAAGGCAATAGAGTCCACACCGATTTGCCCAACGCGCCAGCCAGATGAACGACCGAAGTATCGACGGAAATTACCAGATCCAGTTCTTCCAACACCGTTGCGGTTTCTGCGAAATCGCTCAAGTCCCGGCCCAGATCGACGATGACCTGGTTCATTGCAAAGCGGTCAATATCCTGGCGTGCTTCGCCGACTTGCAGACTGAAAAAAGCGGTCCCTTCGACATTCAGCAACGGCGCTAGAAAATTAAGGCCAATGGATCGGTTCTGGTCATTTTTATGCGCCGGGCTGCCGGCCCAGACGATGCCGACTTTCAATTTGTCGCCCGCGCCCAGGGTTCTGGAATTCGCAGTCGGGGCGGTGAAATATGGCACCGTCGCCGGAATCGTTCCCAGGTCCGTCCCCAGGAGGCAGGGCAGGCTGAGCAGCGAAGCCTCCACGTCAAAGTCCACTGAGCGACCGAGGCGTGTGACGGCACTATCCACTCCGGGTACGGTTTGAAACAGGGGCTGTAATTGGGGCGGGCATTTGACGATCACCGTGCCGCCCATTTTTGCGAGGGTTTCCGCATAGCGGATGAATTGGATGGAATCGCCGAAACCCTGTTCGCAATTAACCAGGATTGTCCTTCCATCCAGTCTTGAGCCGTCCCACGGCGAGGCGCCAGCACTCCAAATCAGAGACTGAAAACCTTCACATCGAATGCGCCATTCGTATTCCTTCCAGCCTTCCCGGAAACGGCCCGTCATTAATAAAACCTGGGCTTGGTTCCAGTGGGTTTCCGCGTTGTTCGGTTCCAGGACAAGGGCGTTTTTATAGGCGTCCAGGGCGTCGTCCCAATCGCCGCGGCTTTTGAGGGCATTGCCCAGATTTATGTGAGCCTCGACCAATTTCGGCTGCAGGGAGATCGCCTTGCGCAAGGTATCCACCGCTTCGTCATATTTCCTCTGGTTTCTGAGTAGAGTCCCAAGGTTACAGAGGGTTTCTGGCTGGTCCGGGGCGATTTCCAAAGCTTGGTGAAAAGCCTCTGCCGCTTCATCACCCATGTTTTGCAACATCAAGGAGGTGCCCAGTCCATTTAAGGCCTGGGAGGATTTAGGGTCAATCTTCAGCGCCTGTTGATAGGATACGGTGGCGTCTTCGGGACTGTCTTGTTTCAAGAAAATATTGCCCAGGTTGATGTGCCCCGCCGCTTGGTCTGGATTGAGGTCGAGTGCCCGTTTGAGGGAGAGGATGGCTTCTTCGAACTTGCCCTGGACCTGGAATACGCTTCCCAGGTTGGTGTGGGCTTCCGCCAGGTCCGGGTCGTTTTCAATGGCCCGTCGCAAGGCAGATATGGACTCAACAAACTTTCCCTGCGCGGCCAATGCGGCGCCCAATTTGCTCAAAACCTTCGCTGCCCCTGGATGGGTTTCAAGGATATCGCGATAAAGGCGTTCCGCTTCACCAAGGCACCCCGCCATGTGGAGGTCACGGGCTTTACTGAGCAAGGTGTCGAATTCGTTATTCTCGCTGGTGGGAGTTTTGGGCATAATTTCGCTCATGAATGGGGATGACTCGCTATTTTTGTTTGCGCCGGATTGGCAGAGTTTCGAGGGTTTTAGCAAAGGCGGCAATATCCTTCACCTGATCAAGTGTCAATGTGATTTCAGTCGCGTATCCGGGCTGCTTTGACCATCTGGGAATACCAGGTATGCGCACGAACGCTGGATGGGGCCGCCTGGCGTAGAAAGTCTGAAACCGTTCAAGGTAGTCCGGCATTTTGGCGATCATTTGAAACGAAGCCGTCGACCCGATCCCGCCCATGGGATTGTGTTTGGCGACGACATGACAGCGCGAACAGTGTTGTTCGGCAGTTGCGCGTCCTTTTTCGGGGGCACCGGCAAGGGCAGGGGAGACTAAGGCAGTCACAAGCAGGCCTCCTGCCGCCAGCAGGAGGTTTGCAATCAACCAGTCGAGTAGTGTGGGCGGTTTCATGTAAAGATTATGGTGCCTCAGATTATCAAAGCCTTTAGCCGCCCAATTCCACGTAACCCCGTTCGATAACGTGGATGAGGGCTTCAAAGGCTTCCCGGGCCTCTTCGTACATTTCACGATTCTTTTTCAGAATACTGATTTCCTCATCCGACGGCGCCGCACCCGCGTCGGATTCGGCGATCTTAAAGGCCTCGGCCAGATATTGCCCACGCAGTCTGGCCACCGAAATTGCCAGAGGCAAAATGTTTTCCTTGGTCATCGGTGGCAGACTTTTAGACAGAATCTCACGGTTGGCGATTTGCACAGCCTGTTCGATTTCCTTCAGGAAATGTTGGCTTTTGAACTCATGATGCTCAGCCATAAATAAGGTCTCCCGAGTTTTTAATCGTACGCAGGCCAGCATAGCAGTAAATCTGATTTCTCCAATCCAACAAGATGCATCACGGTAAAGTGAAATGGTGTGGGCTAATTTGAGTGGCTATGCAGATGCCGGGGTCTGATGATCATTTCATGGCCACGATCCTTTTGATTGATGATAACCCGGAATTTCGCCACGAGGTTTTCTTGTGCCTGGAAGATGCCGGGCATCGTGTGACGGAGGCATCCAGTGGCGAAGAAGGCTTGAAAGCCTTCAAAAACGGTGCACAGGACATTGTCATTACCGATGTCGTGATGGACCACGGAGAAGGCTTGGAAACCATGCGTTGGATTCATGAAATGGCCCCGGAAGTCCCGGTTATTGCTATTTCCGGACATCAAGCCTATCTCAAATATATGGAAAAATTAGGTGCGGCGCGGTCGCTCCAAAAGCCCTTTAATGCATCGGTTTTGATCCATGCCATTGACGAAGTGCTTACGGGGCTTTCTCTCGGTTCAGGATAGAAAGCGGATTTTACGTCCCGTTGCCAATTCTAGCACATACAATGCTATACTCAGGAACAAGTGTGAACAATCGGAGTAGGGCAATGAGCGGGTACGATAATTCCACTGGTGGCGAGAGAAGTAACAGGTTTATCCCTGGCGAACAGCGCCAAGTTGTCGATTCGACACGACGCTCCGTTGAGGAGCGGCGAGAAGGCGAAGATTCCTTTGAGAATGAGAATAAACGCGCTACTCCTGATCGCAGGGAGTCGCTCGACCGCAGGGTTATGGGATTTCAGGTGCCCTGCAAGACCAGCGGCACCATCGAGTCCGTCGAAGACTGGCTGGATGAAAACTGTAGAAACGACTGGCAAGTGGTGCTGCAGGAGGTGGATTTGGACCAGGGCACAAAACACCTTATGGTCATGTTCGAGAGGGAATCCGACAGGAACGTGTTTCTCGACAAGTACCTGCAGGGAAAAATATAAGGTGCGCCAGGAGGAATTACTATGGGTATGGCCGCAGGCCTGAGTATTGCTTATATGAAGATACTGTCCCTGGCGGCGGTTATCATGGCGTTGAGCTGGGCTGCGGCCAAAGTTTGGCTGGTGTTTTATCAGAAAAAGCTGGCCCATGCCGATGACAGTGTCGATGGCGGCGGCACGGATTAACGCCCCGCCATTTGATAATTGATTTATCCTAATGAAAATTCCCCGTCTTACCTGGTTGATCCTGATCACGGCGGTGGTGCTGGGCGTTGCGACCGTGGTCTATTTGACCGAACGTTTCCCCGACGCCGTCGATGGAGAGGGAAAAATCAGCCTTGTGTACGGAGTGTTGTTGCTGGCCCTTCTGGGCGGCAGCGCCATTCTCAACCGGCGCCGGATGCCGCCGGGATTTATGGTTTATGGAATTTTTGCGTGGTTGGCACTCAGTGGTGTGTTGTTCACCGGGTATACCTACCGTTTTGAGCTTGGCCAATTCGGCAATCGGCTATTGGGCGAACTGAACCCGTCGGGCGCCATTTCAAAACCCGGCGGCGTTACTATTCAGGCAAATCAAAGCGGCCATTTTGTTGTCGAGGCCGTGGTCTTCAACGAAGGCCAAGCCGTTCCGGTCCGTTTTTTGGTCGATACCGGCGCCAGTGACGTTGTGTTGAGCCCCCGCGACGCCGCCCGCTTAGGCTTCGGTGCTGAGGGGCTTGTGTTCTCGCGGCGGTACCGGACCGCCAACGGCACCGTTCTTGGGGCGCCTGTCCGGCTTGAGCGGATTTCCATCGGGTCGGTATCCGTCGACAAAGTGCGGGCGTCGGTCAACGGAGCGCCGATGGGGCTCTCGTTATTGGGGATGAGCTTTCTTGGTCGCTTGGCGGGCTATGACGTCCACCGCGAATCGATGACGCTACGACGTTAAAAAATGCCGCAATAGGGGGTTAGTGGATGGAGGAGTTGCCGGGAATATGTTCGGACAACAGGTCTTCGGCGATCCTGGCAATACGTAGCCAAACCCTGCGCCCTGGTAAGTCGCCGCGCTCAAACAGCTGATCCGCCCTGATAAAAGCCGCCGGAGCGGCCATTTCGCCGTATTCCTCGATTAACAAATTTGCGGTGCGGTAAATTTCACTGTTGGTACCCATGAGAATGCCTCACATCGTGGTCTTGATAATTTCGGTCATGGTCACGCCCAAGCGGTCATCAACAACGATAACCTCGCCTTTGGCGACGACGCGGTTGTTGGCGTGAACCTCGATATCTTCGCCGACACTGCGGTTTAATTCGACCACGGCACCGCGGCCAAGTTTTAGGATCTGGGAAATGGGCATCATCGATGTGCCTAGAACGGCCGTAATCTCCACCTCGACATCCATCAAGACTTCCATTTCCGTCGTTGGCCTGTCGGAACTTTCGCCTGATGCCTGATCTTCGTCTGCCATTCCACTGTCCTTATTCTTAAGCCGCTTCTATCATCCGTGACGGGGCTTAATGAGGCGTTAAAATCGGAGGGATAATACCACAAAAACCCACCCTTGGTTAGCCCTTGCGAAAAACCGTTCGGAGCGTATTAGGTGCAGGTTTATGGCCCCGGTGTAAATATTAGTGATAGAACGGTGTTGGAAATGCTATTTTGGCGCCAAGCTTTTGTGCATTTATTGACAATAGGACACCTGTAAAATGCCCATTTTCGAAATCACCGTTTTCAACAAAAAAGTTCGCGAAATGGTCGAAAATGGTCAGCACCATAAGCAATACACCGATGACTGGGCAGATTTTCGATATGTGGAAATAAGCGCCGATAGCGAGGAACAGGCCCGGAGAAAGATCAATGGCCGTTATCCTCCGGAAAACGGTTTCGTGATCGACAGCATCGCAAGGATGGATTAGCTGGAAAAGTAATCGACAGCTTCGCAATGCTGTTAAGAATCGAATAGCTGATAATGCCTTAAGTCTTCGCTTGGCTTTGGCCCTGGTGCCCGGCTCGGTGGCGCATTTAAAATAATTGTAAAATTTTCGAGTGACGCTTCGTGCGGGTATGTCATGGAAAACATGGCTGTTTTTGACTGTAAAAACCGGTGTTTGGAAAAATGTGGGTTTGAGGAATTTCTTGCTAGACTTTGATTCAGGGTCTGTTAACAATTTTAGCCATAAAATCTTTGCGACCTCTCAAAGAGGGGCGGCTCCGGGGGGAACCGAAACAGACTAATATCGGATTAGGGGGTTTGATATGCTTCAGTTGCCGACAAACGGACAACTTGTTTTTGAATTTTCTATCTACAACAAAGCTGTCCGTTCTCTGGTCAAGGAAAACCAGAGCCATGCGATCTTTGACGACAAATGGGCCGACAACCTAATCCACGATGTCGTCGCCCTCGATGAGGACGATGCCCGTCGGCTGGTCGCTGAGCGTTATTCCCCCGATGATGGTTTTGTCATCGACGCTGTAGTGCAGATGGATCTCTGATTTTTATTATTCGCGGTTAACGTTGCTTTTGGCAAATTCCGCATCGCGAAGCTCTTTTCGCTTGATCTTGCCTGTCGCCGTCAGCGGCAGTTGATCGACGAATTCTATCACGCGCGGTTTTTCGTGCGGAGACAGCCGCCGGGTTACGAAATCCAGAATATCCTTTTTCAGATCTTCATTTCCCGTGTGGCCGTCACGAAGCAGGATAAAGGCCTTTATTTTCTCGGTTCTCAGCGGGTCCGGCACACCGATGGCGGCGGCCAGCGACACCGCCGGATGGCGGCCCAGGCAATCCTCGATTTCGCCGGGGCCGATGCGGTACCCCGCCGACGAAATAACGTCATCTTCGCGCCCTAAGAACCAGAAGTAACCGTCCGCGTCCTTGGTTCCCCGGTCACCAGTCAGGAGCCAGTCGCCCAAAAATTTTTCGCGGGTGGCCGCTGGGTTGTTCCAATATTCCAGAAACATCACCGGGTCAGGGCTTCGCACAGCGATGAGGCCTTCTTCTTCTGCGCTTAAGACATTTCCTTCCAAGTCGACGATTTCGACTGTATGACCGGGCACCGCGCGCCCCATCGATCCGGGGCGGACCTCCATCAGCCGCCCACAATTGGACGTCACCAGATTGCATTCGGTCTGTCCGTAGAATTCGTTGAAGGTGACGCCCAGGGCTTCGCGTCCCCATTCCAGCAGTTCGGCTCCCATGGGCTCACCGGCGCAGGCCACGGTACGCAGGTTGACCCCATAGCGTTCAGCCGGCTTGTCAATCTGGCGCATCAACCGCAAGGCCGTCGGCGGCATGAAGGTATTGCGCACCTGGTGTCGGGCCATCAGGTGGACGGCTTTTTCCGGGTCGTATTTTTTGGCCCGGTGCGCCAATACCGGAACCCCATGGTACCAAGCCGCCATCAGGCAGTTCATCAGCCCCCCGATCCAGGCCCAGTCCGCTGGCGTCCACATCAAATCACCGTCTTGGGGGAAAAATTCGTGGGGGATTTCGACACCCGGCAGATGGCCTAACAGGGTGCGGTGGGCATGCAGCGCGCCTTTCGGATTTCCGGTGGTGCCGGACGTATAACTGATGAAGGACGGATCTTCGGCGCGGGTGCGGACAGGCATGAAGGTGTCGCTTGCACGGTCCAGCCCGGACCAGAAATCTATCATTCCCTCGCCGTTTGTTCCGGCATCGGTGACAAAAACCACGTCAAGATTCGGGACCGTGCCGCGGATGGTCTCGATTTTCGCCAGGTTTTCTGTATCGGTGATAAGGGCTCTGGCACCGCTGTCGGCGAGGCGGAATTGCAAAGCGTCCGGGCCGAACAGGGTGAACATCGGGATCGAAACCAGGCCGGCTTTCCAGGCGGCGATATGGGCGATTCCGGTTTCCAGCGATTGCGGCAGCAGAATGCCGACCCTGTCCCCGCGCCTCAGCCCATGGGCGACAAACATGTTGGCCAGTTTGTTGGACAGTAATTTCAACGCCTGAAAACTGTATTGGGTGACGTCTGCGTTGGCGTTTTCAACAATCAGCGCCGTGCGGCGAGGATCGGCGTCGGCATGGCGGTCACAGACTTCGACGCCCATGTTGAAAAATTTCGGTATCTGCCAGACTAGGGACCGGTAAACCTCGTCGTAACTGCGTCCTTCCGTCAGCATCACATTCCCCCTTCAGGGATCATAAAACAAATTTGCCGAAATGCTAACGCGGCGCGGTGGGCGCGGGTGTCGGAGCTGGTGCAGGAGCAGTTGTTGTGGCCGCCGGGGTTTCTTCCTGTTCCTCGCCGCCGGTCTCTAAAAAGCGGTAGGCTTCTTCCATTCCTTCCAGGATTACACCATCGAAACCCAACGCCACGAGGCCGTAGATATAGGATTTGGTATCCCCGGTGATGATGCGTTGCCATTCGGGACGCCAGAATTGAACGTGATAGCGATCAGGGTCGCCGCGCACCGGGGCATTGACCCATCCGGGTGAGCCTTCGCGCCATGTCGGTTTCCAATAATACTGGAAACTGGCCGCCGTGCCGATATTGGCGATGGCGTATACTAGGCGCTTGGTGCCGATTTTTTTGTATTTCAGGGTTTCCACGGCGCGTTTACTGAGCGGTTTGCGACCATTCAGGACATCGACGATCAACAGGTCATGATTGGTCTCGTGCATTTTCATAACAAACTCGGTTTCTCGCCCGATGGCGGCGGAATTGGTGATATAGGCAAATGTTGAGACGTCCTTCATAGACAGGATGCTCTTGGAATTTTCTCCGAACGGGCGGGGTGGGTAGGGCGGTAGCGACCCCAGTTCAGCCAGCGGTGCGTGCACGGCGGTGGATATATAACCCCTGTCCCGATTGAGACGGTTCGATTCATCAATCGTTTTGCGGTCGGTAGCGAAATCCATGACGAACACTGAAAGCCCATTATCCCGGGCCATGTCGGTAAGTCTCAAGTTGCGTGCCCTGAACTCGTCGGCAATCGGTTCACCGAAAATCTTGTCGCCGAAAAACAGGCCGTCAACCATCACGCCGTCAATGGACCGCATATAAGTGCGGGCCGGAGATATCCGGGTTGAATCCACTACGTCACGTTTGATCAGCAGTTCCAGGGCACCGTGGGTGATGATGGAAAAATCGCGGTTGTAGCGGCGCGCGAAGGTGGAAATCGATTGAATGAATGTGCGCATTTGCTGGCGAATATCGACCTGGAGCCCGACAGGAGCGGGAAGGGGAACCGGTTCTTCCCTGTCGCGACCCTGGATGCGAACCCGTCCGCGGGGTTGGGTAGGCGCCTGGGCCAGCAGCATCTGGCCTTGGTCAATTGGAGCGGCTAGTGGCGTGGGTTCAGCCAAAGGCGATGTCGGCGCAACAGCAATGGCCAGGAACAGGGCGGTCAAAATTAAAGGGCGTGACATCGAAACTCCTGATTCAAAAGTCGATTCCGCAAATGTGAAACCTATCTGAAAGTGGTTAACCAGTTCTTTATTCAGACTTTTTTCCAATTAAAGGCGAGTAATAACGGAAATTGCTTCACCGGAATGTGAAAGGCGTTGTCTTGTTGGCGAGTGGCCCGCCGGTCCATTATGGCACCATGTCATCCAAATATGGCTATTTTCGAAACATTGTTGTGACCGGGGCGATTGCTCTCGGGCTGATATTTGTTTTTGCTATTTCCGAGGCCGTGGCCAATCCGTTGCGCTGGGCGGTCGAATGGCCGAATACAGATTTTACCAAGCGGTCGATCAAATGGGACGAGATTCTATCCGGTGGACCGCCCAAGGACGGCATCCCTGCCATCGACTCCCCCCGCACCGTGACTGTTTCCAAGGTCGATAATCTGGCCGACACCGAGCCGGTGATCGGCCTTGTCATCAACGGGAAAGCCCGGGCCTATCCCTTGCGCATTATGACCTGGCACGAAATCGTCAACGACGCGCTGGGCGGAGTGCCGGTTACCGTTACCTATTGCCCGTTGTGCAATTCCTCCATCGTTTTCGACCGGCGGTTGGGGGGCAAGATTCTCGATTTCGGAACGACGGGGAAATTGCGCAATTCCGATCTGGTCATGTACGACCGCCAGACGGAAAGCTGGTGGCAGCAGTTCCTCGGCGAGGGCATCGTCGGCGTCATGACCGGCCAGCAGTTGGCGGTTATTCCGTCGCGGCTGGAATCCTTTGCCGATTTCAAGAAACGCGCGCCGGGTGGCGATGTTCTGGTTGCCAACAATCCGGGCCTGCGCAATTACGGCGCCAATCCGTATACAGGCTACGATTCATCCGGGTTTCCGTTCCTCTACCGCGGCGAGATGCCCTCCGGCATCAGCCCTATGATCCGGGTCGTTGTCGTCGGCGGGGAGGCCTGGAGTATGCCTCTGTTGCGCGACAAGGGCACCGTCACCAAGGGTGATCTGGTGCTGCGTTGGCGGCCGGGGCAGAATTCGGCACTCGATACGCGGACCATCTCCGAAGGCCGCGACGTCGGCAATGTGGTGGTCCGGCGCGGCACCGGCGACGGCGCCATTGATGTCGCCTATGACGTCACCTTCGCCTTTGTCTTCAACGCGTTTTATCCGGGCAAGACCATTCATACCAATTAGGCCGGTGTTGCCGGGGCCAAGAGGCGGCGCTATACAGAAAGCCCGTTCCCTTAGCTTGGGTCTGCCCGCGATATGACTTCGGAATTTGTTTCTTCCGCGTGCCCCCACGATTGCCCCAGCACTTGTGCGCTGGAGGTTGAGCGCCTGGACGACCACACCATTGGTCGGGTGCGCGGGGCGGCGGACAATGACTACACCCTGGGCGTGATCTGTGACAAAGTGGCGCGGTACCGCGAGCGATTTCATCACCCTGAGCGGCTAAGTCACCCCCTGAAACGGGTCGGCCCAAAAGGATCGGGCCGGTTCGAGCCGGTGTCCTGGGACCAGGCTTTGAGCGAAGTCGCCGAGGCGTTTAAGGCGGCGGCTGAGGAATTCGGCCCCCAGGCTGTCTGGCCTTATCATTACGCCGGCACCATGGGGCTGGTGCAACGCGACGGCATTCACCGTTTGCGCCACGCCATGGGGTATTCGGGCCTGGATGAAACCATCTGCGTGACCCTTGCGCGCATGGGCTGGAATGCCGGTGTCGGGGCGTTGTGGGGCACCGACGCGAAGGACATGGCGCAATCGGACCTGATCGTCATCTGGGGCACCAATCCGGTATCGACTCAAGTCAACGTCATGACCCACGTTACCAAGGCCCGCAAGGAACGGGGCGCCAAAGTGGTTTGTGTCGATCCCTACCGCACGGGCACGGCGAAGTCGGCCGACATTCATCTGGCCGTGCGGCCCGGCACCGACGGCGCGCTCGCTTGCGGCGTCCTGCATGTTCTGTTTGCCGAGGGCTTTGCCGACCGCGACTACATGGCACGCTTAACCGATTGCCCGGACCGCCTGGAAGATCATCTCAAAACCCGCACCCCGGCCTGGGCGGCGGAAATTACCGGCGTGCCGGAGGCGGATATTGTCGCCTTCGCCCGGTTGTACGGGCAACACAAACGCAGTTTCATCCGCGTCGGGTATGGCTTTTCCCGCAGCCGCAACGGCGCCGCCAACGTCCACGCGGTGACCTGCCTGCCCGCCGTTACCGGGGCCTGGCAGCACCCCGGCGGGGGCGCGCTGTATGTTCAGGCCGATCTGTTCGGTATCGACCAGACCATCATCAAGGGCCTCGATGTTGTCGATGCCAAAATTCGCCGCCTTGACATGTCGCGAATCGGCGCCGTGCTAACCGGCGACAATGAGGCGTTAAAGGGCGGTCCGCCGATCAAGGCGATGCTGATCCAGAACCAGAACCCGGCCATGGTCGCGCCGGAAAGCGTAAAGGTTCTGGCCGGGCTGAAACGCGAAGACCTGTTCGTTTGCGTGCATGAACAGTTCATGACCGAAACGGCGGAACTGGCCGATATCGTGCTGCCGGCGACGATGTTTCTGGAACACGACGATATGTATAAGGGCGGCGGTCATCCGTATTTGCAAGTCACCCGCAAGGTGATCGAGCCCTTTGCCGACTGCCGCTCCAACCACGACGTGCTTTGTGCCCTGGCTGAGAGACTGGGCGCGAAACATCCGGGTTTTTCCATGACGGCGTGGGAATTGATGGACCAGAGCCTGACGGCATCAGGCTTGCCGGGGGCTGAGGAAGCCCACAGGATGCGCTGGGTCGATTGCTCGAAAGCGGATGACGAGATGAATTTTCTGAACGGTTTTGGCCACGCCGACGGGCGCTTCCATTTCGCCCCGGACTGGGCCGCGCTGGGCCCAAACTTTGAGGCCATGCCTGCGTTGCCCGATCATATGAACAATATCGAATCGGCTAGCCCCGAGCATCCTTTCCGGCTGGTAACGGCACCGGCGCGGCGGTTTCTCAATTCCACCTTCACCGAAACCCAAACCTCGCGCACCAAGGAAGGGCGCCCGACGGCCTTCATCCACCCGGCTGATTGCCTCGACCTTGGGCTTTCTGACGGCGATCGGGTTCGCATCGGCAACCGGCGCGCCGACGTGGTTGTTCACGCCAAGGCCTTCGACGGCTTGCAGGTGGGTGTGGTTGTGATCGAAGGTATCTGGCCCAACAAGGCGTTTGTCGAGGGATTAGGCATCAACGCCCTGACCGGTGCCGATCCTGCTCCGCCGGGGGGCGGGGCGGCGTTTCACGATACTGCTGTGTGGCTGCGTGCGGAGGCGACGTGAGTTTTTTTAAAAAAAATACAGGCAAGGCGGCGCACGTCATTGTCGTTGGTAACGAGAAAGGCGGCAGCGGTAAATCGACAACCGCCATGCATCTGACCATCGGCTTGTTGCAACGGGGATACTCCGTCGCCAGCATTGATGTGGATTATCGCCAGGGCACCCTCAGCCGGTATCTCGCCAACCGGCGTAGTTTTATCAAAGCCGCCGGTAGCGATATTAAAATGCCTGACCCCTACACCATTTCCCCAGGGGCAAGGGATTCCGGCCAGGACCAATCGGCGCCCAAAGCCGATGCGGAGCAATTGCGGCTGTTGCTGGAAGGCGGCCTGATCAACCACGACATTGTCGTCGTTGATACACCGGGCAGCGCCGGGGTGCTGTCGGCGCTGGCGCATTCCTATGCAGATACCCTGGTCACGCCGATCAACGACAGCTTCGTCGATCTGGACGTGCTGGCGCATATAGACGCAAGGAACATGGCGGTCATGGGGCCGAGCCATTATTCGGAAATGGTGTGGACGCAAAAGAAGATCCGTGCCGAGAGGGATGGCGGCTCAATCGACTGGGTCGTCATGCGTAACCGCCTGTCCAGCCTGGATGCCCATAATAAACGCCAGATGGAAACGGTCCTGCGGGATTTGTCCACGCGAATCGGGGTTCGAATTGTGCCGGGTCTGGGTGAACGGGTGATTTTTCGGGAACTGTTCCTGGCCGGGTTGACGATCCTCGACCTCAAGGATGCCGTCGGCCCACAAGCGTTAAGCCCGTCCCATCTGGCGGCTCGCGAGGAAGTCACCGATTTGATCAATGCCATCCGTTTGCCCAAGGCCCCTGGGGTGTCTCTGGACACCGAGACGGGGTAGAGTAGCCTCATGGCAAAGGGTGACGCCAAGATTCCTAGCAAGAAAACGTCCCAGGGCTACGTGGATGCTTTCCTGGAAAAGGTGCGGCTGACGCCGGTCAACAAGAAACCAGGGCAGCGCGGACGGTTGTTGTTCGCCATGGACGCCACCGCCAGCCGCGAACCTACCTGGGACATGGCGGCGCGCATTCAGGGCGAGATGTTCGTGGAAACGGCGGCATTGGGCGGGCTGGACATCCAACTCGCCTTTTACCGAGGATTCGGGGAATTCAAGGTCAGCCGATGGACCTCCGATGAAAAGGCGTTATTACGGCAAATGACGTCGGTCTTCTGCCTTGCCGGTGAAACCCAGATCGGAAAAGTGCTGGCCCACGCCGCCAATGAAACCAAGAAGCAAAAAATCAATGCGCTGGTTTTCGTCGGTGATTGTTTCGAGGAAGACATCGACCATACTGGAAAAATTGCAGGCGAGCTGGGGCTGTTGGGCGTTCCTGCCTTCATGTTTCACGAAGGCGGGGACCCGATCTCCGCCTTCGCCTTTAAACAGGTGGCCAAGCTGACGAACGGCGCCTATTGCCAATTCGATTCCAATAGCGCCCATGTGCTGAAAGATCTTTTGAGCGCGGTGGCAGTCTATGCCGCCGGCGGCCATCTGGCGTTGCAGGACATGGCCAGGAAACGGGGCGGCGAAGTGCTTAAAATCGCCCATCAGGTTGATACCAAGGTCCGCTGAAGCAATGTTTCCCTATCTTGTCCTTGGGCTTGCGATCTTTGCTGGCATACTGCTGGCCGGACGCTGGTTCACCACCGCCGATCCGAAGTTACTGGTGAAGGTCTTGAAATGGGGGCTTCTCGGGGTCATCGGGTCGGTTGCCCTGTTCTTTCTGTTCACAGGGCGCTTGGCGTGGGCCATATTCGCCCTGCCGGCGCTTTTGCCTTGGTTGATGCGGGCGCGGGCGGCGCACCGGATGTTCAAGATCTTTTCGCGGATGACATCCGGCTGGGGCGGCGGACCGACCGGGCAGTCATCGGACATCGAAACCCGTTTCCTGCGCATGGTTCTGGATCACGATTCGGGGCGAATGTCCGGCGAGGTCATCGACGGCGATTTCACGGGGCGCACCCTGGCGGGGATGTCTCTGGATGATCTGGTGGATTTGTTGCAAACCTGTTTGCTCAAAGATGAACCGTCGGCGCAGGTGTTGGAAACCTACCTTGATCGGGAACACCCCGATTGGCGCGAATGTGTCCATGCGGAGACCACCGGGAATGCCGAAGGTGCCGGAGGAAGGGGCTCTCGTCGTGGCAATGGCTCCATGCCTCGCGAGGAGGCATTCGAGATTCTGGGCCTCCAGGAAGGCGCCTCTGAGACAGAAATTCGCGAAGCCCATCGCCGCCTGATTGCCGCAATCCACCCCGATCACGGTGGCTCGACCTATCTGGCGGCACAGATCAACCAGGCCAAGGATGTGTTGATAACAAAATGATGGAAAATGAATTGCCAGACACCGGTTGCGGGGGCGGTGTGCGTGTGGCAAAAAGGCCGCGCCTATTCAGGGATGAAGCGGGAATATCGTATGGTTAAAGCCGTCACCAAGGCCGTCTTGCCGGTCGCTGGCCTGGGAACCCGGTTTTTGCCGGCGACCAAGGTGTTGCCCAAGGAAATGCTGCCGGTCGTCGACAAGCCGTTGATTCAGTATGCGGTCGAAGAGGCGCTGGCCGCCGGGATCACAGATATCATCATGGTCACGGCACCGGGCAAAGGGGCGCTGGAGGATCATTTCGGCCGCGCGTTCGAGCTGGAATCCTTCCTTGAGGCGCGCGGAAAAACGCAAGCGCTAGCTTCGATCCGGGACAATTTCCCAAGGCCGGAGCATATTTCGTTTACCCGCCAGGATGACCCACAAGGGTTGGGGCATGCGATATGGTGCGCACGCCAATTGGTCGGCGATCAACCCTTCGCCGTGCTGTTGCCCGACGATTTGATGCAGGCGACGCCCGGTTGTCTAAGTCAGATGGTGGCGGCGTATGAAAAAACCGGCGGCCACATCGTCGCCACCGAAGAAGTTCCCGAAGCCCATACCAGCCGCTATGGCATTCTGGACGTCGCCGAAGATGATGGCCGTCTGGCGCGCGCCCGGGGGCTGGTGGAAAAACCGAACCCGGAGGATGCGCCGTCGCGCCTGGCGATCATCGGACGCTACATCCTGCAACCCGATATTTTCGAGCATCTTGAGAAAAAGGTTTCCGGCGCCGGGGGCGAAATTCAGTTGACCGACGCCATCGCTGCGACCCTCGATCATGTGCCGTTCCATGGCCTGCGCATCGACGGGCGCCGGTTCGATTGCGGTACCAAGCTGGGGTTTGTTGAAGCCAATGTCGCCTTTGCTGTTGAGCGCGATGACCTGGGCGGCGATATCCGGGAAATTCTGGCGGCGTATCTGTAAGGATTCTTAAAACACAATGCACATAACAATGATCGGCACCGGCTATGTTGGATTGGTTTCGGGGACATGTTTCTCGGAGTTCGGCCATACTGTGGTTTGCGTCGACAAGGACGCGGCCAAGGTAGAAAAGCTGAACAACGGAGTAATGCCGATTTTCGAGCCGGGGCTCGACTCCCTTGTCGCCAGCAACGTCAAGGCCGGCCGATTGTCGTTCACCACCAATCTGGACAGCCCTGTCAAAGCCGCCGACGCCGTCTTCATTGCCGTCGGCACGCCATCGAGCGCCGATAACACCCACGCCGATCTGAGCTACGTTTACGCTGCGGCGCGCGAAATCGCCGCCGCCGTGGACGGCTATACGGTGGTGGTCAACAAATCGACGGTGCCCGTCGGCACCGGGCGCGAGGTCGAAGACATTATTCGCACCGCTCGGCCGGAGGCCGATTTCGACGTCGTCTCGAATCCGGAATTCCTGCGCGAAGGGTCTGCCATAAACGATTTTATGCGCCCCGACCGGGTTGTCATCGGCACCGGCGCAGACCGGGCCCGCGACGTCATGAAAAAGATGTACCGGCCGCTGTTCCTGATCGAGACGCCGATCCTGTTCACCAAGCGTCCGACGGCGGAGTTGATCAAATACGCCGCCAACGCTTTTCTCGCCACCAAGATCACGTTCATTAATGAAATCGCCGATTTGTGCGAGGCCGTGGATGCCGATGTTCATGACCTCGCCCGGGGCATCGGGCTCGACGGGCGCATCGGTTCCAAATTTCTCCACCCCGGCCCAGGGTACGGCGGCTCGTGTTTCCCCAAAGATACGGTGGCGCTGGCCCATACCGCCAGGACCGCCGGCCACCCGCTGCGAATTGTCGAAGCTGTCGCCACGGTTAATGACGAGCGTAAAGAAAAAATGGCGGGCAAGATTATCGCCGCCTGTGGTGGATCGGTCGAGGGCAAAACCATTGCTGTTCTGGGCCTGACCTTCAAGCCCAACACCGACGATATGCGCGAAGCTCCCAGCCTCAGTATTGTTGCCGGGCTGAAGGCGGCAGGGGCTTCCGTTAGAGTGTTTGACCCCGAAGGCATGGATGAGGCGAAAAAGAGCATTGATGCCGGCAGCGTCGAGTGGTGCGCGGATGCCTATGACGCCGCCACTGGCGCCGATGCCCTGACCATTGTCACCGAATGGAACGAATTTCGGGCGCTCGATATGGACCGTCTGAAAGACCTGATGACGACGCCGGTTATGATCGACCTGCGCAATATCTACAAACCGGACGAAATGCGCGCCGCCGGTTTTGACTACACCAGTGTCGGCCGTGCTTCCGTTCCTTCGACGTAGGTGCGCGCCATGACCGAGGGCCACCAATTCCACCCCACCATTCTGCGGGAATATGATATCCGGGGCATCGTGCCCGAAACTTTAGGCGCCCAAGACGTTCGCGTTATTGGCCGTGTATTCGGGGCCATGTTGGTAGAAAAAGGCGGCCAGACCGCAGCCGTCGGTTATGACGGGCGTTTGTCTTCCCCGGAATTGGAGGCCGCCCTGGTTGAGGGATTGACGGCGTCCGGCGTGGCGGTGACCCGGGTCGGACTGGGGCCTTCGCCGATGCTGTATTACGCGGCGGAAACCCTGCCAACGGATGCCGGGTTGATGATTACCGGATCGCACAATCCCGCCGATTACAACGGCATAAAAATGTCGGTTGGCGGCAAGCCTTTTTTCGCCAACGATATCCGTCAACTGGGGATGCGCGCCCGGACCGGTGATTATGGCGACACCAAGAGTATCGGCCAAATTACCGACAAAGCCATCCTGGACGAATACGTTGCCCGGTTGCTGGTCGATTTCGAGGCCGGGGATACACCGTCGAAGGTCGCCTGGGACGCAGGCAACGGTGCCGCCGGTGAGGCGCTGCAGAGGTTGGTGCAAGGGCTTCCCGGTGATCATGTTCTGTTGAATGAAAAAATAGACGGCACCTTTCCCGCCCACCACCCTGACCCGACGGTCGAGGCCAATTTGGAACAGTTGAAGGATGCGGTCGCGACGCAAAACTGCGATATAGGGATAGCGTTTGATGGCGACGGCGACCGCATCGGCGTTATCGACGCCCAAGGCCGGGTGTTGTGGGGGGACCAATTGC
>JABMOG010000045.1 GCA_013204265.1 Rhodospirillales bacterium
CGCCGGCGCGACGGCTGGGGCTGGGGCATTGCCGGCGGCGCCGTCGACATCCAGAAAATCAACATCGCCTCGGCCCTGGTCGGGCGGCGGTTCAATCAACGTGGCTAAGCCGGGCACGCCGGGCACGCCGACCACGCCGACAGCGCTCGGCGGCCTGCGGGTACTCGACCTGTCGCGCATTCTGGCTGGGCCGTGGTGCGCGATGATTCTGGGCGATCTCGGGGCCGAGGTCATCAAGGTCGAAAGTCCCGGCCATGGCGACGACACGCGGTTGTTCGGACCGCCGTTTCAGGACGGTGAAAGCGCCTATTTCCAGGCCGCCAACCGCAACAAGAAAAGCCTGGTTGTCGATCTCAAAAGCATCGAGGGCCAGGGCATCATTCGCGAGCTGGCCGCCGGAGCCGACGTTGTGATCGAAAATTTCCGCAACGGCCAGATGGAAAAATTCGGGCTTGGGCTGGGCGATCTGCGCGCCGCTAACCCAAAGCTGATTACCTGTTCGATTTCCGGTTATGGCCGCGAAAGCCCGATGGCCGAGCGGGCGGGCTACGATTTCATGATCCAGGCGGAAAGCGGCCTGATGTCGATTATTGGTGAGCCCGACGGCGACCCGATGAAAGTCGGCGTTGCCATTTCCGATCTGATTACCGGCAACAACGCGGCCCAGGCCGTGCTCGCCGCCTTGCTGGCGCGGCACAACACGGGGCGCGGCCAGCACATCGACATGGCCCTGCTCGATTGCCAGGTCGCGGCGCTGGCCAATGTCGCCAGCGCCTATCTGATGACCGGCGAGGCCCCCGACCGCCAGGGCAACGCGCATTCCGCCGTCGCACCCTATGAGCCGTTTAAAACCGCCGACGAGCCGATTGCGCTGGCGATCGGCAACAACCGCCAGTTCGCGGCCCTGTGCGAGGCGCTTGGGCTGATTGAACTGGCGAGCGATCCGCGCTACGCCGACAACGCATTGCGGGTAAAAAACCGCGCCACCCTGGCCCCGGCGCTGGAGGCCGTGTTTATCACCGATGGCCGCGACGGCTGGCTGCAAAAGCTGCACGCCGCGGGCTTGCCCGCCGGCGCCATCCGCACCATCGACGAGGTGCTGGAAAGTCCCGAAATCGCAGCGCGCGGCATGATCCACGACATCGACCACCCGGCAATGGGAAAAACCAAACTGCTCGGCTCACCGTTGAAACTGTCCGGCACCCCGGTGATAGCCCCGCAAGCTCCGCCGACGCTGGGCCAGCATACGGTCGAGGTGCTGACGGGGGTGCTGGGGTGGGAGCAAGGCAAGGCCGAGGCCTATGCGGAGCGGCTTGGCTGAGTGGGGTGGGGAAGGGGGCTGCTCCCATTCTTCATCGTACCGCCTTCACCTCCAAATGCACGCCTTCGCGTTTCTGAAGATGCCCGATGATCTCGAACAGGTTTCTGGCCTGTGGATTGCCAACCGGTCCGAACATACGCATTAGGCTTTTCGGCGATTTGTCGGTAAGGCTGCCAAGCGCGTCGAAACCGATCGTGGCATTGATGTAATCGCGCAACGCCGCCTTGCCGGTCTCGACATCACCGGATAGCAAGCAGTCCACACCTTCCATCAGCAACGCTTCTCGAAACGCCGGATCACGTTGCAGGCGCGCCTGGATCGTTTCCTTAAAATCCTTCGTCAGGGCCATCGTTCAGGTCTCCCGTTTCCGTCTTTTATAGTCCCGCCACAGTTCTTTGGCATCAATGATATCCTGGTGCTGGCGTTTCTTGGTACCGCCGCCGAGAAGAATGACCAGCGTATCGCCGTCCTTGCCGAAATAAACTCTGTATCCGGGGCCGAAGTCGATCCGGTTTTCGAAGACTCCGGCACCGACGCCTTTGACGTTGGAATTGTTGCCCTGTTCCATACGAACAAGGGCGATAATCACCTTCGCCGCCGCTTGGGCTTTAAGGCGATTGAACCAGTCGCCATAGGGGCTACAATTATTGGTGCCGCAGTATTCCCTGATTTCGATCATTCACAAACGGTAACATATAAGTTACCATCCTTCTTGTCCAGTTCAGCGATTTAGGAGACAGGGAAGCGTGCGACGCCCAAACGCCTATTTTTGCCGATAAGATATTGAAATCACTAGCGGTATTACGACTATGGCCGGGAGAAAAGGCCGCAAACATCTACATCCGTCTACATTTTCCAAATTCGTCCTTGTTTTTCATACCCTTAAGAAGCGACAGCCGGGGTCGCAACAAAGCCAGCGGCAAAAATTATGTCCGGTCCGGTCCAACCCGTCAGGATCGAAGCCAAACCCAATTCACAATGTCAAAGAGCGTTTTCCGTATCAACGAATGTTCGGAACAAACATAGAACAAATTTGCTTTTGAGTCAATAGAAATTTGGTAAGTAGTACGGTAATTGCCTTACCTCAAATTGACTCTTTGAGATGCCCCTAGATTTGTAGACACCTTGCTTGGTAATTTTAGAAGCAAGGGAGAGATACAATGTCAGGCATTCGTTTTAGTGACGACTTTAAGAAGGACGCGGTTTCGCAGGTCGTTGATCGGGGCTACTCGGTCAGCGATGTTGCCGAGCGGTTACAATCATTGCCATGGAGGGTTCGGTGCTGCGTGTGGAAAAACTCGAAGATTGAACCATACTCCCGGTTCACTTCCTTGCTGGCTGCAGTATTCCTTCCGAAACCCCTTTGTTATTAGGGTTCCTTACGAAACCCCATGGCGACGACGTAGGTTTCCGCCGATTCCTTGCGCGAGGACGGTGGCTTGGCGTGGCGCACGGTTTTGAAGTGTTTTTTCATTTGGCTAAGCAATTCGCCCTCGGTGCCGCCCTTGAAGGCCTTGCCGACGAAGGTGCCGCCCGGAGCCAAAACCTCGCAGGCAAAGTCAAAGGCGACTTCCAGCAGGCCGATGACGCGCAGGTGGTCGGTCGCGGCGTGGCCGGTCGCCTGGGCCGCCATGTCCGACAACACCACGTCGGCCGGCCCCGCCAACACGTCTTTTAGCAACCCCGGCGCGTCTTCGTCCATGAAATCGTGACAAATCAGAACGGCGCCGGGAACGGCGTCGGTTTCCTGCAGGTCCATGCCGACGACGCTGCCCTGCTTGCCCTTTCGGGCGCCCTGGGCATTGACCCGTTCGGCCGAGACCATGGTCCAACCACCGGGGCAGGCACCCAAGTCAACGACGCGCGCACCGGGTTTGAGAAAATGAAACCGGTCATCCAGCTCGATCAGCTTGAAGGCGGCGCGCGACCGCAGCCCTTTATCGCGGGCCTCGACGACATAAGGGTCACTGAGCTGGCGTTTCAGCCAGCGCGTCGACGATTCCTTGCGGCCCTTGGACTTGTGCAGTCGCTCGGTCTTGCCGCGCCCGGATGTCCCGCTGCCCGTTCCACCGGAATTCGATCGACTGGATGGTTTTTGAGCCATCAGGCGACGGCCCGGCCAGGGGCCATCATGTCCAGCAGCAATCCTTCGCGGATGCCGCGGTCGGCGGCGGTCAGGTGGCTCGCCGGCCAACGCCTGCAGATCGCGGTCAGGATGGCGCAGCCCATAACCATCAGGTCGGCGCGTCCGGGGCCGATACAGGGGTGGTTGTTGCGGGTCTCATAATCGAGTGCAATCAAATTGCCGCAAATAGCGTGAATGCTCTCAACGCGGATCGACAACCCATCGATACGGGCGCGGTCGTACCGCGGCAGGTCGAGATAAATGGCGCCCATGGTCGTTACCGTGCCCGATGTGCCCAACACGTGCACGTTTCCACTATCGATTTCCTGGGCAATGTGGTGGCGGTCCTCGAACGGGGCCAGATCAGTGTCGATGCGCGCGATGATGGTTTCGAACACATCGGACGGCAAGGCGTCGCGTCCGAATTCCTCGGCCAGGCTGACGACGCCGTAGGGCAGGGACATAAAATCGATTACGCAGGCGTGTCCGGAGGAATTCGTTTCCACCCACATCACCTCCGTGCTGCCGCCGCCGATATCGAACATCAAGGTGCGGGCGTGCTCCGTGGTCAGCAACGGCACACACCCGGCCAGCGTCAGTTCGACTTCTTCTTTGGAGGTTATGGTTTTTAAAGTGATTCCGGTTTGCTGGTGTACGTGGCGGAAAAAATCGCCATCGTTGGCGGCCTGGCGGCAGGCTTCGGTGGCGACGGCGCGGGTTTCGCAGACGCCTCGGGATTCGATCTTGTTGGCGCAGATTTTCAGAGCCTCGGTGGTGCGCGCGATGGCGGTGTCGGACAAACGCCCCGACGCGCTTAAGCCCTCGCCGAGCCGGACGATGCGGGAAAATCCGTCAATCACGCGCAAGCCGCCCGGCGCGCTGTTGTCGGGGCAGGCCACAAGCAGGCGGCAATTGTTGGTGCCCAGGTCGATGGCGGCATAGGTGTCGCGTTGGGTATTGGCGGTGTTGGGCCTTATTTGCACGCGGATGGCCTCACTTTTCAGGTCATTTTTCATCGTTGCCGTCTCGGCGGCCGGGAGGCCATCTTAGAACGCTCTCGCCTCGGGTACAAAATGGTTTAGATTCCGGGTAGAATGCTCTAAAGCAATGCCCACCAGCGCTGCCCTTTTTCAGGCAACAGGCGGTCGATACCGATGGGGTGTCGTATAATGGTTATTACTCGCGGCTCTGACCCGCGCAATCGGGGTTCGAATCCCTGCACCCCAGCCATCCCGAAAGGCCCTTTATGACCGACAACGCCAGCGACGTTGCCTTTAGCCCGGCGGTGAAAGCCGTTCAGGAGAAAAAAGGCTCTCGGCGGGGTTATGCCCGGATGGAAGAGAAAGGCGGCTGGAAAACGGCCCTTTCCGACGAACTGGTGGCGTTTATTGCGCAACGGGATTCCTTTTACCTGGGCACCGCCAGCGCCGCCGGCCAACCGTATATTCAGCACCGGGGCGGCCGGGCGGGATTTTTGAAAGTCCTCGATGCGGCGACCCTGGCGTTTGCCGACTTTACCGGCAACCGGCAGTACATCACCGCCGGTAACCTTTCGGAAAACGACAAGGCCGTGATCTTCCTGATGGATTACGCGGGCCAGCGCCGGATAAAAATATGGGGCCGGGCGCGGGTTGTGGCGGACGACGCCGACCTGATGGCCCGCCTTGTGGATGGCAGCGACGATGAAGACGCCGCGGGCACCCCCGAACAGGTAATTGTTTTCGAGGTCTCGGCCTGGGACATCAACTGTCCGCAACACATCACCCCCCGGTTCACCGAGGCCCAGGTCGCCACCGCTATCGAGCCCCTGAAACAGCGCATCGCCGAGTTGGAGGCCGAACTGGCCGAGTTGAAAGCGCCGCTTTAAGTCAAAGCCCTTCAGGAAATAATTTAATAAACAGGTGCAAGGCAATCACGTCATTTCACCTGTGCTACCATTGGAATTGTGATCGATGGAAAAGTTGGTGAGATAGATGACAACCGTCCGCGCTCGGCTTTATCGCAGTTTAGACCCAGAAGCGTGGCCAACGCCGGGGTTGTCCCCGCTTAATCGCGCCGTTACCACCATAGTGTTTTTTAGCATTGTTGCAGCGATCCTTGAGTCCGAGCCAGAAGTTCACAAAGTCTCTCCTGAGGGCTTTGCGCTTCTAAACATAGTCATCGTTATGCTGTTTACAGTCGAGTACGTCTTAAGACTTTGGGCGATGGGAGAGAACACAAAGTACGCTGGTGTCTCCGGCACGATAAAATATGCAGTTACTCCAGCCAGTTTGATCGACTTTATCGCAACTGTCGCCCTTTGGGGTGATGTGATCTACCAGATCGAGGGGGTCTATGGAGTGCTTTTGCGTTTGGCCCGTGTCTTCCGCCTTTTGAGGTTGGCTCGCAAGAGCAAATGGGCAGTCGCATTTAAACTTCTTGGGCAGGCTGTCGCAGAACGAAAACGTGAGTTGGCCCTGAGTTTTGGGTTCACGGGCACGGTTTTATTGGTGGCGGCCACAGTTTTATTCCTGGTCGAGGGAACGGCACAGCCAGAAGCTTTTGGGAGTATCCCACGATCCCTTTGGTGGGCGGTGGCAACTTTGACCACAATCGGCTACGGGGATGTTTACCCGATTACGGCCTTAGGGAAGGTCTGCGCCTCTGTTGTGGCTATTACCTCGATAGCCATTATTGCTATGCCCACCGGGATAATGGCTGCGGCATTCAGTGATGTGTTCAGCGGGCAAAAGGGGACCAAGAACGACAAGGAAGGTCCTGCCTGACGACAATAAAAAAGCCACGACATCTCCCGCTCAACACCTGATACCCTCACATCACCGTACCAATCTGCCAGGGGATGAATTCGTTGTCGCCGTAGCCGAATTCTTCTGATTTGGATGGCTGGCCGCCGGCGACCTGGATGAGAAAATCGAAAATTTCCCGGCCCATTTCTTCGACCGTTTTTGTGCCGTCGGCGATGCTGCCGCAGTTGATGTCCATGTCCTCTTCCAGGCGTTTGAACATGGCGGTGTTGGTCGCCAGCTTGATCGACGGCGACGGCTTGAAGCCGAAGGCTGAGCCGCGTCCGGTGGAGAAACAGACCAGATTGGCCCCCGACGCGACCTGGCCGGTGATCGAGCAGGGATCGTATCCGGGGCTGTCCATGAACACGAAACCGGTGGTGTCGATGGGTTGGGCGTATTTGTAGACGCCCATGAGATTAGTCGTGCCCCCCTTGGACGCGGCGCCCAGGGATTTTTCCAGGATCGTCGTCAGCCCGCCAGCCTTGTTGCCCGGTGTCGGGTTGTTGTCCATGACGCCGCCGTTGCGCTTGGTGTAATCCTCCCACCAGTGGATGCGCTCGATCAGTTTCTCGCCGACGTCCCGGCTGGCAGCGCGCCGCGTCAACAGGTGTTCGGCACCGTAAATTTCTGGCGTCTCCGACAAAATCGCGGTGCCGCCGTGGCGCACCAACAGGTCGACCGCAGCCCCCATCGCCGGGTTGGCGGTAATCCCCGAATAGCCGTCCGAGCCGCCGCATTGCAGGGCGACGGTCAATGCCGCGACGGGCACCGGCTCGCGCACACAGGCATTGGCAATGGGCAGCATGGCTTCGATGCGTTCAACACCTGCGGCGATGGTTTTGCGGGTGCCGCCGGTGTCCTGCATGATCAGAGTGTGGAAGGTCTCGGAATGCTTGAGCCCATAGAGGTCGAGAAACAACGGGATCTGGTTGACCTCGCAGCCCAGCCCGACCATTAGCACGCCGGCGAAATTGGCGTGCCTGGCATAGCCCCAGAGTGTGCGTTGCAGGTTGGCGAAACCTTCGTCGTTGGCATCCAAACAGCACCCGGTACCGTGCACGAAGGCAACGACGCCGTCGACGCCGGGATATGTATCGAGCACGCCCGAGCGGTTGACGGTTTCGGCGATATGCCGGGCCACCGTCGCCGAGCAGTTGACCGAGGTCAGAATACCAATGTAGTTGCGCGTGCCGATGGCGCCGTTGGTGCGCCGGTAGCCTGGGAAGGTGGCGGTGTCTTTTTCAGGCAAAAAATCCGTATCCATAGCCGCCTCGCCATAGGCGTACTCGCGCTCGAACTCTTTGAAGCCGCAGTTGTCGGTGTGGACATGTTGGCCCGGCGCGATGTCGGCGGTGGCGAAGCCGATGGTCTGGTTGAATTTGCGCACCGCGGCACCACGGGCAATGGCCTGGGTCGCGACCTTATGGCCGGACGGAACAGGGTCAATCGTGGTCAGGCCCTCGGCGGCAATTTTGCGGCCGGGTGGGATGGCTTCGAGCGCCACGATCACGTTATCGGCGGCATCCAGGCGGATGGTCTTGGGTTCGTTTTGCGGGGCCTCAGTGGTCATGAATCCTCCGGGAAAGGTTTTTTCGGCTTTTTTTATGTGGCCCCAGTATATCGGGATCGTGGGGACGGCCTCAATATCTAGATCAAATTGGATTTTTGAGGGGTGTATTTTGGGGTCCGTGTATTCGTTGCGGGGGCGCCACGTGTTAACTGTTATGATTCAGACTCTTTTAAGCCTTTTCTTCGACACTGAGGCTCCCAGAGGACGGAGAGTTGGAAAAATGCTTATCAGGAAATATGAGCCCCGAAGGGCCACTCCCGAAGAAGCGCGGCGGTATTTTTTGCAATATTACTGCAACGCGCCGGACGCCTTGTTCGGGTCCGTCATGGATATAGAAGGCTACCTGAATGCCGGAACGGAGACCTGGCTGGAATGGGCCGCCGGTTCCGACATCCCGCGCGCGGCGGCGTGAGCGGACGGTTGCCCGAATAGAATCGCCTATCGCGGCCACCTCTTTTGAGCGCCCCGCCGGAATCAAGCCGGGCGGGCGATTGGCGTTGTATTATGGTCCTTTGGACTGCGGGCTTGCGGTCGTGGCGGGCGGTGATAAACTTGGCCCATGGCTTACTCGAACAGTCTTCCGACCGCAAAATTCCACATCGGCATGCCGGTGCGCCACCGGATTTACGGATTCCGGGGCGTCATTTTCGATGTCGACCCGGAATTCGACAATACCGAAGAATGGTACGACGGCATTCCCGAAGACGTGCGCCCGCGCAAGGATCAGCCGTTCTACCACCTGTTCGCGGAAACGACCGACAAGTCGCCTTATATCGCCTACGTTTCGGAACAGAACCTGGAACCCGACGATGACGGCGACCCCATCCATCATCCGGGGTTGAGCGAATATTTCGACGTTCAGGCCGACGGTAGTCTGTCGCTGCGCAGCAAGATGAATTGACACCGGCTGCGCCGCCTTTCGTCTATCTCATTGATCAGCCGGGCTAAATTCCCTACCTTGTGGCGCTGAATTCCGCAAACATTGGGCAACTATGAAAATCGTCGTACAGAATTTCAAGACCGGGAAAATCTCGGTCGCCAACGCGCCTAAGCCGGCGGTGGCCGACAACGGTATTCTGGTGCGCACCTCGGCGTCGCTGATTTCGGCCGGTACCGACCGCGCCGTCGTCGGTCTGGCCAAGAAGGGCTATATCGGCAAGGCGCTGGCGCGGCCCGATCTGGTGCGCCGGGTGCTGCGCAAGGTCAAAAATGACGGGCTGGCATCGACTTTCAAGGCGGTGCAGGGCGTTATCGCCGAGCCCAAGACGCTGGGCTATTCGCTGGTCGGCGAGGTTATTGGCGTTGGCGCCAAGGTTGACGGCGTTGCCATCGGCGACCGGGTTGCCTGCGCCGGGGCCGGGCACGCCAACCACGCCGAAGTCGCCGCCATTCCGGGCAACCTGTTCGTGCCGGTGCCGCCCGGCGTCGCCGACGAAGACGCGGCGTATGTGACGCTGGGCGCTATTGCCATGCACGGCCTGCGCCAGGCCGACCAACAGTTCGGCGCTACCGTGATGGTTGTCGGCCTCGGTCTGGTCGGCCAGATCACCCTGCAGCTATGCCGCGCCGCCGGCTATAAAGTGGTCGGGCTCGACCTTGATGAGGCCAAGCTGGAATTGGCGCGCAAGCATGGCGCCACCGTTGCCGCGACACCGGACGATTCCACTCTGGCTGCCCAAGTGGCTGCGCTGACCGATGGTTTCGGCGTCGACGCGGTGTTGTTGACGGTCGGCTCCAGGGATTCCGGTGGGCCGTTCGAGATGATCGTGCCCTATTGCCGCGACCGCGCCCGGGTCGTCGTCGTCGGCGACGTCAAAATGGATATTTCGCGCGGCGACTACTTCAAAAAAGAATTGGTCGTCCTGCAATCGCGCTCTTACGGCCCCGGTCGGTACGATCCGGATTACGAGGAAAAGGGCCGCGATTACCCGATCGGCTACGTGCGCTGGACCGAACGCCGCAACATGGCGGCGTTCATGGACATGCTGGCGTCCGGCGCACTGGACATGCAGGCGTTGACCACGCACCGCTTCCCGGTCGAGCAAGCCGCCGAGGCATATGGTTTGGTTAGCGGCGCCCATGAGGACTTCACCGTCGGCATCGTGCTGACCTATCAGCCGGAGGCCGATACCCCACCGGAAGCGATTCCAGCGCGCGCCAAAAAAATCGACGGCAAGGTCGGGCTGGGTATCATCGGGTCGGGTAATTTCGCCAAGTCGGTGCTGGTGCCGGCGATGACCAATACGGGCGGCTTCGATGTTCAGGGCGTCGTCTCGGCCCGTGGGCTTTCGGCGGAGGCGATGAAAGAGGTCACCGGCGCGCAGTATTCGGCGAGCGACGCGCAAGTTCTTTTCGACGACGATTCAGTAGACGCCGTCGTTATCGCGACGCGCCACGACAGCCACGCAGGCTATGTGCTCGAAGCGTTGAGGCGGGACAAACATGTGTTCGTTGAAAAGCCGCTGTGCCTGACGCGCGCCCAACTGGCCGAGATCGAGGTCGCGGCCAAGGCCTCGAAAGGTATCCTGATGGTCGGCTTCAACCGGCGTTTCAGCCCTTTTATTACAGATATCGCCGCGCATTTTTCTGAGCGTAGCGAACCGCTGGCCATGATTTACCGGGTCAACGCCGGGCGTATAGGCCTCGACAGCCCGTCGGCCTGGGTGCATGACGCCGACGTCGGCGGCGGGCGCATCATCGGCGAAGCCTGTCATTTCATCGACACCATGCAATCTCTGACAGGCGCCTCGCCGGTCGACCTCAGGGCATCGGGCCTCAATCCCGGTCGCTCGGACCTCGTCGCCAGCGACGTGGTGACGATGACCATCCGGTTCGACGACGGCTCGCTGGGCACACTGCACTATTTCGCCAATGGGGATGCGGGTCTGTCGAAAGAACGCCTTGAGGTGTTCGGCCAGGAGCGCGTCGCCGTGCTCGACGATTACCGCACGCTGGATTTGATTGCCGGCGGGCGGGCCATGCGCAAGACTTCGCAGATTATGCAGAAGGGTTTCGCCGAAGAGGCTCGGGCTTTCCTGGAAGCCTGCCGCACCGGCGTGCCCCCGGTGGCGGCCTCAACGCTGGTTGAGACGACGCTGGTGACCCTGCTGGCGGTCGAAGACCTGCACGGCGACTGGGACGAGACTCTGGATTTCGGGGACTAGAACATTTCCGGCTCACTCGCGTTCACCGAAATTTTTTTACACCTTTGTTTTAGATGCAAATTCGTCGTCGCGGATGATTCCATCCGCTCGGGATTTGCTCTAGGCAGGGC
>JABMOG010000046.1 GCA_013204265.1 Rhodospirillales bacterium
GGATTGCTCCCACAGCGACCTCAAAGCTGCGCGTCTACCAGTTCCGCCACGACCGCAAATTCCTTTGTAAAATTACTGTGTGGGGGATACCAAATGCAGGGCGTATGATCAAGCGCAAGGACACGTAAATGACGTTTTCGCTGAAAAAACAATTCGAGGGCAATTCCGGCAACGCCGTCGAATGGCGGATCAGCGACGCCCCGGTAAAATACACGGAGGCCGTGTCCTTCATGGAAACCCGCGCCGCCGCCATTCGCGCCGGAGAAGCGCCGGAAACGGTTTGGCTGCTCGAACACCCTTCCCTGTACACCGCCGGCACCAGCGCCGTGGATTCCGAATTGCTGGATAAGAGCCGTTTTCCCGTCTATCCGACCGGGCGCGGCGGGCGCTACACCTATCACGGACCGGGACAGCGGATTGCCTACGTCCTGCTCGACCTATCAAAGCGCGGCAACGACGTGCGGGCCTTCGTGCACGACCTGGAAGCCTGGGTTATCCGCACGCTGGCGCACTTTAACGTCACCGGAGAGGTCCACGGCGACCGGGTCGGCATTTGGGTGCGGCGCGGCGCGCCGGACAATCCGGCGTCTACTGAGGACAAAATCGCCGCCATCGGGGTCCGGGTGCGGCGCTGGGTTACCTATCACGGGGTTTCCATCAACCTGGAGCCAAACCTGGAGCATTTTTCCGGCATCATACCCTGCGGAATCGAAGAACACGGCGTCACGTCGTTGTGGGACCTGGGCCTGACCCCATCCATGCCGGAACTCGATAGCGTCCTGAAGACGACGTTTGAAGAAGTTTTTAAAACTCCAGTCCACCAGATTTAGTCACATGAAAACCGTCTTCGCCGGGTGGCTCGGCGGGATGCTCGGTGATGGAGGTGACATTCGCCATCGGCGGGCCAGACCGGCAGGCGTTTATCATTTCATCGACCGCCCCGGCGGGGCCTGAAAACAAGGCCTCGACATTTCCGTCCCGGCGATTGCAGACCCATCCCCGAATGCCCAGCCGCTCTGCCTGTTGCACCGTCCAGCCGCGAAACCAAACCCCCTGCACCCGGCCTTCAATGACGATGCGCACGGTTTTTACCGCCATCGGATCGCGCCTATTCAAATTCCATAATTATCTGATCGACCGCCAGGGTGTCGCCGGGCACGGCCTTGATTGCCGCGACGGTTGCATCGCGCTCGGAACGCAGCACATTTTCCATTTTCATCGCCTCGACCACGGCCAACTCGTCACCCGCCTTGATGTCCTGTCCCTCACTAACCGCGACCGACACCAGCAACCCCGGCATCGGTGACAACAGGGACTTGCTGGTATCGGTGGGCGTTTTTTCCAGCATCAGGGCTTGCAGCTCGGCAGCTCGGGGGTGCATCACCAGAACGTCGGTCTCGGCGCCGCCATGTGTCAAACGATAGGCAATAGCCGTGCGCTCGACCTGCAGGCAGAACGGTGTACCGTCGAGGTGCCCCCGGAACAAAGGCTCGCCCAGTTTCCAGGCCGTCTCAACAACCAGAGTTTCACGGCCCAAGGTTATCCGGTAAGAGCCCTCGTCCATGACCACGCTAACCGCGCTGGACTCAGCCCCGACCATAACCACCCAATCGCCCGCGACAACACGCGTGCGGCCGGCAATCTGCCCCGAAATCAGCGCGGCCCGCTCCTGATAGGCGCAGTGCACGGCGCTTGCGACCGCGACCAGCAATTTTGGGTTTTCCGGCGCCAGGTCCTGCGCATGGAAGCCGTCGGGATATTCCTCGGCGATGAGATCGGTGCTGATGCGGCCCTCTATGAAACGCGGGTGGGCCATCAGGGCGGCCAAAAAACCGATGTTGTGGGCAACGCCGCGAATATAAAACTCATCGAGCGCAACTGACATCCGCTTCGTCGCTTCCTCGCGGTTCGCCCCATAGCTGATCACCTTGGCGATCATCGGGTCGTAATGAATGGAAATTTCGCCGCCCTCCTCGACCCCGGTATCGACGCGCAGGGTATCGTCTTGCCTAGGCGGGCTATAGCGTATCAGCCGCCCGGACGACGGCAGGAAGTTGCGCAACGGATTTTCGGCGTAAATTCGGGCCTCGATCGCCCACCCCTGAAGTGGGATTTGGCTTTGAGTAAAGGGCAGGTTTTCCCCGGCGGCGATGCGAAACATCCATTCCACCAGGTCCAGCCCGGTAATTTTTTCGGTCACCGGATGCTCGACCTGAAGCCGGGTGTTCATTTCCAGAAAATAGAAATTCCGGTTTCCGTCGACAATAAATTCCACCGTGCCCGCCGATTGGTATTTCACCGCACGCGCCAGAACCACGGCTTGCTCGCCCATGGCGCGGCGGGTGTCGGGGTCGAGGAAGGCGCTTGGCGCTTCTTCGATGACTTTTTGGTGACGGCGCTGGATCGAACATTCGCGCTCGTGCAGGTAAACCGTGTTGCCAGCACCATCGGCCAGAATTTGAATTTCGATATGGCGCGGGTTTTCGATGTATTTTTCGACAAACACGCGGTCATCGCCGAAGGCCGTCGCCGCCTCGCCCTGTGCGCGCATCAGCCCTTCGCGGCATTCGTCGTCGTTTCGCGCGACCCGCATACCCTTGCCGCCACCCCCGGCGGAGGCCTTCAACATTACCGGGTAGCCGATTTTTTTTGCCACCCGGACGGCCTCGGCGGCGTTCTTGACGGCGCCGCCATCGCCCGGAACCGTGTTAACGCCGGCTGTGACCGCCAATTTTTTGGACTCGATCTTGTCGCCCATGACGGTAATCGCATGCGTGCCAGGCCCGATGAAGGCAACCCCTGCTTTTTTCAAGGCCTTGGCGAAGGCCGCGTTTTCCGACAAAAACCCATACCCCGGATGCACCGCGTCGGCCCCGGTTTGGGCAACCGCCGCCAGAACTTTTTTAATATCGAGGTAGCTTTCCGCCGCACTCGGCGGCCCGATCAGAACGGCCTCGTCGGCCATTTCCACATGCAGGGCGTTGGCATCGGCTTCGGAATATACGGCGACGGTTTTGATGCCCATACGCTGGGCCGTGCGCATGATCCGGCAGGCAATCTCTCCGCGGTTGGCGATAAGAATTTTTTTGAACATCCGCCTCACCGTTTTGTTTAAACGTCTTATTCGGCCTTACTTATTCGGCCTTACTTGCCGTTTTCCGCATCCTGATCGGCCTCTGGAATGATGGCCTTCAACTGGCTTTCCTTGTCCGAACGCTTGAGGATCGGCCCCATGGCGTAGCGCGCATGCAACGCCAAAACCCCGACCCAGCCACCCAGGCCAATTTGAAAATAGCCAATTTCGATATCGGGATAGATGGTCACGTGAAGCGTTATCGCCGTAACGATGGCGACGACAAACAACATCAGGTGATTGGCGAACCAGCGCATACGGGACCGCCCGGAGGTCACCTTGTTGTCAACTTCCTCGGCGAATTCCCGCGCGACATCCGGGTTGACGCGGACCGCCGGAATGCCGCGTGGCCGCGTTTTTTTGCTTGTCGGATTGGCAGTGACTTCGGGTTTGGCTACGAAAGGTTCGACCTTCGGCAACGGCACAAAACTGCGGTCCGTCGCCCTGGAAGGGGCAAAATTCCCCCGTCGGGTATCATTTTCATCAGCCATTCTCTTGTCGTAACGCGCCTTGCTGCGGGGCGCAACACTCAATACATTCCTTTGATCATCCATTTTTGCCGCAACCGGCAACAACATCTATAAGCCATTGTAACTATGTCCAGAATTATAAAGGTGGGGGCCGCCCAATCAGGCCCCATACAAAAATCCGAAGACCGCGGCAGCACCGTTACCCGATTGCTGGAACTGATGAAGCAGGCGCGCACGGAAGGCTGCGACATGGTGGTGTTCACCGAACTGGCACTGACCACGTTCTTCCCACGCTATTACGCCAAAGACCGCGCCGAGATGGACGTCTGGTTTGAAGCCGCCATGCCTAACCCGGCGGTGCAACCCTTGTTCGATTACGCCCGCGATAACGCCATCGGTTTTTCACTTGGCTACGCCGAACTGACGCCCGACGGCCAGCATTTTAACACTCAGGTTCTAGTCGACAAGTCGGGGGGAATCGTTGGCACATACCGCAAGGTGCACCTGCCCGGCCACGCGGAGTTCGAGGCAGAGCGCAGTTTCCAGCATCTGGAAAAACGCTACTTCCTGCCCGGCGACAAAGGGTTTCCGGTGTGGCGCACGATGGATGGAATCATCGGTATGTGCATCTGTAATGACCGCCGCTGGCCGGAGACTTTTCGAGTCATGGGATTGCAAGGCGTGGAAATGGTGGTGCTCGGCTACAACACGCCGAGCGCCAATGCCTTGAAATCCGACGAGACGGCAGATACCCGCAAGCACCACAGCCGCCTCTGCATGCAGGCCGGCGCCTACCAGAACGCCACCTGGGTGGTCGGCGTCGCCAAGGCCGGGGACGAGGACGGCCATCACCTGTTCGGCGACACCTGCATAATCAACCCGAACGGATATGTCGTCGCCCAGGCTGAAACGGACGAAGACGAACTGATAACCTACGAATGCGATCTTGATGCGACTAAGTTTCTAAAAGAATCCACATTTAATTTCGCTGCCCACCGCCGTACCGAACACTACGGACGGATCGTTTCACAAACCGGTGCCGAGCCGCCCGAGGAATAGTCGTGCTCAACCCTGCCTGAAAACGCCGACCAATTCCACATGCCGGGTATATTTGAATTGATCGACGGGGCTCACCCGTTCCAGCCGGTACCCCCCGGCGCACAAGATCGCGGCGTCGCGGGCGAAGCTGGCCGGATCGCACGAAACGGCGATCACAATGGGCACCTTTGCCGCAGTGATTTCCCGGACCTGCACCTGCGCCCCGGCGCGGGGCGGGTCGAACACGGCGCAATCGAAGCCTGACAATTCCCACGCCGTATAGGGATTGCGGAACAGATCGCGGACCTCGGTGGTTAGCGGCTTCAAACCCTGGCAATAACGAACGGCGTTCGCGAGCGCCGTTATTTGTGCTTCGTCTGCATCCGCAGCCAGAACCGAGGCCTGCGCCGCCAAACGCAGGGCGAACGGCCCGACGCCGCAAAACAGATCGGCGATGCGCCGGGCCGAACCGGCATGACCAAGCACCAACGCCGCCAGCGCATCCTCCCCGGCCTGGGTTGCCTGTAAAAATCCGCCCGGCGGCGGAACAACCCGCCCTGCCCCCATGCGTATCCCCGGCGGGCGGCGCTCAACAATAAGATCGCCGTCAACGGTGACACGGGCAAGGTCCAGCTCCGTCGCGATTTCCGCCAAATCCATGCGGGCGTCCAGGCCCACCTCGGCCCTCTTGCCATTCAACCGGATATCGCAATCCAGTCCGCTTTCGCTTGCGGTTATCCGCACGTCCAGCGCCTCGCCTTGTGCGGTAAACGGTGCGGCCAGCGCACGCGCGATATCCGCCGCCCCGGACAGGGCGGGAACCAGCACCGGGCAATGGTCCAGGTCCAACAGTTCGTGTCGACGAGCCTGCATGAACCCGGCCCGCACCCGGCCCTTCTCGAACCGCACATGCAAGGTAACCCGGCGGCGGCCGGCACCGTGGGCGTCAATCAAATCATCGACCGGCGCATCCAGTCCCTTGTTGGCGAGCGCCACCTCGATGATCCCTTTCTTCCATGACCGGTAGGTGTCTTGGTCAATATGCTGGGCCGCGCACCCGCCGCAGTGGGTGAAGTGTGGGCAGAAGGGTTCGATGCGCTTAGGCGAAGATTTGACAATTTCCTCAACCACGGCCCGGTTGCCGGTCACCATGGCGCGGACCTCTTCGCCCGGCAACGCATAGGGCACGAACACCCGTTCGCCCGCCACCTCGCCGATGCCGTCACCGCGTCCGCCGAGATGGGTGATTTTTATTCCGGCCAGGATGGGTTGCGGCTTTGGCGGTTGTTTTTTTGAAGCCATGGGGTCCTTGACAAAACACACGAAGGTTATTATGTTCCACTTATGTTCTTTTGCGAATAATGCTCTTTGACATGGTAAATAGGAAAATAGAAAAGCGCCCCGCTGTTTAAACGGCGGCTGAGGCGGCGTTTTTTTGTGGCCTGAAGGGACAAATGCATACCGATGACTACAAATGTTTACTTATGTTTACATTTTAACAGGCCCGTCAAGTCACCAGCCTTGCAGTTTTATATTCATTTTCAAACAGTTGCGTGATTTTTACGGGTATCAAACCGGAATTCCTCGTCACAGCGGAATGTTGCCGTGTTTCTTCCAGGGGTTTTCCAGTTTTTTGCCGCGTAACATGCGCAGGCTTTTAGCGATACGCTTGCGGGTGTTGTGGGGCATGATGACATCGTCGATATACCCCCGGCGGCCGGCGACAAACGGATTGGCGAAACGGGTGCGGTATTCTTCCGTCCGCTCGGCAATCTTGTCTTTGTCGCCAAGGTCTTCGCGGAAAATGATTTCGACGGCGCCTTTCGGCCCCATGACGGCGATCTCGGCCGACGGCCAGGCGAAATTGACGTCTCCGCGCAGGTGTTTGGAACTCATCACGTCATAGGCCCCGCCATAGGCCTTGCGCGTAATCACCGTCACCTTGGGCACCGTCGCCTCGCCGTATGCGTACAACAGTTTCGCCCCGTGCTTGATGATGCCGCCGAATTCCTGGGCCGTGCCGGGCAGAAAACCGGGGACATCGACGAAGGTAACGA
>JABMOG010000047.1 GCA_013204265.1 Rhodospirillales bacterium
ATACCCATCTGCGCCTGGATCACCTCATGGTTCATGCCGGAGATATCAAGTAGGCGGCCTTTGGACAGTTCGGTCATTTCGGTGAATATTTCCGATGTGGTGTTGGGAAAGGCGATTTTCGCACCATTGGCAAAGCGTTTGGCGAGATCGCTGAAAATGGCATGGTCCGGCCGCGCCTGACCCGGTGGTGCGGTGACCTTGGAGACGTAATTGACCCGGCGTTCGGTATTGGTGAAACAGCCTTCCTTCTCCGCCCACAGCGCGGCGGGTAGAAACAGGTGGGCATACTGGTTGGTTTCCACGTCGGCGTAGGCGTCCTGCACGACCAGGAAGTCCAGTTTCTCCAGCGCCTTGCGGATGCGCGGCGTGTTGGGCATCGAGGTCATCGGATTGGTGGCGACCAGCCACAGGCCCTTGATCTGGCCCGCCTCGATGGCCGGAAAGATATCGGTTTCGGTGAGGCCGCGTTTTTCCGGGAAAAAATCAGCCTCGATACCCCAGAAGTCGGCGATTTCCTTTCGGTGGACTTCGTTTTCCAGCGCGCGGTACCCCGGCAGCCCGGAACACGACGACCATTCGCGCGTGCCCATGGCGTTGCATTGCCCGGTGATCGACAGGCTGGTGCCGCCGGGTTTACCGATGTTGCCGGTCAGCAAGTTCAGATTGTTGATGGCGGCGACGCCGTCGGAACCGTGGGTGCTCTGGTTGATGCCCATGGTCCAGATGCTCATGGCGGCCCCGGCACCGGCGTACAGGCGGGCCACGGTGCGGATGGTGTCGGCGTCGATACCGCAGATTTTAGCGGCACTGTCCGGGTCGTAGTCCTTGAGCACATTTTCGAAATCGTTGGGGCGTGTCGTGTTGGCGAACAGGTATTCCTCATCCTCCAGACCTTCGTCGAGGATGACGTAGGCCAGAGCGTTGAGAAATACGAGGTCCGTACCCGGTGTGATCGCCAGGTGCATGTCGGCCATTTGCGCGAACATGGTGACCCGGGGATCAACGACGATGACCGGGAACTTGCGTTTTTCCAGCGCCTCTTTCAGCCGCCAGTAAATGACCGGGTGTTGTTCGGGCAGGTTGGAGCCGAACGCGATCAGGCACTCCGTATGCTCAAAATCGTCATAGCAGCCGGGCGGGCCGTCGGAACCGAACGACCGCTTGTAGCCCGACACGGCGGACGACATGCACAGTGTCGTGTTGCCATCGTAGTTGTTGGTGCCGATCACACCACGGGCCAGTTTGCCCAGCGTGTAAAATTCTTCGGTCAGCAATTGGCCGGTGGACACGATAGCAAACGAGTCGCGGCCATGGGCCTGTTGAATACGTGTGATTTCGTCGCCCATGTGATCGAGGGCGGTGTCCCATTCAACCGGCCGGAAATCTTCAAAAATTTTACCCCGCATCAACGGCGTGGTGCCGCGGCCGGGTGAGGTGAAAAGTTCGTGCTCAAAAATCCCCTTCAGGCAGAGCTTGCCACGATTAACGTCGGCACCCGCAGCCCCCCGCGACGATACCGGCACGCCGTCGGCGTCCAGCCCGACCTCAATGGAGCATCCTGTCGAGCAATAGCCGCAGGTCGTGTATTTCCACTCCTTGACGCCTTTGTCGGCGATTTTTATGGGGTTCTTTTTTTTGCGTCCGAACAGCATGGTGTGTCCTTTGCGTTCAAGCGCACTGTTTGGTTTTGGCGCCGGGGGGAAGCAGCGAAACTTTGCCGCCTTCGACGCGAACCGGGAAACACGCCGTTGCTCCTTCGTCCGGTTCGGCGGCTTCGCCGGTTGCCAATTCGATCTTCCAGTTATGGAGAGGGCACGTCACCTGACCGCCATGGACGATGCCCTGCGACAAAGGCCCGCCTTTGTGCGGGCATTGATCATGCAAGGCGAAGACGCGGTCGTCGGCGGTGCGAAAAACCGCGATATCGCCGCCGGGGGCGCGAACGACGCGGGCGCCCAGCCTGGGGATGTCGTCAAGTGTTCCAATATCGATCCATTCGCTCATCGGCTCAGCCCACCTTGGCCAGGGGTTGAAATTCGCTTTTGTCCAGACCGTCCCGGCCGCGATCCTTCCACGGGTCTTGTTGGGCAAACGTTTGGGCGTGCAGAAATTCTTCGTGCAGCATGCGCCGCGACGGGGCGTCATCGACGATGCGTTCCTTGATGTGGGCCAGGCCGACCCGCTCAATCCACGGCGCCGTGCGTTCCAGATAATGGGCTTCCCTGCGATAGAGCTGCATGAAGGCGCCTGCGTATTCCAAAACCTCGGCCTCGGTTTCGACCTTGCACAACAGGTCGGTGACCCGAACCTTGACGCCACCGTTGCCGCCGACATGCAGTTCCCAGCCGGAATCCACGGCGACGACGCCGAAATCCTTGATTGTCGCCTCGGCGCAGTTGCGCGGGCATCCCGACACCGCCATCTTGAATTTGTGTGGCGTCCACGAACCCCACGACATTTTTTCCAGGTCAATGCCCATGGACGTGGAATCCTGGGTTCCGAACCGACACCATTCGGACCCGACACAGGTCTTCACCGTGCGCAGCGCCTTGCCATAGGCATGCCCCGAGACCATACCGGCGGCGTTCAGGTCGCGCCAAATGGCCGGCAGGTGTTCCTTAGGCAAGCCCAGCATGTCGATACGCTGGCCGCCGGTGACTTTCAAACTGGGGACATTGAATTTATCGGCGGCGTCGGCAATGGCGCGCAGCTCATTTGGCGTGGTGACGCCGCCCCACATCCGGGGAATGACCGAATAGGTGCCGTCTTTTTGAATGTTGGCGTGCGCGCGTTCATTGATGAAGCGCGATTGATTATCGTCGACATAGTCGCCGGGCCAGGCGCACAATAAATAATAGTTCAACGCCGGGCGGCAAGTCGCGCAACCATCCGGGGACGACCATTCCAGAAATGCCATGGC
>JABMOG010000048.1 GCA_013204265.1 Rhodospirillales bacterium
ACCCACGAAATGGGCTTCGCCAAGCGGGTCGCCCACCGGGTCGTGTTCATGGATGAGGGCCGGATCGAGGAAGATTGCTCGAAGGATGAATTCTTCAGCGGTGATCGCGGCGAACGGGCGCAGGAATTCCTCTCGAAAATCCTTACCCACTAGAGCTTTTTACGGGCCGGTCCTGCTTTTGACCGGCCCGCATTCGGATTGATTTCTGCGCGTGCGTTGGGCGGTTACACGTAGAAAGGTGAATACATTTCCCGGCTGGCTTCCTCGGTCAGGCTGGCGTCGAAAACCCGCGTGTAGAACGCCGCATTCATTTTCTTTGCCGTTTTCGGGAAGGCTTCCAATGCAAAAGCCTTGGCATTATCGAGCGTATCGAAGGCGTCAAAGCCGCCGATGGTGTTGGAGTGCAGTCCGCTCAGCCAAGTTTTCGCTATGAGGCCCTGTTGTTGTTTCAGAACCGGGTTGCGGTCTTTCCAGGGCGCATTCTCGAAAGGCACGCTGACCTGGACTTCTGTATAAACAAAGGCACTGGGTTTCCGGGATGGGGCCACACCAAAGTACGGTGAATTCAGATCAATGCTGGCTTCCTTAACGACGTAGGCATCAAAAATTCGGGTATTGTGGGCGGCGCCAAACCCAGCCGCTTCTTCTGGGAAATATCCCGTTACAAACTTCTGGGCATTTTCAATGCTATCAAAGGCGTAGATCCCGCCAAGGGAATTGGTCTTAGCTCCGGACAACCAGGTTTTGTTGATAAAGCCGGGCTGCTTTTTAATGTTGGCGTTGACCGCTCTCCACGGGGCCTTCTCGAAGGGCACCGAGATTTGAACTTCCGTGTATACGAATGCTTTAATTGACATAGCTTTTCCTTTTACTAATGGCTGGATTTTGCTTCGGGCTTGGGCGTTTAAAACGGGAACGACCAAAGCTGTTGCGAGAATTCCACTTGCGGACCCCGCCATGACCCCAAGAGCTTTTCGCCGGGTCATCTGGTCGCCAACCTCCGGTGTTTTTATTCTGTCTTTGCTATTCATCATCTCTCTCCAAATCCGCTGATATGCGTTTTCAATTTATGTCTGTTTTTTGAAATCGCTTCATCTTCTAAATTAATAACTTTCTTTTAGCAATTTATTAATTAAAAAATAGTCATTAAAAATCAAAGGAAAATGCTTAAAAGCTTTAATTTATATTGCTTTTTACAATTAAAAATTTATGATGATTGTATGAGAAACGAAAACAAGATGCGCCAATCAGGATGCCCCGCAGCCTTCGGCCTCGACACCTTTGGAGACCGATGGAGCCTGCTGATCATCCGCGAGATCATGTTTAAGGGAAAAACAACCTACAGCGAATTTCTCGGAATTGATGAGGGGATCGCGTCAAATGTTCTGGCTGACCGTCTTAAGCACCTTGGCTCTGAGGGGATTATCGCCAAGCACCGCGATCCGGAAAACCGAAGGAGCTACATCTACAGCCTGACTGAAAAAGGCCGTGATCTGGTATCAATTTTGATCGAAATTGTCTTATGGAGCGGAAGACACGACCATCGCCCTGTTGCAATGCGCTCGACCGTCAACAAGATTAAAGAAGATCGAATAGGTTTTGAGGCAATTATTCGGGCGGGGCAGTAACACCAGGTTTTTTCAGATATCCGCCAGCATGTCGCCATAGGCGAACATGGCCGCCAGTCCGCCGGTGTGCAGGAAAAGCACGGTTTCCTCATTATTGAAAACGCCACCCCGGACCAGACCGATCAACCCCGACATGGATTTTCCGGTATAAACCGGATCAACAAGAATCCCTTCGGTGCGGGCGATGAGCGCCGTCGCTTCCAGCATCTCCGGCGTTGACTGGCCGTATCCGGGGCCGAAGTAATCATCATTGAGCCAGATGTCGTCGCCCGTCGCGATGTCGGGCTGGCCGATCAGGCGGCAGACGGCATCCAGGCGCATGGCTAACCGGGTTTTCTGCGATTCCTTGTCCCGGCGGATGCAGATGCCGAGGACGCGGGCCTGGCTTCCATGGGCGCGCAGCCCGGCCAGAAGCCCGCAATGGGTCGAGCCGCTGCCCGACGGCAGGACAATAGCGTCGATGTTAATTCCCATCTCAGTGGCCTGGCTCAGTATTTCCCCCGCCGCATCAACATAACCCAGCGCGCCGAGCGGTTTGGTGTCGCCGCCTAAGTGGATGGTGTAGGGACGCCTGCCTTTTTGGCGAATGTCGTCGGCGATTGCATCGATAGCGTCGTCGGCGGCTTGCTCGTCCTCGCCTTCGGGAAAATAATGCATGGTCGCGCCGAACATGCGGTCGAGCAGCGGATTGCCGGTGCGAGCGTATTCCGGCCCCTTGCCCGGCACCCGGGTTTCCAGCTGAATATGGCAGGCGAGGCCCAGCTTCGCCGCCGCCGCCGCCGTCATACAGGCGTGGTTGGATTGGATGGCCCCGGTGGTGATGACGGTGTCGCAGCCCTGATCGAGCGCTTCGCCCAAATAGAATTCCAGCTGGCGCGCCTTGTTGCCGCCCATGGCCAGCCCGGTCAGGTCATCGCGCTTGATGAAAATTTTGGGGCCGCCGAGTTCCTTGCTCAGACTCTCCAAGGGATCCGTAGGCGTTGGCAGATTACACAGCCGGGTTCTGGGAAAGGCGGAAAGGTCCATGGGGCTACTTGGCCAGTTTATCCATTTCAGCGGTGACGGCCTCGCCCATTTGCTCGCACGACACCAGTGTCATGCCGGGCTGCATGATGTCGCCGGTGCGCTTGCCGCTTTCCAGCACGGTTTGCACGGCGGTCTCGACCATGTCGGCGTCCTCGATCATGTCGAAGGAATAGCGCAGGCACATGGCGTAGCTGAGGATCATGGCCAGCGGGTTGGCTTTGTCCTGACCCGCGATGTCCGGCGCGGTGCCGTGGACGGGCTCGTACATGGCTTTACGGCGACCGCTTTCGTCGGGCGCGCCCAGGGATGCCGACGGCAGCATGCCGAGTGATCCGGTCAGCATGGCGGCGCAGTCGGACAAAATGTCGCCGTACAGGTTGTCGGTAACGATGACGTCGAATTGTTTCGGTGCGCGGACCAACTGCATGGCGCAGTTGTCGGCGTACATGTGGCTCAGTTCGACATCTTGGAAACCATCGGCGTGGGCGGCGGTCGCCACTTCGCGCCACAGCACGCCGGTCTCCATGACGTTGGCTTTTTCCACCGAGGTCACGCGGTTCTGGCGTTTGCGGGCCATCTCGAACGCCAGACGGCAGACGCGGTCGATTTCAGACGTGGTGTAGACTTGCGTATCGACGGCGCGTTTCTGGCCGCCTCCGAGGTCTTCGATGCCGCGCGGTTTTCCGAAATAGACCCCGCCGGTCAGTTCGCGGATAATCAGCATGTCGAGGCCGGACACCAGTTCGGTTTTCAAGCTGGAGGCTTCGGCCAGCGCCGGGAAAACGTTGGCCGGGCGCAGGTTGGCGAACAGGTCCATTTCCTTGCGCAGCTTCAACAGCCCGGCTTCCGGGCGCTTGTCGCGTTCCACGTTGTCCCACTTAGGTCCGCCGACGGCGCCCAGCAACACGGCATCAACGCTCATGGCGTTGGCCAGAGTTGCGTCGGTCAGCGACGTGCCGTGCGCGTCATAGGCGCATCCGCCAACAAGGTCTTCGTCAATGTCGAACGACACATGGCGCGCCTTGGCCATCCAGTCGATAACGCGCCGAACCTGGTTCATAACCTCGGGGCCGATCCCGTCGCCGGGCAGCATCAGTAGTTTTTTATTGGCGGACATGAATTATTTCTCCTTGGACGTTGTGTTTTTTACACGGATAGACGGGGATTAAAACGGATTTAAAAAGGTATTTACCACAGAGATCACAGAGACAGAAAAAAGAAGACAGGGGGGGATTAAAACAGGAAATGCGCAGAAGGCGCGAAAAAATTTTTCTCCTCTTTTTCTCTGTGCTCTCTGTGCTCTCTGTGCTCTCTGTGCTCTCTGTGCTCTCTGTGCTCTCTGTGCTCTCTGTGGTTCAAAAAGCGGGC
>JABMOG010000049.1 GCA_013204265.1 Rhodospirillales bacterium
ATTCAGTCGAATAGTCGAATTGAATACTTGGATAGTTGCTGTAGCCCTTGCTCACTATGGGTTACAGACGTCCGCCAACTATTCAGTCTTTCACCTACCCCTTACAGGGGTAGTGGGTAGTCACCAGCGCTTACGCTTGGTGACCCCCACCTGTGCCACTCGGCACCGTCAATCAACCCAATCCAAAAACCGGGTGGCGATGCATCTGACCAAGAACGTCATCGCCACCCTCACCGCACCGTAATTGAAGGAGGAAAACGATATGGATAAATCGATTTTGAACCAATCAGACCTGGACGCAAAGGCCGGGTCGGTCCTTGCCCTGGATCTTGGTACCACGACCGGCTGGGCACTGCGCACCATGGATGGGCGGATTGTCTCCGGCACCCATGATTTTCGTCCCCGTCGGTTCGAAGGCGGTGGCATGCGCTACCTGCGCTTCACCGATTGGCTGGTCGAACTGGCGATGCATTCTCATGGCATTTGTCGGGTCGTCTTCGAGGAGGTTCGACGGCACGTCGGAACCGATGCTTCGCACATCTACGGCGGATTTCTGGCAACGCTGACCTCGTGGTGCGAGGAGCATGAGATCCCCTATCAGGGCGTCCCCGTCGGCACCATCAAGCGCCATGTCACCGGCAAAGGGAACGCCAACAAGGCCGCTGTCATCGCGGCGGTCGAGGCGCGTGGCTTCGCCCCTGCCGACGACAACGAGGCCGACGCCATCGCCCTCCTGCTCTGGGTCATGGAATTTCAAGGAGGTGTGCGATGACCAGAACCAGACTTCCCAACCGGCGGCTCAACGAGACCCTCGAGTTGATGTTCAACGACACCCGCTACGCGGTGACTGTCGGTTATTACCCGGGCATCAACTGCATCGGCGAGGTGTTCACCCACGGCGCCAAGGTCGGTTCCAACATGGACGCCATTCTCGACGACGCCTGCGTGGCGTTGTCGATGCTGCTGCAGTACGGCGTCGAGCCCGCCGGCCTCGCCGCCGGCATGGGTCGGCTGGGCGATGCCGGCGCGCCGGCCTCGATCATCGGCGCCCTGGCCGACCTGGTTGCCGGAAAGGCCGACGATCGGATGGCGGCGGTAGGTGCGTCATGAACGGCGAGATGATGCTCAAGCACGCCGCCGGCGTCTTTGAAAACCGCCGCGATCAATACGGCGAGCCCTCGGACCTGTTTGATCACATCGCCAAGCGCTGGTCGTTGGTGCTGGGGATCGAGGTTAAGCCTGAGCAGGTGGTGTTGTGTCTGATTGATCTCAAGATGGCCAGGCTGGTTCATGACCCGAAGCACATGGACAGCATCGTCGACGTCGCCGGTTATGCCGCCTGCCTCCGGGAGGTGCAGCGATGAGGTGGCACCCGAAGGGATACGGCGGCGAGCGGCGCACCGTCGGCGACGTCAAGCGGGACGGTTGGCGCGAACAGGGCGTGCTCGCCGTCTCAATCGAAGACGACCGGTTGACCTGGCCGGAACGGGAACTGGTTCGTCGGCTGGGCGAGAAGCTCTATGGCAAACGAAGGGAGGCGGCCCATGGCTGATAAATGCTGGACCCCCTCCCTGGTGGAAGACCGACTGGTTGAAGCGGTAAGCGTCCTCCAGCGGTTGCCCGAGGAACGGGTGCAGGGATATTTTTCCGCCTGGCCCGAGATCGTCCGTAACTTCTGGGACGCCTACGGTATGCATGATCCGGTGCTGAAACGCCCCTGGCCGTCGCCGGCGTCCATCGATCGCATGGACGAGACGCTGCAATGGCTCCAGTGGCTGGAGCCCGATGTGGCGAAGATCTGTTGGTTCAGGGCGGCCGGCGATCGATGGAAATCCATCTGCGGAAGGGTCGGTTTGCAGCGTACAGCGGTGCATCAACGTCATCTTTTTGGTCATTGTGTGATTGCTTTGAGGCTTAATGGTCGTCGGCTTCCGCGTAATTGCTCGCGCCAAAAAGTGATTGCGATAGCTAGATCGGCGAAAGCATGAGGGGTTGTTCGTAAAGCGCAACGCGAACACTTTTAGCGCGGACAAAAGCGGTAAAGATGGCTATGATTTTCAATATTCTCAGGAGAGTCAGGAGCGGACGCGATGGCAACATCGAGGCCGCTTTTTCTTGAAATTGGTTGTCTGCTGTTTGAAGGTTTGTTGAGATCATGTCGGTCCGATTTACCCGATCTTTTTTGCTCGTTGCACTTGCGGCCATCGTCATCGCGGTTGTGCCGATCAATGCCGGAGCCGACGTTGTCGGTTTGGCCAGGATCGTTGACGGGGATACCCTTGAGGTCAATCGCACAAAAATCCGGATGCACGGTATCGATGCGCCTGAGAGCAAACAGAGCTGTCAGATCAACGCGGGTAGCTATCGGTGCGGAGAGAAATCTACCGCTGCTCTTGCCGAACTGATTGGAACTTCCACTGTTCGGTGCGAGGCGAAGGATCAGGATCGCTACGGTCGCGTGGTTGCTGTTTGCTTCGTTGGTCAGACAAACCTCAACGCGTCTCTCGTAAGCCAGGGCTGGGCGTTGGCCTATCGTCGCTACTCGATGGATTTCATCAGTCAAGAAGCTGAAGCCAAGAACAACAAACGAGGGCTCTGGGCGGGCGTGTTCACAGCCCCATGGGATTGGCGCAAAGGCAAAAGGCTTGAAGTTTTTCAGCAGCCTTCTGCATCATTTGGAGCCGCGGACGGGTGTGTGATCAAAGGCAATGTCAGCAGCAAGGGTTCTAAAATATTTCATGTTCCCGGCGGGCGTTACTACGAACAGACGCGCATTGATGAGGGAAAGGGCGAACGCTGGTTCTGCTCTGAAGCGGATGCCGAAGGCGCCGGCTGGAGGCGGTCCCAGCAATAAACGGGTCCTTCCCGGCGCGATTCCTATACGGGGGGGCTCAGCGCGGGAGTTTTCTACTGTCAGCCGCGCCAACTTGGTTGACAGACTGGTTGACAAACTGCCGGTGCTCCCGGCGTAAAGCCCGGGTTTCCGTGAGTTTTTGCGGTCTGGAATTTGTCAACCAACCGACGCCTGTCAACCAGTGCGGTTGACAGGGCAGGTGGTTGACAGGGAAGCCGGTCAGATCGCGCGCTTGAGCGCCTGGCCCGCTTTGAACCGCACCGACTTCGAGGCCTTGATGCGGATCGACTCGCCAGTCTGCGGATTGCGCCCCTTGCGCGCCGCCCGTTTTGCGACGCCGAAAGAGCCGAAGCCAACCAGCTGGACTTTCTGATTTTTCTTCAGCGACACGGTGATCGTTCCGATCAGGGCGGCCAGAGTTTCCTTGGCGGCTTTCGCCGTGCAGCCGGTTTCGGTCTGGATGATACCGGTCAGGTGTTGGCGATCATTGATGCCTTCCGGCGTTGCCTTGTAGCGCTTGGCCGGCTTGCTCGCCGGAGCGACTTTCGCCTTGGCGGGTTTTTTCGCGGGTTTCTTGGCCATTCGTTTGAATCCTTTTTATCGATGCTGATAGCTCAACGTATAAAGAAGTGAGGTTCACCTTGCCTAGGTCAAATGTCGAAAACTCTGAAAATCCCGCCGATTTGCGGGTCGAAGAGTGCAAAATTGGACAATTGATCCCCTTCGCCAACAATGCCCGCACCCATTCGGACGAACAAATCGCCGAGATCGCGGCCTCGATTCGCGAGTTCGGCTGGACCAATCCAATCCTGGTTGACGGCGACAGCGGTGTCATCGCCGGGCACGGACGGCTGCTGGCCGCGCGCAAGCTGGGATTGGAATCAGTTCCCGTCATCCGGCTCGGACATCTGAGCGAGACGCAACGCCGGGCTCTCGTATTGACGGACAATCGCATCGCGCTCAGCGGCGGCTGGGATGAGGAGTTGTTGCAGATCGAACTGGGCGCGCTCCGTGACCTCGATTTTGATCTCGATCTGATCGGGTTCGACGAAGATGAGCTGGATCGTTACCTCGGCGCGTTCGATGCCGAGGATGGGCTTGTCGATGAAGACCTGATTCCCGAAGTTCCGGACGCGCCGGTCTCGGTTGCGGGGGACCTCTGGCTTCTGGAACACCACCGGGTGCTTTGTGGCGACGCGACAGTGTTGGCGGATGTGGAACGCGTACTCGATGGCAGGCTCGCCGACATGGTGTTTACCGATCCGCCGTATAACGTGGATTACACCGGTGGCGCCGCCGGCAAGCCCGACCGCCGGATCAAGAACGACAATCTCGGTGAAGAATTCTACCGGTTTCTTTACGACGCCTGCGTCAACATCCTGACGGTGACCAAAGGGTCGACCTACATCTGCATGTCGTCATCGGAACTGCACACCCTGCAGAAGGCTTTCAAGGAGGCGGGCGGGCACTGGTCGACGTTTGTCATCTGGG
>JABMOG010000050.1 GCA_013204265.1 Rhodospirillales bacterium
GGTCTGGTGGCACCAGCTTCGCTCGGTTGGAGAATCCATCTCGGTCAATTGCTGGTATGGCCGCGAGGAATCCTCGACATACCTGCTCAAAGTCGCTGCCGCGGGCGGCTTCGGCCATTTCGCGCGGCCGGCCCTTGATTTCCTTCGGTATGGCGTCCTCGGACTGAAATTTCAAAATCGGCTGTTCGGCGACGTTCCGACGGGTAAATGGTTTTTCGATATTCTGGTGGATGGCGTCAGGCGCCGACTTCGCCCGTATGGCTCCACCGCGTAGACAATCAATCTTCCGTGCAGACCGCGCATTATCAGCAACACAGAAGCGACGAAGCCCATGAACGACATTAGCAAAATCGAGACTTCCAACGTTCCTCCGATGTCGTCGGATACAACGCTCGCAGGTCCCAGGCGCATCGAAATCGAGCGTGTCAGCGGACAGCCCCTGAGCGTTTTCCACGAGCGCTATTTGAATGCCGCCCAGCCGGTCATCTTTACCGGCGCCATGTCGGATTGGGAAGCGGTCACGACCTGGACGCCCGACTACTTCAAGGACCACTACGGAGACGTGCAAGTTCGCGTGACAGCCGATCTTCCCGATACCGCGGTTCCCTCGGACTATTTTTGGGAAGAACACATCAGACGGATGAATGTCAGCGACTTCGTGGATCTGATGAAGAGCGCCGAACGCCCCTGCATGATCGACTCGCGCAGTCTCGAGTTCTTTCCCGGAACCATGCAGCAGGTCCATTTCGAGAAGTTCCTTCCGAAATTGGAGGGCAACGAAATGACCATGACCTGGATCGGTAGCAAGGGAACGCATTCCGGGCTGCATTTCGACCGGTTCGACAATCTGTTTGGACAGGTATATGGCGAAAAGGTCGTTTGTCTCCTGGCCCCCGACCAATCTCGCTATCTGTATCAGTTCGCCGACCTTTGCCAGAAGAGCAACGTCGATCCGGAGGCGCCCGATCTCGACAAATATCCCGACTTTGCCAAGGCTACAGTCATGCAAGCAGTGTTGCGGCCCGGTGATGTCCTGTTCATCCCGAAAGTCTGGTGGCATTCGTTGCGCTCCACGTCGAGTTCCATCTCGAGCAATTTCTGGTTCGGAAAGGATGCGGGACTCAGCGAACTCCTGCCCCTGGCCAAGGCCGGCGGGGCCAGGGTCATGGGCCGGATGGCCCGCGATTTCGTTTGGCACGGGTTACTGGGACGCCGCTTCGAGCGGCGGCTCCTGTCGGAGGAACCCAATGGGGTGTGGCTTTACCAGATCGTCCGCGATGCGGTCGGCCGCCGGCTTGGCCGGTCGGCGTCGGGCGAGTAGCGACAAGTAACGGAAAGCGTTTATCCGTTAGGGGTCGTCGCCCCGCGCTGCGACAAGGTCTTTGCCGACCCGAGCTTGGCGGTGAGATCATGCAGGATCAGGTGGGCCGCGAACGGCGATATGCGGTGGCCGATAAAGGTGGAATCTATGTGGACGTCGAAGTCACCGCCGCCCGCCTGGGCTACCGCGGCTTTGACGGGATCACGAAAGGTCGTCACGCCGATCCCGCGATAGCAACAATCGTCGAACTGGTTGTAGATCAGTTTATGGGTCCTGCCCTTCCCCGTCGCGGCCAAGACATAGAACTCCAGAACATTCGCTATCGCGAGGACATCGGGCGGCATCTCCTCGAAATCGCCGATATTAGGTCTGTTAGGCGGCGCGAGCCGTACGTAGGCCGGAAGCGACCCCGCCACCGGGTAGCTATGACAAATCCGGGTGTCCAGGGCGGAGGCAAAGGTCGTCAGCCACCCACCGGTCGAAACGCCGGTCATTGCCACGCAGGGCTCACCGGACTGTTCAAGCAGGTAGCTGGCCGCCACGATGATGGGATCGAGAAAGAAGGTGAGTGGCGAAAAATCCTCGGATTGGAAAAACTGCAGGACATTGTGATAGTCGTACTTGATGTACCCGAAGCGGGGGATCTCCTCGATAGGGTCGGAATTTGGGCCGAGCAGCGGCATTGAAAGCCCGAGCACCAGATAACCCTCACCCAAGAACCGCTCGATCACCGGGCGTCCCAGTGCGAAATGGCCGTAATGGCCCTGATGGTAAATAATGACGCCCTTTTTGCGAACCTTGGGGTAAAAGACGTACGGTCGCGCAATGATCCCGCCACGCATACGGATCTCCAACTTGTCGATCCGGTCCAAATGGCGCATTCCGTCAAAGGCGCTGTCTGATATTCCGCGAAAAACCTCGTCCGGCCGTGTCGCCAGAGGCAGTCCGCGGCCCCGCCAGATCAGGTCGATCAGGCGCTGCCGTTTGCGCGTTACTTCTCGCGGCGACCGTATGGAGATCAGGGAGGCAACGTCGGTCCGCGCAACATGCGGATGTATTTTGTCGATCCATTGGCTGTTGGAAACATTCCTGCCATAGGACCATTTTCTGTAAGAGAGTTCGTCCAACCGAAGGGCCATGATGCGGGCTTCGGCCGATTTGATCACACTCACCAGAGCCGCGATCGGCTGGGTCTGCTTGTAGCCAAGCAGACCGCCGGCGAAAAAGCTCACCGCCATCAAGGTCAGGATCGCTGTGAAAATTCCATAACGCCGCATGGGCAACGCAATTTTGCATGCTGTTTCAACTTGCCGCCACTATTGGGCAATAAGTTGAACGCGGCGTTAACAATAAATTGAGCCCGAAGGATAAAATTTAACACCGGGCAAGGCCGGCACGATCCCGCATTCCGATACACCGCCGTTAATCCAATCTAAACCAGTTTTTACATATTTTTAAAGACCGCCTCCCGGTACAGAGAAAAATTGAGCATCATGATGCGCAACGGGTTAAAAACCTTTCTTCTCCGACACTCCTGGCAACTCCGTCGGAGTGCCCACACGTTGATCAGCGCGGTAGATTACGAAGTCCCGGTCATACATGGATATGGCCTTGACCACCTCGAGGGTTGTCAAACCGATCTTCGCGCGGCGCTCGAAAAAGTCCTGGCTTTCCGGACAGGGGCCGTCATAGACGTCGGGGCCAATATCGGCGAACTCCTCGCTATCCTGCTTCAGGTAGACCGGGACGTGACCTATATCGGTATCGAGCCTAACTTACAGGCGGCATACTATCTTGAGCATTTTATCCAGGCGAATGGGCTGCCTCACCATTTCGTCCTTGCCACCGCTTTGGGGGCCGCGCAGACGGTTGCCGAGTTCTCCTACAACGACGATATGGACGTCAGCGGCACCATTGCCGAAGGATACCGGCCGGTGGGTATGTATAAGCGCCACAAGAAGGTGCTGGTCGAGCGCGGCGACGATCTTCTGAAGAGCGTCGGGCTAGACGCGATTTCCCTGATCAAAATCGATGCCGAGGGGTGCGAGGTGGAAGTACTGAACGGGCTACAGGCGACCATTGACGCCTACCGGCCTTTCCTCATTCTCGAGGTCACGCCTTATGGCCATTTCGAGTCCGGGGATCTCAACCAGGAATATTTCGGCGAGGTCTCGGCCGAGGAACGCAGATCAATCGTGATAACAAGGAAAAAATTCAATGCCGACCTGGATGCGTTCATGGCTCACCACGGCTACGCGGCGATGAAAATGCTGAAATCGGGTGACCTGGAGCCCGTAACGAGCGTCGATCAGGTGTCGACGACGGATTTTTTCTCGTTAAACTATCTCGCGGTACCACGCGAGAGTTTGGCCGATTTTACCGCGAAGTATATGGTTCATCCGCAGGCGGCCGAGTAATCCGTCCGGAGATTTTCCTCTCCGCCTGACGGTGGCCACCCCCGCCGACCCACCATGATGTCCGACCTTTGGCAAGGCGTGGCGCAACAAGCGCCAAAGCCGACGGCCGTGGACCAATTGTCGATGCTTGATGACCCGACGGACGTCACTGGGGATTGGACAAATTTGCCGTCCACCACGTTAACATTTGTGTGTCGGTAAATCTTACAGCTTTCCGGAATTAACTTTATTTCGAAACAGACTGGTGTCGGTAGATTTTACAACGCCGGTATTCGTCCCATCCCCTTAACCATTGTCTTCGGCTCAACACCTCGGGTTAACCCGGTTGGCACGGGAATTGCATATAAGCGAGGGTGTGCCCAAGGTGGGCAACGAGTTTTACAAACAATGATGCAAATATCTGGAGGATATTATGAGGATTAAGAAGACAAGCAGGTCCCTCCTTGGGACTACGATAGCGGGAGCCGTTCTGGTTTCCGGATTGGCCATGTCCAATATGGCAGGCGCGGCGCCCGTGACCATCCTGAGCTATGACATGATAAACGGGAACAATGGAAAATA
>JABMOG010000001.1 GCA_013204265.1 Rhodospirillales bacterium
CGACTGGGGCGCGTGGGCGGTGTTTATCGCGGGCGTGACGCCGTTTCCGTACAAGGTCATCACCATCCTGTCGGGCGTCACATCGCTGGATATTTTCATTTTTACCATCGCTTCGGTGGCGGCCAGGGGCTTGCGGTTTTATATCGTCGCCACCCTGTTGTGGAAATTCGGCGAGCCGATCCGGGATTTCATCGAAACCTATCTCGGTTTGCTGTTCGCGCTGTTTTGTATTTTGCTGATCGGCGGTTCCGTCGCCATCAAATTTCTTGTGTAGAGGGGCCCATGCGCGGCAATAACAGCTTTGATCTTGCTGTACTGGTGCCGTTCGGAATTTTTGCCGCCTCGGCCGCCGCGCTGATAAACGCCTATATCGCCCAATACGTTTTCGACCTGCAGCCCTGCATTCTGTGCCTGTATCAACGTGTTCCCTACGCCATCGCCGGTGTGTTGGGCGGCGCAGCGTTGTTTGTGCCGGGCGTGCGCTTGTGGGCCGTCAGGCTGGCGGGGCTGGTGTTTCTGGTCGGCGGCGGTATTGCTTTTTACCACGTCGGCGTCGAGCAACACTGGTGGGCCTCGGCGGCGGCGTGTGGCAGCGCCGGTGGCGGCGACGGCCCGGCGACGGTCGAGGAATTGCGCCAATTGCTGCTTAGCGCCAAACCGGTCAAACCTTGCGATCAGGTCGATTGGACCTTGTTCGGGCTTTCCATGGCGACTTACAATGTCGGCTTGTCGCTGGCCCTGGCGTTTATGTCTTTCTGGGGCGCGGGCAAAATCGGAGGGCGCGATGAGCAAGCCCAAGAAAACCACTAAACACAAAACCCGCCTGCCCGGCGACCCGGACAGGGACCAGGACATTGCGCGCATGATCCGGGTCGACCATGCCGGGGAATACGGGGCGGTGCGAATCTACGAAGGCCAGCTCAGCGTTCTGGGCGGGGCGGCCAGCGCGCCGGTGATCGAACACATGGCCGAACAGGAACGCCGACACCTGGACGCTTTCAACAAAATGGTGCCTGGGCGCCGGGTCCGCCCGACGGCGCTGTTGCCGTTGTGGCACGCCGCCGGGTTTGCCCTCGGCGCGGGAACGGCGTTGCTGGGTGAAAAGGCGGCAATGGCCTGCACCGTCGCCGTCGAGGAAGTCATCGACGAGCACTACGCCAGCCAGATCGCCAAACTGGACGCCGACGGCGGCGAAGGCGAATTGCGCGAAACCCTGGAAACCTTCCGCAGGGAAGAAGTCGAACACCGGCAAACGGGGCTCGATCACGGCGCCGAAGAAGCGCCGGGCTATGAAATTCTGACCGGGGCCGTCAAAGCCGGCTCGCGCCTCGCCATCTGGCTATCGACGCGGCTCTAGGGCCGGGACTTGTTTTTATTTTTCGTGGGTCCGCGTCAGGCTGGAGATGACGCCGCGCAGGGTTCGGACTTCCTGTTCGGTCAGGTTGGCGCGTTGAAACATGTTGCGCAGGTTGCGGTCCATGACGGGGCGTTTTCCTGCAACGTGGAAAAACCCCGAAGCCTCCAGCTCGTCTCCCAGATGTTTCAGCATCCCGTTCAGTTCGGCCTTGTTGGCGGGGCGGGTTTCTTTCGGGATGGCCAGCGCGGGACGCTCCGCATCACCGATTGCCGCCAGATACCATTCGTGGCAGACGGCGAACACCGCTTGCGCCAGATTGAGCGAGCTGAAGGCCGGATTGACCGGCACCATGACGATGGCGTCGGCTTGGGTTACGTCGTCGTTCTTGAGGCCCTTGGCCTCGCGTCCGAATAAAACACCGGCGCGGTTTCCGGCCTTGCTCAAGGCAGCGTGAATTTCCCCTGCGGCCTGCTGCGGCGTGACGATACGCGTGGTCATGTCGCGGTGGCGGGCGGTGGTGGCGAGGACAAAATTCAGATCGGCGATGGCTTCTGCCGTAGTTTTGAACACCCGGGCGGCTTCGATCACCTGAACCGCCCCGGCGGATGCTGCCAGGGCGTCTTCGTTGGGCCAGCCATCGCGCGGCGAGACTAGCCGCAGGTCGCCCAATCCGCAATTGAGCATGGCCCGAGCCGCCATGCCGATGTTTTCGCCCAGTTGCGGCTCAACCAAAATCACGGTGGGGGTCGCGAGGTCGCTCAGGGCGGGCTCAGGGGTTTTGGTGTGATCGGTTCCGGCCATGTGGGACTGTCAGTCGAGGGAATGGTTGTCTTCGGCGCCGTCGCGGTGGAGCTTGTAGATGATCGAGTCGCGGAGCGCGTTATAGCTGGCGTCGATGATGTTGGCGCTGACGCCGACGGTGGACCAGTGCTCGCCATTCTTGTCGGCCGATTCGATCATCACCCGCGTCACCGCCCCGGTGCCGTCGCCCGGCGTCAGGATGCGGACCTTGAAATCGATCAGGCGCAGGTCTTCGAGCTGCGGATAAATGGGGATCAGCACCTTACGCAATGCCGCGTCGAGGGCGTTGACCGCGCCGTTGCCCTCGGCCACCGTCATGTGGGACTGGCCCGAGACATCCAG
>JABMOG010000051.1 GCA_013204265.1 Rhodospirillales bacterium
AACGATATTTTAGATAGTTATCTGGGTCAGCCCCTAAAATTAAAGTAGCATAACGGTTTATATCGATTATTCCAGCAAATGGCGTACGCATTTCAGGCCCGGTTTTTTTATGCCGGCGCCAAGTGTCAATGAAAGTCCGGGGCCGCTATAGTTCTTGTCTGGCTCGTTCCAGGCAACGAAAGGCTTTGTTGCGCTTGTTAACAGCTTGGCGTTCGTAGCGGGAGAGTTTTGAAAACTTCAACATAATTTATGAAACTTTATGAAAAATAATGCAATCACAGCTAAGCAATGCAGTGCTGCCCGCGCACTACTTGGTTGGTCCCGTAGGAAATTGGCCGTCAATGCATCTGTGTCAGAAAGGACGGTGATCGATTTTGAGCGAGGGGCCCGAAAGACTTATGAAATGACAATCCACGCAATCTGATCCGCGTTTGAAGATGGCGGTATCGATTTTATTGATGGTAACGGTGGCGGTGTTGGCGTTCGGTTCCGGGATTAATAACGCGCATAACTTGATAAAATCTGGGTGGGAGACGGGCCAATAATAGAATCCGGATCACTTGTCGGGGGTGTTGGTCATGAACTACTTGAAACTATTAGGTATTTAGAATAAAAGATTAAATGCCGTTCATAGGTTGAACGTTTTAAATCGTGTCTTTGGGGGGGAGGGGCTTTCACCCGAGGTGCGGTAGCTTGCTTGAGTTCTGGCATCAAACCCTTCGAGAATAGAGATCGTTGCAATCGACCGACGTTAAACTTGGGGAATCCAGGCGCTCCGGCTTGTTTCAAAGGCCGGTAATCCTATCCATGAATATGTGGAGACACCTATAGCCATTGATCTTCAGGCCTCGGGTGTCACGCGCCCGGCGTTCTTCTTTCGCGGGTTGCGTTGGCGACCGCGTATCTGTTTCGTGGCCCCGTACGCCTATCCGCTGTTCGATTCCGATTCCAATTCCAGGTTCGGCGGTGCCGAGGTCCGGGCGGCGCGTTTGGCGAAGGGGTTGGCCAAGCGGTACACGGGTGATGTCTCGTTTATTGTTCTCAATCATGGGCAGTCGCGATTCCAAAAAATAGATGGCCTCGAGATACTCGCCTATCGTACGAATCGTCAAGAGACGCCGCTTTATGACGGTTGGCGGGTCTGGTCTTCCAAAAAAAGGGACGCTTTCATATCCGAAACGCCAGAAGACATCCGGGCATACTATTTGGACCTAAACCGGGTGGCCACGTACTGCGAGGCAGACGCCGACCTTTATATAGGCTTCGGCGTTAACGACTGGACGGCGGAACTCGCCGCGTTCGCACGATCAGCGAAAAGGCCTCTCGTCTTGTTTACCTCCAGCGACGAAGACCTTTCCGACCTCTACCAACCCGGTTCCAAGGCCATAAACAGCTATTTCAGCAGGGCGGACCGCTGTCATTTCGCGATTCACAATTGCTACCGCCTGGTCGTTCAGACCGAGACCCAAAAAGAACTTGCCCGCAACCGTTTTGGTCGCGAGGCGGAGATCATCCGCAGCCCCATTGAAATTTCTTCCTGGACACAACAACCCGAAGATCGACGCCAGAGGGTTGTCTGGATTGGTCGTGCCGACAACGTCAAACAGCCCGACCTGTTCCTCAGCCTCGCTCGCGAGTTCCCGGAAGTCGCGTTTGAAATGATCTTGGGCGAGAACCTAGAAGACATCGCCCGCCCGATTTACGAAAACAAACCGGATAACCTGACCATCACGGAAAGAATTCAGCCCGACATGATCGTGAACTGGATCGCGGGGGCGACGGCTCTAGTCAATACGTCCCGTTTTGAAGGCTTTCCCAACACCTTTCTCGAAGCCTGGGCTGTGGGAGTGCCGGTCCTGTCGCTCAATGTGGACCCGGATGGCGTGATTGAACGGTTCGGTTGCGGGATTGTTGCCAATGGTGACCAGCAACGGTTCGCCATCGGGCTCCGCCGGCTGGTGGATGATACAGAGTTCCGTAAGGAAACCGGTCAACGCGGAAGGTCATATGTCGAGGAAAGTCATAAACTTGCCAAGGCAGTCGATCGGTTGGAAGACATTTGCACCAAGACCACCAGCCCGGTGATCGCCTCAATAATCCGTAAGCAACTTCGGTATTGGCGGTTAGCGTTTCCTCTCAACAAAATCTCCGAATATCTTCACTGGCGGCTGAAGGTTCCTGCCGCACGGGGCCTCCGCCATCAGTTCGTAGTTGGCAAAGACACATCTTCTACTGAGGCGGGAAGTGCCAACGCCATCCCTTTTTCATCGAGCCAGGAAAAAGTCCATGTCTGCTTCGTCGCGCCCTACACCTATTCGCTGTTCAATCCGGACACACAGTTTCCCTTCGGTGGAATAGAGGTTCAGGCTCACTTGTTGGCGAGCGGCCTCGCTAGGCGTGAGCAATACGACGTGTCCTTCATGGTCTGGAGCCACGGCAAGGACACCGCTCAAAAGAGGTTCGGTGTTTCGCTGGGGACCATTGAACCGTATCCGGATCCTTTTTTTGCAGAAGCCAACAAATGGGTCAGGTCATTTGTTGCTGCAACATATGGCGCCGCTATCGGTGGCATAGAGAGAGTCACGGAAAACCCGCCCCAGCCTTCGAACCCGAAGGCTGAAAATAGCGGCCCCGGAAAGGCGCCAAGTGTGCGCGCGTTCCTGTCGCCCATCGCATGGGTGATAATTTCTTATGTAACAAACAAAATGTTTCGACGCCGGGTCCGTACTGTGCTCGGCGGGGTCCGGACTGATTTGGCCAAGAGGATCATGAACATTGGCAGGTATCAAAAATATCAAGAGGTCGACGCCGATGTGTACGTTGGGTTCGGGGCCAGCAATCTGATGGCGGAGCTGGCAAGTTTTTGTAAAGTCGAGGAGAAAAAACTGATACTTCTGTCCGCTAGCGATTCCGATTTTAGCGCGGATTATTACAAGGGGTCCAAGAAGAAGAACGATTACGGCGACCTTGGCGACAATTGCCATTTTTCAATTCTGTCGGCAGACCGACTGGTTGTGCAGACGGCGGCTCAAGGAAAACTGGCGCGCGATGGTTTCGGGGTTGGATCCGTGGTTATCCCCAATCCGGTCAACTTAGAAATTCAATCCGAACCCCGGAAACCATGGAGCGACCGCCGTTATGTGGCCTGGATTGGCAAGGCCGATGACATTAAGCAGCCTGATATCCTGGTGGCGTTGGCCCGGTCCTTGCCGGACATTGAATTCCACATAATTATGAATTCTAGCAGGCCTGAGGTGCAACAAAGGGTGCTGGATAATCTTCCCGCCAACGTTACGTACAAAGAAAACCTCCCTTACTCCGAAATTCCATTATTCCTCCAAGATGCTTTGGCATTGGTCAACACGTCACGGTTCGAGGGGATGCCGAACGCTGCTCTCGAGGCGTGCCGGGCCGGTGCCCCGGTGGTTTCGCTGAATGTTGATCCGGCCGGGATGCTGAAAGAGGGGGGCTGCGGTCTTTGTGCCAACGGCAGCTTTGAAAGGCTTGCATCCAATCTTCGGAATCTGGTGGATAATACCGAAGAATGGGGCCGCTTTCACAACAACGCCATCGATTACGTTGGCCGCCATCACGATCAGGATACCTGCGTCGATGCCCTGGCGGCGGAGATATCAAATCTGCACCCGGTGGCGGTTTCCAGCAATCTGAAGGCAAATTCTCTTGGATATTGAAGGTGAAAAATTAGTCGTCATTGGCGGAGGCGGACTGATCGGCTCGCATACGCTCGATGCCTTGATCGGGGAAGACGTCGGTGAAATCGTCGTCTTCGACAACTTCGTGCGCGGGTCTCTTGGGAACCTTGAAAATGCCTTGAAAGACCCCCGCGTGCGGATCGTAGAGGACGGGGATATCCGTGATGTGGAGGCCCTGAATACGGTGTTGAAAGGCGCTGATGGTGTTTTTCACTTTGCCGCGTTGTGGCTCTTGGAATGCCATGAACAACCGCGCGCCGCCTTCGATGTTAACATTCAGGGCACCTTCAACGTGCTCGAAGCCTGCCGCGACCAGGGGGTCGGGCGCCTGGTCAGTTCATCATCGGCGTCCGTCTACGGCGATGCGGTCGAGGAACCGATGACCGAGGATCACCCCTTCAACAACACCAATTTCTACGGTGCGACGAAAGTGGCGGGCGAGCAGATGTGTCGGGCGTTTCACCACCGCTATGACCTTAATTACGTCGGCCTTCGTTACATGAACGTCTATGGACCCCGGCAGGATTACAAAGGCGCCTACGTCGCCGTGATCATGAAAATGCTGGACGCCATCGACCGTGGCGAGCCGCTGAAGGTTTTCGGCGACGGAAGTCAGGCCTATGATTTCGTGCACGTTGCCGACTGCGCCGCCGCCAACGTCCTGGCCATGAAGGCAGAGACTACCGACCGGTTTTACAACGTTGGCACCGGGGTCCGCACCTCGATCCTGGAATTAGCGGATATGATCATTGGCCTGACCGGGACGGACCAGCCCATTCAATATGAACCCGCCGGCCAGACGTTCGTGAAAAATCGGATCGGGTGTCCCAAGCGGGCCGCCTCGGAAATCGGCTTTACCGCGGAAATGCCTTTGGAAGAAGGCCTTCGATCCTTGGTAGGGTGGCGTCGCGCCCAGAAGGCGGAGACAGAAAACCGTCCCGCGGCGGCGCCCGCCTGATCCTATGTCAGATCGCCGGAAAATATCGATCGCCTCGCCCAGCATGGGTGAAGATGAAATTCGAGCCTTAAGGGAGGTCGTCGAAAGCGGCTGGTTGACCCAGGGCCCGAAGGTCTCTGAATTCGAAATCGCATTTGCCGAACATCACCGGGTTGATTATGCGGTTGCCGTGACCTCCTGTACGGCGGGCCTTCATCTGGCCCTCGTCGGATTAGGCGTGGGCCCGGGGGACGAGGTCATCGTTCCCGCTTTTACCTGGGTGGCGACTGCAAACGCGGTTCTCTACACCGGCGCGGAACCGGTTCTCGCTGATGTTGACAGAACCACTTTTAACATCGACGTTGCCGACGTCAAACGTCGAATAGGCCCGCGCACCCGCGCCGTGATTCCCGTCCATTTGTTTGGCCTCTGCGCCGACATCGACAGTCTAAAAGACATCATCCCGAAAGATGTGACCATCATCGAAGATGCCGCCTGCGCTGCCGGTGCCGAATACAAAGGCCGTCGCGCGGGTGGGCTCGGACACGTCGGCGTTTTTTCTTTTCACCCCCGCAAGTCCATTACCACCGGCGAGGGCGGCATGATCACAACTGACGATTCAGATTTGGCCAGCCACTTGCGCCGGCTCCGCGACCACGGCGCTAATATCTCCGATGAACAACGGCATTCCGGGTCGAAACCTTACCTGATGCCCGAATTCGACGAGCTCGGTTTTAATTGCCGCATGACCGACCTGCAGGGGGCGGTGGGGTTGGTGCAACTAGACAAGCTTGACCGTTTCATCAATGAACGGAAACAATGGTCGGCCTATTACCGGCGAGAACTGGCTGACCTTGGATGGCTGCGGTTGCCGGAAGAACCCGAAACCGGTCGTCACGCGTGGCAGGCATTCGTCACTTATGTGAATCCGGAAACCGCGCCAAAGCCTCGGAACGAAATCATGACCGCCCTTGAAGCGGCGGGCGTGGCCACTCGGCCAGGCACCCATGCCGTTCATCAATTGGGTCATTATCGTAAGCGTTTTGGCTTTTCGGATGATGATTTTCCGGGCGCCCGCGATTGTGCTGCCGATTCCATGGCGCTGCCCTTGCATAACCGGATGACGGATGAGGATTATGAACGAGTCGTTGAATCAATCCGCAACCTTTGAGGCAGTGATGGCTAGATCCACCCTTCCGGAATGGCTGTTGGCACTGCTGGGCCATGACCGGGCGCCGGGTGAGGGAGAAGCCGTAACCGCATTTGGGCAAACGCTTACGATGCAAAGTGGGATTTTACGTACCGATTTGGAAACCTCGGCGAAGCAAACCCAAACCGCCGACGCGTTCTCCTATAAGTGGGCGCAACGCCGGAGTTATGAGGGATCATCCCGGAAAACACAGCTTCGGGATTGGTTGACGGAACGCTATGGCGACGTCACCGCCGAAGACTGGTTACAGAACGCACCGGAAACCTGCGTGCTGCTTGATGCGGGGTGCGGCGCAGGCGTTTCCGCGCAACAACTCTTCGGCCAGGTTTTGTCGCGTATCCGCTATCTTGGAGTCGATGTGTCCGATGCCGTCGAGATCGCCGCCCAAAACTTCGCCGACCAGGGGATCGCTGGCGGGTTTATGCAGGCTGATATAACCCGCCTGCCGCTCCCCCCTGAATCGGTGGATATCATCCTTGCGGAAGGCTCCCTTCATCACACGGATTCCACCGAAGGCGCCCTGAAATCGCTGGCCCTGTTGCTCAAACCGGGCGGCCGGTTCATGTTTTATATTTATAAGAAAAAGGGGCCTATTCGCGAATTCACCGACGATGATGTGCGGGCGAAACTTCAGGAGATGACGCCCGAGGAAGCCTGGAACGAAGTGATGGCGTTATCGAAGCTGGGCAAAGCCATCGGCGAACTAGATGTCGAATTGGAGGTGCCTGAGGATGTTGCGCTGCTGGAGATCCCGGCGGGACCGATTAATCTCCAGCGTTTTCTATACTGGCACGTTTTCAAATGCTTCTACCATCCAGACCTCGACCTTGACGAAATCAACCATATTAATTTCGATTGGTATGCCCCCCGAAACGCGCATCGCCAAACCTCGGACGAGGTCCGCGCATGGTGCGCCAACGCCGGCCTTCATGTTGAAAGGGAGGTGGTGGAGGATGCGGGCATCACGATCATCTCGCGGAAGGGCCAATGAGCGAATCCTTGCAAAGGTCCGAGTACCGAAACCCGGACCTGGGTCTCCCACATTTTCCGTATTCGCTATGTGTGGCATAACCGGAATTCTCAATTTCGATGGGGCGCCGGTCGATACAGCGGTTCTCAAACGCATGGCCGACGCCATTGCCCACCGCGGACCGGACGGCGAAGGATACTTCACGGACGGCGGTCTGGGTCTTGGCCATCGCCGGCTTGCGGTTATCGACCTGACGGCGGCGGCGGAACAGCCGATGACGACGCCCGACGGCCGTTTCGTGATTACCTATAACGGCGAAGTCTACAATTTTCCCGAATTGCGGGTTGAACTCGAAGGCCTCGGCCACGCGTTCCGCTCGCATGGCGATACTGAGGTCGTCCTGCACGCCCTGGCGGAATGGGGAACGAACGCCATCCGGCGCTTCAACGGCATGTTCGCGCTGGCGCTCTGGGACCGCAAGCGGCGAACGCTGCTGCTCGCACGCGACCGCTACGGCATCAAGCCTATTTACTTCATGCGCCGGGGAAAGACACTGCTGTTCGGTTCCGAGGTCAAGGCGATCCTGGCCCATCCGGCTTGCGGCGCGGAAATTGACCCGAAAGCCCTGCTTGAATACTTCACGTTCCAAAACCTTTTTACCGACCGCACGCTTTTCCAGGATATCCGGCTGCTTCCTGCGGGATCATGGATGGAAGTGACGGCGGATGGTTCCATCGAGCCCGTGCCGGAGTTCTATTGGGATTTCGATTTCCGGGAACCGGACCAGATTATCGGCGAGGAAGAATACATTGAGGAACTTAATCGACTCTTCGAACAGGCTGTGAAACGTCAGTTGGTCAGCGACGTTCCGATCGGAACCTATCTCAGCGGCGGCATCGACAGCGGCTCCATTGCTGCCGTCGCGGCGGGGATGGAACCGAAGTTGCGCTCCTTCACCGTCGGGTTCGACCTCAACTCCGCCTCGGGCCTCGAACTGGGCTTTGACGAGCGGATCAAAGCGCAGGCAATGGCGGCGCATTTCGGGACCGAGCATTTTGATACGGAGCTGAAGGCTGGCGACATGGAACGCGCGATTCCGGACCTGGTCTGGCACCTGGAGGAGCCCCGCGTCGGCCAGAGCTATCCCAACTACTATGCCGCAAAGCTGGCCAGAAGCCACGCCACGGTAACCCTGTCGGGGGCCGGCGGCGACGAACTGTTCGCCGGATATCCGTGGCGGTATTACCGGGCCGTCGTAAACGACGACTTCGAGCATTATATCGATAAATACTACGACTACTGGCAGCGTTTGATTCCCAACCGGGATATCCAGAAGGTCTTCGAGCCGGTGTGGGGCGAAGTCGGAGATATCAGCACACGTGACATCTTTTCCGGCGTTTTTATGCACCACGCCGACAAGCTGACGGGCCCGGAGGATTACATTAACCACTCGCTCTACTTCGAGGCCAAGACCTTCCTGCATGGCCTGTTGGTGATGGAGGACAAGCTTAGCATGGCCCATGGGTTGGAAACGCGGGTGCCGTTTCTGGACAACGACCTGGTCGATTTCGCCATGCGGGTGCCGGTGCGCATGAAGCTCGGCAATCTGGGCGAGGTGGTGCGCCTGAACGAGAACGAGCCGGGCAAAAAGACGGCCAAATATTTCGCCAAAACCCAGGATGGCAAACTTTTGCTCCGCAAGGCGATGGCCCGCCACGTTCCTATAAACGTGAACCAGCGCGTCAAGCAGGGCTTCTCGGCCCCTGATGCCAGTTGGTTTCGGGGCGAAAGCATGGAGTTTGTCCGTCGTGTTCTTTTGGACGGCGACGCGGCGATCTACGACTACCTGGACCGCAAGTCCGTGCGGGCGCTCGTCGAGGAACACCTAGAGGGCAAACAGAACCGGCGGCTTCTCATCTGGTCGCTGTTATGCGTCGAGCAGTGGTGTCGGACCTTCCTCGGCGTGAACGCCACGGTCGCGAGCCGGGGCGTCGCCTCGTGAACCGCTTCGAGCGCCATCGGCGCAAGTGGTTGGCGGGCGTCGTAGCGCCGCCACGCGCATTCCTCCACGACGTCATGCATTTCAACGACAACGGATCGGAACTGGCGGCTAATACCATCACGGAACACCTTGCGCCGCTTGCCCGGAAACCGATTCAAAACACGGCGAACGGCTTAATCCGCCCCAGCGAAGACAACAGAGGGTAAAGGATGTTTGTGAACAAGTGGGCCTCGTCGGCCGAACGATGAACACCAAGAACGCAATCGATGTCAGGCCCTTCCGTGAGGAAGACGGGGAGGCGTATTCGGCTTTCCTCGACGGCCACGACGCCCGGCTCATTTATTATTCGCTGAACTACAAAGCCCTGCTCGAGGACACCCTGGGGTGCCGTTCCGAGTATTGGCTGGCCATCAAAGGCGAACGGGTGGTGGGCATCCTGCCGGTCATGGCGCGGGAAGGCCCCTTCGGCCGCGTTCTCAATTCGCTGCCGTTTTTCGGAAGCCACGGCGGTGTCTTGGCGAGTGACGACACGGCAAGCTGGGTTCTGCTCGCGAAGTTCGAAGAGCTTGCAAGCGGACCGGATGTAGCCACCGCGACAATGGTGGAAAACGTCTTTCAGCCGCTTGATCACCCGCCGGATCACGATTTCCAGGATGACCGGATTGGTCAGGTAAGCAGCCTCGGCCCGTTTGGTGGCCCCGAGAATGAAGCATTTGGGCGGCTGACTTCAATAATCCGAAATAGGATTCGCAAAGCCCGCAGCGAAGGCGTTTCCGTCGCCATCGACAACGACGCCATGGGTTGCCTGGAATCGTTGCATCGGGAAAACATGGCGGCCATCGGCGGGACACCGAAGCCGGCGGCGTTTTTTGCCGGGCTGGGGCGGCACTTCAGACCAGGGCGCGATTACAATATTTTTGTCGCCGAACGTGGGGCTGAAAAAATTGCCGCCTTGTTGGTGTTTTATTTCGGACGGACGGTCGAATATGTCATCCCGGCCACGCGTACAAAGGCGCGAACCTATCAGCCCATGGAGCTGATCGTGTGGACGGCCCTGCGCGATGCGGCGGAGGGTGGGTTTTCCCACTGGAATTGGGGCGGAACCTGGCGAAGCCAGACAGGTGTCCATCGCTTCAAGCGGAAATGGGGTGCGACCGAACACGTATATCGTTATTTCGTAAAGGTGAACAATCAGGACGTCATGCGGGCCGCACCGGACGAGTTGCTGGCCGGGTATCCTTATTTTTACACCATTCCCTTCGACCGCCTCCATGGCGTTGGCTCCGACGTGGAAAGTCTGGTCGACAACCAGACATCCGGGTAACGGGTTATGGCCCGCGCCCTGCATGGCACGGTGGAAAGGAAACGGATTCTCCCCGTATGGAAAAGGGACCCCCTTCCACTCTGTAGATGGAAACACATCGTCGCCCAGACCCGGTTCCCGGCAGTGATCTCGACCATCGACCCGAAGCCGGGGGAGGTGATCGTCGATTTCGGATGCGCCCATGGCCAATATGTCCATGAGTTTCGATCTAGGGGTGCTATGGCATTTGGCCTTGATATCAGCTTTTCCGACGCGGAACCGTACATCCCCCAGGTGCAGGCAAACGTGTATTCGGCGCCAATCAAAAGCGGGTCAGTCGACAAGGCATTTGCTTCGGAACTTCTCAACGGCCTCGAAAATCCAGCGCGCGCCCTTCAGGAGATGCGGCGAACGCTGAAACCCGGCGGCATCCTGATCCTGTGCGTCGGACGGGGATACAAAATATTTGAGAGCGTGCTTTCAACGGGCGCGACAAAATCACCCATGATCCGATGGTGCTTCAAACGTGCGACGGGAGTCCGAACCGACCAAGACCTTCTCGCGTTGCGGACGAGGATGCTGAAACATTACGCTGTGCATGAAGTTCGGGGACGATATCTGAACGAGTCTGACGTGGCAGACTTGCTCAAGGAGGCCGGATTTAGCGGCCCTCCAAAAATTGTTTACGCCTTCAAGCACCGGGTCACCGCAATCCTCGGGTTTATTTCTCTTTTTCAATTGGGGGTCGGTTTGACGCGTTGGCCCAAGATACTGGGTTGGAGGTTTTGGTGGCTATTTCCGCTTTTTAAGCGGCTTGAGGCGAATGACCGAAAACCGGGCGGCGGTGTTATCTACATCGTTGAGAAATGAATAGCGGGCGAAACCGTCGATACCCGTCAAGCAGGGCCACCGTGCTGGTTTTGCAGGCGCAGTTCGGCATACAGATCATCTACAGTAAAAGATGCTATTCCAGCATCATCAGTGAGGCGGCATGAGCAGTTCCAATTTCCCGGCTCGAGGTAGCGTCCTCGGCCTGCACGTCATCGGCAACACCACCAGCGCGGCCCTGTTCAATGACGGCGAACTGGTAGCGGCCGTCGCCGAGGAACGCCTTGTCCGACAAAGGCGGAGCCGCGCCTTTCCCCGCCAAGCTATCGACCACTGCCTGAAGTCCAGCGGGATGTTGTCGCTCGACGACATCGATCAGATCGTTGTTGCCTGGAATCCCGGAATCCAGATGCGCCGCATCAATATGTCGGGGTTCACGCAGTGGCGGCGTTATGACCCGGAATGGCTGTATATAGTGCCCAATAACCTCGCCGACATGTACTCCGGCTGGGATGACGAAAAAGACGAAGCCATGTCGGTCGGTTTCGGTCTCGACAATGACAAACGGATCACCTATCTCAAACACCATAACGCCCATGCGGGGTGGGCCTACGCATCGCCGTTCGAGGAAGCCGCCGTCGCCGTCTTCGACGAGCACGGTGAATCGGTCTCGGTGTCCCTCGGCGTTATACGGGGCAATCGGCCAGAGGTCCTTCGCGAATTGCCGGTCAACCATTCCCTCGGCCTTTTCTACGCGACGTTTACCGAGTTCCTAGGCTTCACCCCAAATGCCGATGAGTGGAAGGTGATGGGAGCTGCGGCATACGGTGATCCGTTGCGTTTTATCGAAAAAATACGGTCGATCGTGAAATACGGGGGCGACTCGCTGTTTCTCGACCAGCATCACTTTGAGTTCCATAACATGCGTTTCGGCGGGTATTTCACAGAAACCCTTTCGCGACACCTTGGCATGTCATCCCGCGACCCCGATGGACCGCTTACCCAGGATCATCATGATCTCGCGGCGTCCGTGCAAATGGTGTTCGAGGACATGATGGTCGGGCTCCTCAACTGGTTGCACGCGCAGGTGAAGATTCCCCGCCTCGTGTTGAACGGTGGATGCTGCATGAATTCGGTCGCTTGCGGGAAAGTGATCGCAAATACCCCGTTTAAGGAGATTTTCGTATCGCCGGCACCGGCCGACCCCGGCACCTGCATCGGTGGCCCGCTCTGGCTTTACGGCAGCATGAACCGTGATGGCGGCCTCTTTAGGACGGTCGTTACACCCTATACGGGGCCCGTGTTCAATGATGAGGAAATCCGCCGGACCCTGGAACGCTGCAAGCTCGGATTCCGGCAATGCGACGATATCCTGGATGAGGTGGCGGACCGTCTGGTCCAGGGGAAGGTCGTCGGTTGGTTCCAGGGGCGTATGGAGTTTGGGGATCGCGCGCTCGGCAATCGTTCGATCCTTGCCGATCCACGCGACCCCGGGATGAAGGACAGGATCAATCGTTCGGTTAAATATCGCGAGCAGTTCCGCCCGTTGGCGCCAAGCGTCCTTAATGAAGAGGCAAGAGAATACTTTAAACTGCCGGACGGCGCTGAAGTGAATTACATGGAACAAGTCTATCAGGTCCGCGAGGACAAACGTGCGCTGATTCCCTCCGTCGTTCACAGTGACGGGTCGAGCCGGCTGCATACGGTGCGGAGCGAAGACAATCCCCTGTTTCACAGCTTGTTAACCCGCTTCAAGGACAAGACAGGCGTGCCCGTCCTGCTCAACACGTCGTTCAATATCAACGGAGAGCCGATCGTGGCTTCGCCGGAAGACGCGTTACGAACGTTCATAAGTTCCGGCATCGACGTCCTCGCGATCGGCAATTTTCTGGTCGAAAAAGAGGGTGTTTCGGTCGAGGGGGGGAGAACCTGACCACTGATCCGGCCATCACCCTGGATATTGATTGGGCGCCCGATTTTGTCATCGATGCGGTGGCGGAGAAACTCGTCGCTGCGAACGTCAAGGCGACGTGGTTTGTCACACATCGTAGCCCGGCGGTGGAACGTCTCCGCCAATGTCCACGTTTATTCGAACTAGGATTGCATCCCAACTTCCTACCCGGCTCGTCGCATGGCGATCAGCCGCGGGAAGTGCTCAACTACTGTCTACAGATCGTTGAAGATGCGACGAGCATGCGCGCCCATGCACTTATGCAGTCGTCTCCCCTGCTTGATGAGGTCTGCCGGCACACGGCCATTAACGTCGACGTGTCCCTTTTCTTGCCGCGTGCGTGCAATCTGCAAGCGGTCACTCACTGGGCTGCCGAGCGGCCTTTGATCCGCCTTCCGTATTTCTGGGAAGACGATTTTGAAATGATAACGCCGGAGCCATGCTGGGATGTCGTGTCTTTAACGAACAAGCCGGGCCTGAAAATATTCGACTTCCACCCCATTCACGTGTTCCTGAATTCGTCAGATTCCGAACCATACGAAGAATTGAAACGACGCACCGGCGGCGATATCCAGCAGGCAACGGTGAAAGATGTGGATGACATTATTTGTCATGGACCTGGCACTGCATCGGCATTTGATTCGCTTCTCGATGCGCTGTCCGGCAAAGGCGTCTTCATTCGCGACCTGGCACGGACCAACGGCGATCCGCTTGCCAGTGAAGGGAATGGTCTGAAATGAAGTTCGCGGCTTTTGGCCGGACCCGGGTTCTGCACGATTCGATTCTCGCGGCGATCGAAGCGGGACACGAGCTCACCCTGGTCGGAACCTGCAAGGCCGAATCCGAGTACGATGTCGATGAGGGGGATTTCGCCCGCTTGGCCGAGAAATTCGGATGCCCCTTTTTTAACAGCGCCGACATTAACGATCCCAGGCAAATCGAGCAGGCCCGCATAGCCGGGGCGGATGTGGCGATCAGCGTCAATTGGCTCACGGTCGTCGGTTCTGAGATGCGATCCCTTTTCCGGCACGGAGTCTTGAACGGTCATGCAGGGGATTTGCCCCGGTTCCGGGGAAACGCCTGTCCCAACTGGGCAATCCTGACGGGCGAGCCAAAGGTGACGGTGACAATCCATCAGATGGGGGATGGCATTGATGATGGCCCAATCTTTTTGAAACGGGCAATGCCGCTGGAACATTCCACCTATATTGAAGATGTCTACAGCTTCCTCAATCGTGAAACCCCACAGATGTTCATCGAGGTCATCGAGGGCATTGCTGCCAACACGCTTCGCGCACAGGCGCAACCGGAGAACCCAGACCTAGCCCTGAGGTGTTATCCGCGACGCCCGGAGGATGGGAAAATCAATTGGGACGCGCCGGTCGAACACATCCATCGTCTCGTCCGCGCCTCCTCCCGTCCCTTCGCCGGTGCGTTCACCACGCTTGAGGGCAGGGAGAAGGTAATTATCTGGCGCGCGGACATCGTCCAGCATCCGGGCGCCTTTGTCGCTGTTCCCGGACAGGTTAGTTACTGCCTGGACGATGACCCCGTTATCGCGGCGGCGGACGGCATGCTACGGTTGACCGAAATCGAGGTAACGGGAACATCTGATGGGGCGGAGGCTAAGGCAAAGATTTGTGGCAGCTTGCGAAACCGACTAGTTTGATGCCGTTTTCCTCGAGAATCACGACTCGTAACCAGGAAACTTCCGCCACCGGTTCGGACTCCCTGTCATGACTGACGAGAACTGGGTAAGCCCTTACTCTGGTAATCCACTCAGTTTGGATTCGACTTTCAGAACCCTTTTTTGTGATGACGAGGAGTTTCCGGTCACCAATGGGATACCGAGATTTGTCGATAACGCAGGGATCACGAAGAATTGGTCACGTCAGTGGAGTATTTGGGACAAGCTGCATTTTTCAGTAGACGGCCAAAAGCAATCTTATCAATCCTTTCTAGATAAATTTGGGTTTGATCCTAAAAATCCTAAGTTACCACCTATGAGGATATTAGATTCGGGATGTGGAAGTGGACAATATGCTAATCTGTTCAAGAACACACAACACCGAGTTTGGTGTTTGGATAGTTCACAAGCAATTGATTATGCGAAGAAAAATTGTGACGCTTCAAACTTAATGTTTTGCCAAGCTGATGCTAATCGTTTGCCCTTCGAAGACGAGTTTTTCGATTTTATATTCGATACAGGGACTCTGGCCCACCAGGAGGATTTATCCTTTACGATAAATCACTTGGCGGCAAAACTTCGCCCAGGAGGAGTCATTGGAATAGCAGTCGCAAAGGCCATAGCCGATGAATTTGTTGACCAACGGCGGGTGGAAAAGGTCATAAACATTTATAGGCTTATTACTCCAAGGTTGCCTGGTTTTGCATTGCTTCCCCTCGTCTCTTTTATTTCTTCCCTTTATAATTTGCGGCACTTGGGTAGGGTAGGGCGCTGGTTGAGATATCTTGTCCCGGAATGGCACGACGATCCGGAATGGAGGAAGTGTTACATACACGATTATCTATCTTCACAAATTCGAAACCGCCAAGAAGAGAGGGACGTGTTGGGTATTTTGCGTGATTGTAACTTTGAAAATATTCTGGTGCGCGAGGGCTTTGAAATCCGCGTGATAGCTACTAAACGGCCACTCAAGTCCAAGGGGGAGTAGCCAAGCATATCTCTGGAATTTGTTGGCTTTCCCCATTGATGTCGTCCATATTTTCATTCCTTAGCCAACCAGGTCACGGTATTTCTTGGGGATCCTTTGAATTTATTTTTGGAAAAGTCTATAGCACAAACACTCCTGGGTCGTTGCCCCGATTGTGTATGGCGTCGGCACTGAAAGCATAAATGGTCCTTATGGTATACTTCAGACGGGCGGTAAAAGTATGACAATGAAAGTTCTCCTGTTCAAAATTCGGGGCTATATCGCGGAGGAAAACCGCTTTGGGTATCGGCCATGGGCCGAAATGCCCTCAAAGCTGGTTCTTGCCGCTGCCTGGCTGGAGAATCTTGGCTATGAAGTGACGGTAAGGGATGACGAAGTCTACCAAGACGATTTCTTCGGAGAGTTCGATGTTGCCGTTGCTTTCGTTTCCATCGCCGACGGTCTCTATGAGTGCCTTGATTACCTGCGAGTCGCCAAGATGCAGGGATGCAAAACCGCGTTTGCACTTTTTGACGATTGGGCAGACATGCAGCGACAAGTGATGGTGGACTACCCTTTTGTCGACTTCGGTATCCGCGGCATCGATACGGAATTCAACCTGGGCAATCTTATTGAAGGCCTCCGTGATGGCGCGGAGACAGGTGGCGCCGGCCTTGTGTGGCGGCGCGGCGAAGAGGTGGTTGACGGCGGACCGGCATTCCAGAATCCGGAAAATCTTCATTACCTCCCGTCAGCCCGTCGTTGGATTGAAAGCCTGCGACCAGACGAATACGAGCAGTTTAGCCTGCAGGTAGCGTCAGGCTGCCCGTTTAAATGCACGTTCTGTCATGTCGGGCGCCGGTCGCTGCGGTTCAGAAAAGTAGAACACGTGCTCGATGAGCTGGAGGCATTCCCGGACGGCGCCGAGGTGCGCATGATTGCCACGGATTTCCTGGCCAACCCCGAGTGGGCGCGATCGTTGGCTGAGGGGATTGTGGCCCGGAACATAAATCTTCGGCTGGATACCGACACGAGGATCAACTGGTTAGATGATCGCGAAACCTTGAAACGTCTCAAGGATGCCGGGTTTTATAAGCTTGCGTTCGGTGTTGAGAGTTACCATCCAAGAATCCTGAAGGCCCTCAAGAAGGGATATTCCCGGGAAATTATTGATAGAGGCATAGAAACGTTAATCGAGGTCGGGATCACACCGGGTCTCAATATGTTGGTGGGCTCGCCTCTCGATGATGACGAAACACTCGCGGAGACGGAGGGCTTTATACGTCGATTGCCTAAGGAGGCCGTACTTATTGGCGTCCAGTACCTGCGGGCGACGCCAGAAACCGAGATTTACGATCAAGCGGTCGAACTGGGCCTACTGCCCGACGGGCTATTACGCTACCAGGACATGGTGACGGTGCGGGATGCGCCTAATCTGCCGACGAAATTTCTCAGCGTTTTGGAAATTGCGACTTGGAAGAAGCGTCTTGAGAACGCATATTTCACTCGGGCCGCCGCTGCTTGAACAAGCCCAGTCTGGCCTGGCTCTTTTATTGAATTCGTATTTCCCTAATTCCGATTTTCCTTCGGTCAAACGGCCCCTTCAAAAACCAGATTATTGGCAACGATGCGAACTGCTGGAATGCTGAGTGCTTTAGTAAAACCAATCATACGCTTCCTTAAACTGGGGCCGTTCCGGCGTCTTGGCGGACGTATGGTCCATTTTGCCGCCCGGCTGAGCGAAAGCCTTGGTGTGATCGAGGATGCCCGTGCCGGCTTAGAGAAAGTGAACGTTATTTTTGAGTGCGACCAGTCGAACGAGCCTCAAGCGGCTTGCGGACCCAAGGAAGGTATCATATCGATTTCGCCGCACAATATTCGGATTTACGAATTATTCCTCCGTGAACAATTGAGTCGTGGCACCGTATTCATCACCTCGAAAGATCTCTATGGCGGTCAACCTCTAGACCCGGACACCCGATACGTCCTGCTACGGCACGACATCGACTACGCACCAGAAAAAATTCACCAGTTTACGAAACTCGAAGAGGCCTGGAATGTAAGATCCGACATTCATGTCATCGTCGATGGTTCCTCCTATGACTTGGAACCGTACGTGCGTCTTCTTATTTCGCTGAAAGAAAAAGGTTTCGTCATAGGCCTCCACACCCTGGCGCCGCTGGCGGGCGACTTCTTCGCGGCGCTTCGCAAGGAGACGGAAACCTTCGAAGGGCTTTTTGCATGCCCGCCTGATGTGTTTAGTGTTCATGGGCCGCCGGGACCTCCGCAACGCCCTGAGAACTGGGAGGACATACGTGCTCACTTCTTAAAAAAAATCGCCGCCCGTCTGCCGTCCTTCGGCTTCAAGGGGTCGCACAATATCTCTGGCATAGAGCGCTGGATCGAGGACGCGGGAAGGGGCGGTGAGTTCTCGTATTTACCAGAGTCGTGGCTTTATCCGCCGTTTCAAGCGGGCAAGGTTTTAGGCGTGTTGACCCATCCCTGCCATTGGACCGAATGGCCTATAGCCTGGTCGGTTCCCCCAGAGATGATGACGGAACACCCGGTCGTCGACGAGTTTTTCCGAAAGGCACGGGCGTGGCCGGGAGAGGACGGCTAAACGCTACTTCCAAACGTAGGTCGCGCGTCCGGGCATCAATATCCGCCGGGGCTTGTTGCTGTAAAGGTGTCTTCGAATTGTCATGAGTGGCCTCTATGAACCCATCGCCGTAGCCTTGTGCTTTGCGCTCCTCGTTTTTTCATTCAAGGTCGGTCTGCGGCTGGCGGTTGACCCGCAAATGTTTCGTAAATCCTTCGCCCTGCGTGGCGAACAGGGCGACGCCATGACCCACATGCTTCTGGTTCATCTCATCCGCGAAAACGGCGGGCGCATCCCGAAAATGTGTCCGAAGTTTCTGCTCGGCCCAGAGCTCGAATACCCCGTCCTTTTCCACAAGTTACTGGCGCTGCTGCCGAAGCATTCGTTGGAGCGTTTCGAATGGGCTGTGAGCCCGGCGATCGAGGCTTTGCATACCCTGGTCGTCTTTGCCTTCGCTTATTATGTGGCGCACCAGCATCTCGGCGGCGGCTCGCCGCTAAATTTTGCTGCCATGGTTACAGGAGGCTTCGTGATTACCCCTCTTCTTAACGTCGCCAACCATCGGGGTAGCATATTGAGCGCGCGACCATTTGGGTTCCTGACCGGCAACATATACCTTGTCGCCGTAGGCCTTTTGATACTGTCCCACAACCCCGTATACGCACTCATTGCCGTTGTCGCGGGTGTGGTCACGTTCGTATCAAGTAAATTCGGGACACAGGCAATAGTATTGATATCGATTCTCTGGGCAGGCTTTTCCTTTGATCCGATTCCCGTTTCCGTTTTAGCGGCAGCGTTTGTTGCCGCAGTCCCACTTTCAGGCGGATATGTCCTGCGGGTTTTTAAAGGCAATCTTCGTTTCTTTAGGTTTTATAGGAGCGTGACCGTCAAGATTTCCGATTACACGTCTTCGTTTGCAAATTCAAATGTTGCTGCCTCCATCGGCAATCTTGCTCGAGGAAAGGTTGTCGAGGCCTGGCGTGCATGGCGCAAACACCCATCGTCACGGGTGTTGTTCCTGGCACCGTGGCTCATCCCTTTCTTTCTCATGATTGCAAGAGAACCTTATGTACTGACCGAAGAAGGGCTTCTGAAAACACTCACCACCTGGGCGATGGCCTCGGTTGTCGTGATGTTGGTTGTTTACTGGGACGGCCTCAAGTTCATCGGTGAGGCGGAACGGTATCTGGACTTCGGCCTGTTTCCATTGATACTCGCCTGTGTGGTATGGAGCGGGGAACAAGCACCGCTCCTAATCTTACTGATGACGGCTTGGTCTTTCGGTTACTGTATTGTTCGCCGGCATGAGTTCTTTCCGGGGATAACCGCCAACCCGGAAACTCTTGAACTGCTTGATTACCTAAAGACGCTGGACCCGAAGACGATTGTATCCATTCCCGCGCGTCTTGCCTTCCCTATTGCCTATGAAACGGAGCACCTGAATCTTTTTGTCCTGGTTGGGGCGCCTGCAAATGAAGACCACCAACGGGATATGAAGACGCTTTTTGAGGGCGCGGCGCTGCCGTTTGTCACGCCTGCGGGTGTTGCGAAAGTGGCCCCGTCCTTTGGTGTAGACACTTTGATCTTCGACAAGATCACCGGCGATTACGTGACCGCCAAATGGGGCGTCGAATATGATTTTTCGGGCCATCCCACGATATTTGAGAACGGCCGTTACATGGTAAAAAAATTATTTTTTCCAAAACTGGTACTGCCATGAAACCGCTAGGTCTGTCAGGCATCTACCGGGACGGGTTCGGGGCACATATGAACGGATTTCCGTTCGCTGCAGCAATTTATGTATATGCGGCGTCGCCGGGTGGAATGATAATTCACTTTATTGGGGCGGACATGTAATGAGTGCTAACCCCCCAACGAGAGGTGCCGACGGGCAACCGAGCGGCCCAAATCCAGATAACGTCATTGATATCCGTAACGCCACCAAACATTTTCGCATTTATGATGATAGCGTTGCCGGGCCTATCCGGGACGCGCTGTCCTTTTGGCCTTGGAAGTCTGCTGGCGGGAAGAAAAATTATAAGGAGTTCACTGCCGTCGACGACGTTTCGTTGACCGTGGAACGTGGCGAAATCATAGGCATAATTGGCCCCAATGGCGCCGGAAAAACGACACTTCTCAAAATGATTGCCGGATTGCTGTCGGTCGATGATGGCGATATCCATGTAGCTGGCCGGGTTACCTCCGTGTTCGTCCAGGGAGTGGCCGCTCATCCCGAGTTTTCCGGGCGAGAAAACATCTATCATAACGGTCTGTTGTTCGGGATGTCGCCGGAGGAAATTCGTGACAGGACCGACTGGATCATCGATTTCTCCGAACTTGGTGAGGCGATCGACCGGCCATTTAGAACCTATTCAAGCGGAATGCAGGCCAGGTTGTTGTTCTCGATCTCGATGAGTATTGATCCAGAAATTTTCATTGTCGATGAGGCTTTGACCACGGGAGACGCGCGTTTCATCGAAAAATGTCAGCAACGCCTTGGGGAAATCTGTTCCTCGGGCGCCACCGTTTTATTTGTTACTCATGCCCTTACCCAGGTAATGGCGTTGTGTGACCGGGCCTACCTCATGGAAAAAGGACAATTGACTGCGTCAGGTGATCCCGAAACGGTCGTCGCATCGTACAACAAGTCGATCTTTCAAAAGGAAGTCAACACCGTTGACCAAAATGGTGAATCGAACCTGATTAGTTCCGGCGGATCGGGCGCAATGGAATTAAACAAAGTTCGACTGCTGGATGAAGAAGGACACGAAGGCAAAGGCTTTCAGTCGGGCAAACCCATGACCATCGAGATTGAATATGAGCACTCGCTTGGCGAAGATGCGGAATTCAACATTGTGATGTGGGCGTTGCGCGCGAGCGACCTGGTCAGAGTCGCTGAATTTAACACGCTTGAACTTGTGTCGCCGGAGGGGGGGCCGTCCCAGGCGGGATTGGTGACACTGAAAAAAAGGGGCATCGTTTGTGTGCACTTCAACCCGCTATTGCTGTTGAATGATAAATTCTCATTTTGGATCAGGTTCTTTAGTAATCGGATCATGTGCTGTAACTATTATAACGTTGCCTCGTTTTACGCCGGAAAATCAACCAGGCCCGGTCGGGACGAGTTGGTCTTCATGCATCCTGGAGAAATCACAGTTCGCCCCCCATCAGATCGTGGAACTTCATAACCGTAATCGTTCGAGGTATTCCCCGGCACCAGGGAACGCGTTCTATATGATCAAAGGAACGGAATATTGACAGAAAACACTCCGCCGGGCGTCAATCCCAACGATGCATTCGTGGCTGCCTTGAGCAACCAAGACCCGCTTCCGCGCGGTCGTTCGTGGGAACTGCCAGCCCTTGAAGACGATCGTCCGTGTTGGCTTTGTGACGCGCTTGATCTAGAAGTTTTGCCTCCTGCCTTTGAGACTAGGGCCGTGACCATTTGCCGGAACTGCGGGTTGATCCAAGTGCGCGACCGGGACTCGGAGGCGGAAAATGCACCGATCGGAACCTTTCTCAATATCAAGCCGTTCTCAAATTTGGTTCTGCAGGCTAGCCGAATGGCGAAATACCTCGAGGTCATCGAGCGGTCCCTGGACTTTTCTAAAATACGGAGTTGTGTGGACGTCGGCTGTGACCAGGGCCTGTTTTTGGAAATTGTCCGAAGCAAATATCCCCATGTTGAGTGCCTTGGGATCGATCCCAACGAGGGCGCCATAGAGTACGGCAGGGAAATGTACCCGACCGTAGCGTTCGAGACAGCTACGATAGAGGATTTCGAACCCGACGGTCGCCGTTTCGATCTCATCATTTTTACCGCCAGCATCTATCGGGTGCGAACACCTAAGAAGGTGTTGGAAAAGCTGCATGCGATGCTGAACGAGGGTGGTCACCTCGTCACCATCCTCAACTTCTACGTGGAAGAGACCTATCGCGTAAGAGCCGAGTCGTATCGCGGGCAGCCCGGGCATTATGGTGCCGATTTTGAAACCGCTTTTTTAGACGGGGATCTCCGCCTTCTTTTCAACACCGGTCTGGCTGAGAATCTTCATGCCCAATATTTTGATATTATAAATGCTGGATACGAAGAAAATACAACTCTTCGGCGAGAGTTTAGAAGTTTCTATATTTTTTGCCAAAAAACCAGAAACGAATTTCCGGGCAGCTATAAGAGGGACAAAAATTATTACGATTTTAATAAGGCAAACGTTCTCAACTATATGGCAAGAGAAAGCGTTCGCAACCTCGATGGAGCTGTTGGCAAACACGTTGAGAACGTTGTCGTCATTGGTGCCGGCCCGGAGGCATCTGGGATCGTCACCGCTCTTAAGCAAGCGGGTCGAACGGTGGTCGGGGTCATGCATCCTCTCGCCCACCTCTATGGAAACGCCACCGTGGGCGGCGAACCCATTGGGTTCATAGATTATCAGCCAATGATAGAAAGTGACATTGACGCGGTCATTCTGGCTGATCCGGTCAATCAAGAGCATTATCTTCGATTGATGAAAGAGGTGTTCAGGGATCTTATGCGTTTTCCGTTGTACGCAATAGTGTATGGGCAACACCCTGAACAATTGTTTTTCTCCTTTGACGGAGAGACATACCAAAGGTATCCGTTCTATTTTCGGCAATTGTTCAGGAACTTTGATAAAAATAGGGAAGTTCTTGTGAACGTGAACCTCGACGTTGATCCTGCAATGAATCGATCCAAAGAGACGGAATCGGTAACGGCTGCTGCGACAGGGCCGAAAAAAGGGCCAGTGCGGCGCCTGATCGACAGAATCAGAGGCCTTTTCGTCCATGAACCCCCGATTCATTAACGTCGAGGTTTCTGTGCGGAACAAACCGACTGGGTTCTTCGGCGTACATAAACAAAGGAATTTCTGAGAAATGCGGACACTATTACGGTGGATCGATAGGATGCGCCAGTTGTCTTGGCCAAAAACGCCACCAAACCAGCAACCAACTACTCCTTCACCTGCACCGATGGAAAGCGATGATCCGCTTGATTTAACTTCGTTCCGCCCATCTCAGATTGTCGACGACGAAAACCCTGTTCACGAGATCATGTTTGGTGATCTGGAAATCAAAACGCCACCACCTTCCCCTCCGGCATTCATGATCGGACCGGGACGGAGTGGTTCACATTTCCTGCAGGCGGTAATGGCGGGTTCTGACAACTTATTGGCCCTGCATTTCGATCAGATCTACCCGTTCGCCGATAGCTTTACGCACTATAGCAAGTTCCACAGCCTGCCCCTTGATATAGGAGGGTTTGTCTGGTCGCGCCGCTGTTTGGTCGAGAGGGCGGCCCTCAAGGGCAAGAGTTATTTCGAAGCCAGCCCCCTATCATCGTTGATGATTGAAGATTTGGACCGGAGCTTCGACAAAGCCGTATTTATTTTTCTGGTACGCGACCCTGTTAATACCGTTGCGTCCATGGTTGCTCGACACAATTACAGGCGACGGTTTGCTGTTGATAATCCCGACTTGATTTCCGGCTATCAATACAACACACCGCGACCGGCTACTTACTTCGGGAGCCAGGGGCCTCGAGGAAAGGAAGAGTTTGAGCGTTGGGTGCGTTTGACGGAAATCGGAAAAACGAGCTGGTATTGGCGTACTGTTTGTGAGAAGGCGCTGGAACAATTTGATCGCATTGCCGATGGAAGAAAGCGGATAATCCGGATTGAAGACTTCGACTACGAGCAATATTTGCGGCTTACGGAACTTTTTGCGTTCAAGCCGATTCCTAAACCGGACTTCGATGGACTTCGTGTGGATCCGCCGGGAAAAACCGGAAACACTAGGCCTCTTGTCGACTACGAAGACTGGTCAATAGACGCGCGACGAGAGTTTCAAGAAGAGACGAGTGAACTTGCGGAGAGGTTCGGCTACCAACTTACGAAGCCGTGAGAGCAGGCTAAGCTGGCCCGTTAAAATGTCACTTATTAATACTAAATTTCACCCAAATCATTCGGGCTGGGGTGACGTCCGTGAATACACTATCCAGCCGTCCTCCACCCAGGCCAACACATATGAATAAATTATCCCGACCAAATGACGTTTGGGTTTCGCTGATCCGACAATGGGGTCTGGCAATGGATATGTCTATCCGCGAAATGAAGGCAAACACCAAGGGCATGTATCT
>JABMOG010000008.1 GCA_013204265.1 Rhodospirillales bacterium
GGATGATTCCATCCGCTCGGGATTTGCTCTAGCTTTGCCGACAAACCCGCTTTCGATTTTAGCCGTCAAGGCGAACCCTGGACCCGGCAGGTCCTGAAGCCGCTGAACACATCGCGCCGGTGGCTCTCGAAATAGTTTCGGTATGTGCCGTGCATCATCCGCCCCCGGGTCATCCAGGCGCCGCCGCGCAGCACCTTGGTTTCGCCGAACAGCATGGTTGAATATTCCTTGTAGGCGTCGACTGAGAAGCCAGGAAAGGCATCGAAGGTGTCGGCCGTCCATTCCCAAACGTTGCCGAGCATTTGCCGGCAACCGAAGGCGCTGTCGCCCTCCGCCAGTGCCGCCACATCGACCGGCCCCAGTGCCCGACCATCCAGATTGCAGCGCGCGGGTTCGGGCGGCCCGTCACCCCACGGATAACGCCGTTTGGCCGCCGCCAGGGTGCCATCTGCGGCCACAGTACCGAGGGCCGCCGCCTCCCATTCGGCTTCCGTCGGCAACCGCAGCCCGGCCCAGCGGCAATACGCGTCGGCCTCAAACCAGTTGACGTGAATGACAGGCTCGTCAGGGAGCAGCGATACCGTTTGATCGAAACGCCTTTGGACCCAATGGCCCGACCCATCGGATTGCCAGTACACGGGATGCTCGGCGCCTGCCCCATGGCGCCATTTCCAGCCGTTGGCGTCCCAATTCGCTTCGCGGCCATAACCGCCGTCTTCGACGAAGGCCTGAAATTCCTTGTTGGTGACAGGCGCCTTGGCGATCTCGAAAGGTGCGATGGTTACCGGATGGGCCCATTTTTCGTTGTCGAACAGGAATGGCGCGTCCTCCGCCGCGCCCAGCAAAAACGTACCGCCCGGAACCTCGGCCCACCCCCCATGCGGCCCGACCGCGGGTGCGGGCAAGACATCGGCGGCGATGGCTAAACTCGGCGTCGGATAGGCCAGGGCTTGGCGCGCCCAAAGGAAGGCTTCCGTGTGCATGTCCTCGTGGAAGATGCCGAACTGATAGTTGAAGCTGTCCTGCTCCGTTGCCATACCGCTGCCCAGGCGCTCCGCCAGCCGATCAAAAACCTCCTGCATATAAGACAGTGTCTCGGCCCGGGAAAGCAGGGGTAAATCCCATCGGACCTCATGGTCGATGGCAATGGAATCGTAAAGCTGATCGGCTGTCTCACCGAGCACGGACTCTTGCCCGTAACACTGGCGCAGGATGAAATATTCGTAAAAATAGGCGACGTGGCCGATTTCCCACCGCAACGGATTGACGACCGGCAACTTGGGGCCCATGAGTTGCTCATCGTCCAGATCGCCGACCAACTCCAGAGTCCGGTTTCGGGCGTCTTGCATATTCTCGATCAAATGTGCGGTACTGACGGGTGTGGTCATGGGATATCCTGAGTTTGGAAACGGCACGTGAAGATTAGCCTAATCACTCCGGCAAAAAAACAGGCCAAAAACGGTAACCGGACGACGGCGCTTCGCTGGGCCCGATTTTTGCGTGCCGCCGGCCACCGCATCCGCATCGATGTTGATTACGGCGGCGAGGCGGCCGACCTGATGATCGCCATTCACGCCTGGCGCAGCGCCGACGCCATCCTGGCCTACCGGAAACAATATCCGGGCGCACCACTCGTGGTCGGTCTCGGCGGCACCGACGTCAATACGTTTTTGAAATCACACCCGGAAACAACGCTGCTGTCCATGGAGATGGCGGATGCCTTGATCTGTCTGCATGACTTGATCGGCGAGGAACTGCCTGCTGCGCTCAGAACGAAGCTCCATGTGGTCCGCCAATCGGCCCTGCCCCTGCCCGGCCCGCGGCGACCGGCCAAACGAAACTTCGATATCTGTGTCATCGGCCACCTGCGCGACGAGAAAGACCCCTTCCGAACGGCCTTGGCGGCAAGGCGCTTGGCGGCCAACTCGCGACTGCGGGTTTTTCACCTTGGCAAAGCCCACACCCCGAACTTTGCCCAGCAAGCCGCGGACGAGATGGCCGTCAATCCTCGCTACCGGTGGCTGGGCGAAGTGCCCGGCTGGCGGGTGCGCCGCGAGTTTGCCAAAACCCGATTAATGGTAATCAGTTCCAACCAGGAGGGCGGCGCCAATGTAATCTCCGAGGCCGTCGTCGCCGGCGTGCCGATAATCGCCAGTGACATCGCCGGAAACTCAGGGTTGCTGGGGCAGGATTATCCCGGCTATTACCCGGTTGGTGATGAGGCGGCGCTGGCGCGTCTGCTGGAACGGGCCGAAACGGAGCCAGCGTTTCTCGCCACACTGCAACGCTGCGGGCGCAAGCTCAGGCCCCTGTTTAGGCCCAATCACGAGAAACGCGCCTTGATTCAAATCGTCAATTCGGTTGCGAAATAAGGGTAACCGGTTCCAAATGGTCGCTCTCAGTGGTCACGCGCCCGACGATAGCCGCTTGCCCGTAACCAATATCGCGCAGCGCCTGCAGGCAGAGTTGGGCCTGCTCAGGCGGCAGACTGGCCAGCAGGCCACCGGATGTCTGAGGGTCGAAAATCAACGGATAACATTCGTGGTTCCGCGCCACGTCCTGGTTTCGAATCGCCCGGCGCAGGCGTACGTTAGCGGGTTGCAGGGAACTCAGTATCCCGAGGCGCACGGTTTCCAGGGCGCCATCCAGAATAGGCACCGAATCGAGGTCGATTTCCACGTCAACGCCAGACGCCTTGGTCATCTCCACCAAATGGCCCAACAATCCGAACCCGGTGACATCCGTACACGCGGTTGCGCCGTGGTTGAATAGACATTGCGCCGCCAGGCGGTTCGACTGGACCATAGATTTCAGCGCGCCTTCGATCCACCGTCCCTTGGCTTTCTGCTGCATGTCTGCGGCGAACAGGGTGCCGGTGCCGAGGGACTTGGTCAGGATCAACACATCACCGGCCACCATACCGCGTTTGTGGAGAATGGTTGCGCGGTCGGCCAGACCGTTGACCGAAAACCCCAGCGCCAATTCCGGCCCTTCGCTGGTATGGCCGCCGACCAGGGTCGCACCGGCCTCGTTGAGGATATCGAGCGCCCCGGCCATCATCTCGCGCAGCGAGGTTTCGACCTTGGCTTCCAGGCCGTAGGGAACGATGGCGATGGCGAGCGCCGTTTGAGCCTCGGCACCC
>JABMOG010000052.1 GCA_013204265.1 Rhodospirillales bacterium
CGACTATGGCCACCACCGCACCTCCGACGGTGATGTTCGCCCCGCCTTCCTCGGCCAGCCTCATGGACTGGGCCAGGGGCCTCGGGTGACGGAGACCGAGGCGAGGTTGGTCTTGGGTATCCATGGTGGCAGAGTCGCTCACAGGACCTTCCCCCCGGTTTTTTGCATGACCACCTTGGGCCGTCCGACCGAGCGGATGGCGCCGTATTCCATCCAGACAATCCGGTCCGCCATCTTCAGGTGTGATGGCCGGTGTGTGACGAGGAACACGGTTGTTTCACCGCGCATGTTGGACAGCGCTTGTATCAAGGCCTTGTCACCCTTCATATCAAGGCCGTTGCCGGGCTCATCAAGCAACACTATCGGCGCCTTCTTGAGATATCCGCGGGCCAAATTCAGGCGTTGCAAAAGGCCCGGTGAAACCTGTCCCGCGCCGCCGTCGCCAAGCCGCACGTCAAATCCGGTGCGTTTCCAGTCCCCCGCGCCTTGTTCCATGGCGTCGATATCTTCGAGAGCGCCGGCCTGGCGGGCGGCACGCCGAAGGTCTTCATCCGACGCCGTGGGATTGGCCAGCCGCAGGTTTTGGGCGATGGTGCCATAGAAAAATTGTGGCGCTTGGGGCACATAAGACACCGCATGGCGTAATTCCGCCGGGGTCATGTGGCGGACATCGCGATTATCAATACGTACACTGCCTTCGTCGGCTTGGTACAAACCGGCAATTAGTTTCAGCAACGTCGTTTTCCCGGCCCCGTTGGACCCCAAAACGGCAACGATATTACCGCTTTTGATATCGAAACTGGCGTCATCAAGGGCGGCCGGTGCGTCTTCTTCATAACGGATGGAAACATTTTCAAAGGTAACCCGGCCCCCGACCGCTTGTTCCGGGCGGGCGCCGCTTGGCCTGATTGATCCGGCATCAATATCCATCAGACCGTTTAGATGGCTGACACCGCTTTCCACGTCGCTCATTTTCGCAAGCGATGTTAATCCGTCTTTCATGGGCTGTAGCGCGCGCCAGACCAGCAACAGGCAGGCGGCCAGCGCGCCCATCGTCATCTCGCCGGATTCCACCTTGCCGACGCCGAAGGCCACGGTGGCAAACCCGGCGGCAAGAAGAACCACGTAGGAATAGGTTTCCAGTAGCGAGGCATACTGCGCCGAATAAAAATTATGGAGCGCCGCCGTGCCGGACAATGCCCGGTATCGTCGCAACCATGCCTCATCGGCGCCGCAGTATTTAATCGCCCGCATGCCGCCCAGAGTCTCGACCGTCAATTCCTGCTTTAATCGTGCAGCTGCAGAAGCCTTCTCGGCCAAATCAGCAGTTCTTGGCATGACCATCAGTCCCAGACCTATGGAAATGGCCAGTGTGATAACGGGAATTAAGGCAAGTCCGCCGCCCAGATAGGCGACCACGGCAATGAAAATCAGAGAAAACGGAAGCTCTAGCAAGACGATAGCAGCACGGCCCGTAAAAAATTGACGGACCGTTTCGAAATCTCGGATACGCGCAATCTGGGCGCCGATGGAGGCACGTTCGATCAGGGAAGCCGGCAGACAGAGGATTTTCCGGAACACCTCGGCCCCGACTATGTTGTCCAAACGCGCAGCGATAAAAGAGAATATCCCGGACCGCAGGGACCTGAGAACGATTTCACCCAGCACGGCGATTCCGATGCCGATGGCCAGATATTTCAGGGTTGTGATTGAACCCGAGGTGACGGCCTGATCAAAAACCGCCATCACGAACAACGGAATAGCCAGCCCCAGAAGGGTGAGAACAAACGTGATGCCGAGCGCTTGCAAGGCCAGCTCCCTGAACCGGTTTCCGACGGTCAGAAACCAGTCGGCGTCTTCGGCAATATCCTTGGCGCCCCCTGCCGGGGTAAAAACATACACCCTGCCCTTCGGGTTTTTGTCCGGCATCGGCCCGTAGCGACCCGTAGTGCTGTCGAAGATTTCGATTTGGTAATATTCTTCCCCTTTTTCCCCGGCGGGCTCAACAATCCCGACCAGCACCATGGCTGCGCCGTCGTCCGGCAAAAACAAACCGGGTGTGTGTTCCAGGGCGATGTCCTTGAGGCATGCCGTCACCGCCCGGCTCCCGTAGCCCAAAGTTGCCAGCACGTTGCGGAATGATGTGA
>JABMOG010000009.1 GCA_013204265.1 Rhodospirillales bacterium
GCGATTTCGTCTTCGTTGTGCAGCGTGGCCCGGCTGACGACGACGCCGCCGACGGTGACGGGGGTCAAGTTCGCCACCGGCGTCAACACCCCGGTACGCCCGACCTGAATGGCGATATCGGTGAGGATGGTTTGCGCCTTTTCCGCTGGAAACTTGTGCGCTATAGCCCAACGCGGCGCACGGCTGACGAACCCCAAGCGGTCCTGCCAGTCGAGGCGGTTGACCTTGTAGACCATGCCGTCAATGTCGTAATCCAGCGCGGCGCGCTGTTCTTCGATACTACGGTAAAAGGCCAGGCAGCCTTCCACTTCGGATTGCACCCGGACCAGTGGATTGGTCGGGAAGCCCCAGGCGCGGAGTCGTTCGAGAAATTCCCCATGGGTCTCGGCGACAGGGGCCGAGACCTGACCCCAGGCATAGGCGAACATTTGCAGCGGGCGGGACTTCGTTACCTTCGGGTCTTTTTGGCGCAACGACCCCGCGGCGGCGTTTCGAGGGTTGGCGAAAACCTTTTTCCCGGCGTCTTCCTGGGCGTGGTTGAGGGCGGCAAAATCAGCCTTTGTCATATAGACTTCACCGCGAACCTCCAGCACGTCTGGCGCGCTGTCCAGCGTCCTCGGTATTCCGCCAAGGGTTTTCAGGTTTTCAGTTATATCCTCGCCGGTTCCGCCGTCGCCCCGTGTGGCACCCTGGACAAATTTACCCTGCTCATAGCGCAAAGACACCGACAGGCCGTCAATTTTTGGCTCACAGACGACCTCCACGACTTCGTCCTCCGGCAACCCAAGAAAGCGGCGCACCCGCGCCACGAATTCCGCAACATCGTCATCATTGAAGGCATTGCCGAGCGACAGCATGGGGACGGCGTGGGCAACTTTTTTAAACCCGGCGGCAGCGGGCGCACCGACCCTTTGCGACGGGCTGTCGGGTTTCACCAGTTCGGGGAAGGCGGCCTCTAATTCGCCCAGGCGGCGTCTCAGGACATCGTATTCGGCATCACTGATTTTCGGTGCGTCGTTCTGGTAATATGCGGCATCATGTTCCGCAAGGTCTCGGCTCAAGAGTTCGATTTCAACGGAAGCCTCCAATGGCGTCAGGTCTTGGACCGCAACACCGCCTGGAGACTCACTCACGAACCCGCGCCTTCCAGCAGGCTGTCGGCGGCGGCCCTAGCCTCGTCGGTGACTGTGGCCCCGGCCAGCATGCGGGCGATTTCTTCTTTGCGCTCAGATTTGCTGAGTATATCGACCGACGTCAACACACCGGGTTTGGTGCTCGCCTTGGAAACCAATAAGTGATGGCCACCGCGGGCCGCGACTTGCGGCGAATGGGTCACCACCAGAACCTGAGCCTGACCAGCCAGCTTTTCGAGCCGCTCGCCGACGGCGTCGGCAACGGCGCCGCCGACTCCGGAATCGACTTCGTCGAAGACCAGCGTCAGGACCGGGTCGGCCTCGGCCAATACGGCCTTGAGCGCCAGGGTAAAGCGCGCCAGTTCGCCGCCCGATGATATCTTGCCCAGTGGACCGGCCGGCGCACCCGGATTGGTCGATACCTGAAAGACCACTTTGTCGCAACCTTCCGGGCCCCAGTATGCCTCTTCGAGGTCCGTAACAGCCGTCGAAAATTGTGCTTTTTCCAGTTTCAGGGGTTTCAGCTCACCGGCCACCGCGCGGTCCATTTTTGCCGCCCCCGCTCTGCGCGCATCGCTCAGGGCATCCGCGGCTATTCCATAGGCGGCCTTGGCAGCGGCTTCCGCCTTGGCCAGTTCCGCCAAGCGGGCATTACCGTCTTCCAGTGCCTCCACCTGGTGGCTTAAGTCCCGGGCCAGGTCGGCCAGCCCGTCGACATCGACATTGTGTTTTCGTGCCAGCGCCCGGAGCGCGAACAAGCGTTCTTCCGCCTTTTCCAGGGAATTGGGGTCCATATCCAGGCTGGCGGCGACGCCTTCCAATAGCGCGTCTGCCTCGGTGGCTTCCGACTGGGCGCGCGCCAGGGCGGCAATGGTTTCCCCCAACCGGCCGTTTGAATGATCCGCGACCTCGCCCAGAGATTTCAACGCCCCTTGCAGGCGGCTTAAGGCCCCGCCGTCGCCTTGCAGGTCAGTGGCAGCCGCGTTCATGGCGGTAACCAGCTTTTCAGAATTCATCATCAGGGCGCGCTGACCGGCCAGTTCCGTTTCCTCACCCGGTTTCGGGTCGAGCTTGAGCAGTTCACCGAGCGCATGGGTAATGTAATCCTGGTCCCGGCGGGCGGTTTCCAGCTCTTCTTCCGCCGATAGACGCGCATCAACAGCGCCCCGCCACGAAGCGTAAAGGCCGCGAACATTATCAACCTTGCGGCCCAGCCCTCCGTAGGCGTCAAGCAGGGACCGGTGGGTCGCCTCGCTCAGCAAACGCTGGTTTTCAAACTGGCCGTGGACTTCGACCAGGGCTTCACCAATTTCCTTCAACAACTGGACCCCGACCGGCTGGTCGTTGATGAAGGCCTTTGATCGTCCGTCTTTTCCCAAGGTCCGGCGCAGCACCAGACTTTCCTCGGAGGCATCGATGCCGCGTTCTTCCAGGATTTTGATAACCGGGTGGTTAGGAGCGACCTCAAACACCGCAGCCACAGAGGCTTTGTCGGTACCGTGGCGAACCAGACGGGCTTCGGCGCGCATACCCAACGCCAACCCTAAGGCGTCGAGCAGAATCGATTTCCCGGCCCCCGTCTCACCGGTCAGGACACTCAGGCCGGATTCGAAGGACAGGTCCAGACGAGCGATCAGAACGACATCGCGAATGGAAAGCGTCGTCAGCATGATGGTGCTATTTCCAGGGTTTGTACCAGGGGGCGCTTTTCTTCGGCTCGGCGACTTCCTTGCCCATAATTTTGTAGGAATCCAGATACCATTCGTTGCTTGGAAAATTATGCCCCAGGACGGCCGCCGTTTTTTGTGCATCGTCATTCAGACCATACGCCAAATAGGCCTCGGTCAGCCGGTGCAGAGCTTCGGGCACGTGGGTTGTCGTCTGATAATTATCGACGACCGCCTTGAATCGATTGATCGCGGCCAGATATTCGCCTTTTTTATGATAATAACGACCAATTTCCATTTCCTTGCCAGCCAAGTGATCGCGGGTCAGGTCCAGTTTGAGCTTGGCATCGCTGGTGTATTTGCTTTTCGGGAACCGCTTTATCAGTTCGCTCAGGGTGTCCGTAGCCAGTTGAGTCATCAACTGATCGCGGGCGACATCGGAAATCTGCTCGTAGAAAGACAGCCCCTTTAGGTAATAGGCATAGGCGACATCGCGGCTGGTCGGATGAAGCTGAATAAACCTGTCGAGCGCCACGATAGCTTCGTCGTAAAAGTTGTTGAGGTAATAGCTGTAGGCCGCCATCAACTGCGCCTTGTTGGCCCACAGAGAGTAAGGATGTTGGCGTTCGACCTCGTCGAATTTTTCTGTCGCAACGCTATATTCCTTAGCCAGCATGGCGTCCATGGCTTCGTTGTACAGTTCCTCGACCGGGCGTTCGACATACTCCTTCTTCTTCGTTCCGCAAGCGCCAAGGGCGACCGCAAGGACCAATGCCACGACGATGGACAACAGGCCAGGGAAACGTTTGCTGCGGATCATCACCACTCCTTCTCAATCCACCGTCGGCGACGGAGGTTTCTCAGAAGTAATTATATCACGGAGGCACAACAGAGCCACGAAAAGGCCGAGTTTTGAGCAAAAAAAAACCTGCTACGGCAGGGGGCAGAGAAGGTTCTACAAAAGAAAGCTGGACATTATCAGGCGATTTCCGCCAATTCCGGGACAATCCCGCCGTCAATGGCAGACATTGCCTCATCGCCGAGCAGAACGTCATATTCCCAGGCATTGGGGTCGGCAAACAGAGCATGCAGCAAAGCATTGTTGGTGGCATGCCCCGAACAAACACCCTGGAAATTACCGATAATCGCGGCGCCGCTGAGATACAGGTCGCCGATGGCATCGAGAATCTTGTGGCGGACGAATTCGTCGTCGTAACGCAATCCGCCTTCGTTCAACACGATATCACCGCTGACCACAATGGCGTTGTCCAGGGACCCGCCCCTGGCCAGTCCGGCGGTGCGAAGGGCCTCGACCTCGTGCAGGAACCCGAACGTCCTGGCCCGGGCCAGTTCCTTGGCAAAGGCGCCGTTGACAACACCGATGGACAGGGACTGCTTGGACACCGTGGCGTTATCAAAATCGATTTCAAAATCCATCGACAAATGAGAACCCGGTGAAAGCCGAGCCGCGCCGCCGTTAACGGAAATGGTTTTCAGCACCCGGATAACCCGCCGGGGGGCGTCTTGTTCAACGACACCGGCACAGTCCAGCAAAAATACGAAGGGCTGGGACGAGCCATCCATGATCGGAACTTCCGGGCCATTCAGCTCAACCCGGGCATTGTCGATGCCGCAACCGGCAAGCGCCGCCATCAGGTGTTCGACAGTGCCGATGGTAACGCCGTCTTCGTTGCCCAGCGTCGTGCACATACGGGTGTCGACGACATGGTCCCAACGGGCCGGAATTTCAGCGCCCAGCCCGGCGATGTCGGTGCGTTTAAAAACGATGCCGGTATTCACATCGGCGGGATGCAGGGTCATCGACACCTTGCAACCGGAATGCAGGGCCACGCCAGAACAGTTAATAGACGTTTTGAGGGTCCGCTGTTTGACGACACCAAGGGCATCGTACTCCGAAGCCTGAATCGGGGCTTGGCGACCTTTAACCCGTAGTGTGATGTCTTGTGAAGTTGCCATCCCGTCCAGCACAGTTATTTGTTCTTTTTCTTTGGTCGCCGCTTTGGTTAAGAAATTAAGTGGCTTCCAATGATGTGTTTAGCAACATCCCGGAAGCCACTCAAATCACTCTTTGTTACCAATTGTTTCCCTTGATAACTCTTTACTAACAACTAGTTAAGACATCTTCCGTCAGTTCGCCTGACGCCGCAGAAAAGCCGGAATGTCCAACAAGTCGTCGGTGCTTTCGCTGGACGGAAGACGCTCCTCAGAATTCATGCCGCCCAACGATTGTTCGGCTTGGGTGGAATCTTCCTCGGACGCACCTAACGAAGTGACGTTCGCGGACTCGGGCTGTTCCGCCTCTTCCTGTTCTCTAACCGGAGCCTCCACTAACGAGGAAACTTCCTTTATTTCAACGAGTTGTGGCTCTGCCCTTTTCTTGCCGAAGGCGGTCTTGCCGCTGCCGGTAACTCGTTCAAACAGGCTTACACCTTTTACGCGCCAAGGGATTTGGGGCGGGGCCTGAGGTTCTTCCGAGGCGCCCGCCGCAGCGTCACCGTCCATGGTCTCCGCGTCCGTTGCGGCTTCCGAATCGAGGGCGGAATCCTGGCCCGCGTTGATTTCCCCAACCTCCGACGGTAGTGGTGGGATGTAGGCATCCTCAGCCCCGACCGAAGGCATACCGGTCGGCGGCATTTCCGGCTCGACCACCTCCGCTACCTCACCCAAGGACTCTTCGTCAACGGGCTCCGGTGCGAATTCGAGCTCGGATTCGGGTTCCGATTCGCTGATGGATTCCTCAATCGGCCCAATTTCCGGTTCCAGTTCCATTTCGGGCTCGGGTTCCGGGGCGGATTCCATTTCAGTCTCGATAGCCCTCGCCACCGGCTCTTCCATCCTGGACACCGCAAGCGTGCGGGACTCATTGGGGCTGTCCAGTTGTTCCGCCAGATGCAACATCGTCGGCAACGCCATCTGCGACGCATTGATGTCAATTCCGGTGGCGACAACCGAGACCCGCATAATGCCTTCGAGGTCCGGGTCAAACGCCGAGCCAACGATGATATAGGCTTCATCATCGACTTCGGCCCTGATCCGGTTGGCGGCTTCGTCGACTTCAAACAGCGTAATGTCCATGCCACCGGTGATGTTTATCAGGACACCCTTGGCCCCCTTCATCGAGGTATCGTCAAGCAACGGATTGGCGATCGCCGCTTCCGCCGCATCCAGGGCGCGGCGTTCGCCTTCGGCTTCGCCGGTGCCCATCATAGCCTTACCCATTTCGCTCATCACCGAGCGTATATCGGCGAAGTCCAAATTGATCAGACCCGGCATCACCATCAGGTCGGTGACGCCCCGAACGCCCGAATACAGCACCTCGTCGGCCATCGCGAAGGCATCGGCGAAAGTGGTTTTTTCATTGGCGATTCGGAACAGGTTCTGGTTCGGAATAACGATCAGGGTATCGACATATTTTTCCAGTTCCTCGATCCCGGCTTCGGCCTGCTTCATTCGGTGCGAGCCTTCGAACTGGAAGGGTTTGGTGACAACGCCGACGGTCAGGATGCCTTTTTCCTTGGCTGCCCGGGCGATTACTGGCGCGCCCCCGGTGCCGGTGCCGCCGCCCATTCCGGCGGCGATAAAGACCATGTGGACACCGTCCAACTCAGCAAGGATATCGTCAATGGATTCTTCCGCAGCCCCGCGCCCGACGTCGGGCCGTGATCCGGCGCCCAGGCCGGCGGTCAGGCGTGCGCCTAACTGAATGCGACGCTCGGTACCCGATTGCACCAGGGATTGGGCGTCGGTATTGGCGACGACGAATTCAACGCCCTCGAGTTGGGCACGGATCATGTTGTTGACGGCATTGCCGCCAGCCCCACCGACCCCGATCACGGTCAGTTTGGGTTTTAGAAGCGGTGTGTTGTTGTCTGGCACGGTCAGATTGATACTCATGGTAGCCTCCTTCGTTTTAGGCGACGCTAAATTGCCTGTGCGGCAGGGCCGATGTCGGTCCCGCCACGGGTGAATCGATACCGCCCACCGGCGGCGCGTTAGGTGTCTCAGTGGTTTCGGCTGGTAAGGTTTGAAATAAAATTCGCATTAAAAATTCTCCCGCAACCATTGCCCGATACGACCAAAACCCCGGTTCATCTGTTCGGGTGGGCAATAGGCGGCGCTCGGCACCTCGGCCTTGTTGGAAACGGCGTAATGCAACAGACCCACAGATGTCGCGAAGGACGGACCGGCAATAGCCTCGGCCATACCGTCAATGCTGCGTGGGCGGCCCATGCGGACCTGCTTGTCGAGGATAGATGCGCTCAATTCGCGAACGCCCGTTAGCTGGCTGGCGCCGCCGGTCAGCACGACGCGCTGTCCCGCGACCTTATCGAAACCGGCCTCGGCCAATCGGTCGCGGACCATTTCCATTGTTTCCTCGATGCGCGGCCGAATAATGCCGATCAGCATGGAACGTGGAATGTTGTTAGCCTCGGCGCCTTGGCCCTCGCCGACCAGGGGCGCCTTGATGATTTCGCGGTCGTCCGACGACGATGCCAGAACACTGCCATACAGCGTCTTCATGCGTTCCGCCTGATCGAGCGGTGTCGACAAACCGCGCGCGATGTCATTGGTCACGTGGACTCCGCCTATGGGAATGGTATCGGTGTGCACCAATTCACCATCGAAATAGACAGCGATGGATGTCGTTCCGCCGCCCATGTCGATACAGGTCACGCCCAGTTGGGTTTCGTCTTCGACCAGGGTCGCGAGCGCCGAGGCATAGGACGAAACCACTTTGTCCTGAACCTCAAGATGACAACGCTGAACGCTGGTTTCCAGGTTGCGCACCGGACCGCTGAGCGCGGTGATAATGTGCATGTTGACGCCCAGACGTTCGCCGAACATGCCGCGCGGATCACGCACCCCCCGGTTACCATCGACCGAGTAGCCGACGGGGATGGTGTGCACCAGTTCGCGTTCCTTAGGCAGGCCGTCTTGCAACACTGCGGGATCAAGGATGCGGCGCAAATCGGCGTCGCCGATCTCGTGCCCCGCGATGGACACCTCATAAGCGATCAGGCGCGATTTCAGCTTGCCCCCGGACAGATTGACAACCACGCCCGGTATGTTCTCGCCCGCCATTTGCTCGGCGGCCTCCACGGTGGCCCGGATCGAGGCTTCGGTTTCATCGAGGTCGACGATGGCGCCTGAACGAAGGCCGTGCGAAACCTGATGGCCGATGCCAATAATCTTGAGCCTGTCTTCCGGCGCCGGACCCCCATTAGAATCCAGGCGCGCAATCAGGCAACAAACTTTTGTCGTGCCGACATCAAGTGCCGCGACAAGGCCGTTGCGTACCCTTTTAGATGCTGTTTTTGTTTTCATATCCCTAGTCTCTAATCTCTATGTTTCCTGACGCTTACCCTTGGCCGGTTTGGCCGGGCGCGGAGGTCTGCGCACGATCAGCCGATCGGGTTGGCGCAGGTCCAAAATCCGCACATCGCGCTCCAGCACCTGATGGGTTTTTTCGTACTCGGCCAGACGGGTCCACGCGGCGGCGGCATCCTCTTCGGGCAGGCGCACGTCGATATCGCCCTTAAGGCGCAGGTTCCAGCGCCGCCCGCCGACACGGACCGCGGCCTTGACCAAATGCATCAACTCGGGCTCGGTGGCCAGCGCTTGCAACAACTTGGCGGCGTGCTTCGGGGCATCCGCGCCGACCACAACCAGCAGGTCGGAGAACCGCTCAAGTCCTTTTCGCAAAATGACCTCGCCGTCCGTATCGATCAGGGCGAAGGCCCCCTTGTGTTGCCACAACACCAGAGGCTCGCGTTCTTCCACGTTCAACAGCACGGTATCGGGCAACATTCGCTCGACGCTCGCCTTCTTGACCCAGGGCAAAGCCTCGATGCGCTTTTGCGCGGCTGCCAAATCAAAGGCCAGGATCGGCGCACCCCGAGCCAAGCGAACAGCGGCCAAAAGATCTTTTTGCTTGGTTTCTTTGCGGCCGATGACAAGGATTTCGTCGACCTTGAAACCCATTTCCGTTGATGCCGCAATCACCGCCCATTTGGCTTTCTCCAGGGCGTTGGGAACCAGGCCTGAACGCCACACACCCCAACCACCGGCAACCCCCAATCCGATCAGCAAGACCACCAAAAAGGTCCTGAAATGGCGGTGACGCCAGAACGAAATCACCCGGCGGCGCGGTTGGCCGCGTTTCGAGGTTTTTATGCTTGCTGTCTTTTTCATGCGTCGCACTCCGCGTTATCGACCATCCACGTCACCAGCTCAGGAAACGAGATACCGGCGTACAGGGCCTGTTCAGGCACCAGCGAGGTCGGGGTCATACCGGGTTGTGTATTAATTTCAAGCAGATACGGGGTTTTTCCGTCATACCGGAAATCGGCCCTGGAAACGCCCCGGCAGCCCAGCGTTTGATGCGCCAGAATGGCGAGGCGCTGGACTTCATCGGCAACCTCGGGGGCAATTTCGGCCGGGATCACATGGTGCGATCCACCGTCCACGTACTTAGCGTCGTAATCATAGAATTCGCGGCCGGTCTTTATTTCGGTAACCGCCAGCGCCCTGTTGCCCATCACCGCGACGGTCAACTCCTGACCAGCGATAAACTTTTCGACCATGACGTGGTCGCCAAACGGCCAGCCGGTGTCGTTGAACAACGGCTCGTTAGCACCCTCAAGAACGATGTGGACGCCGACACTTGAGCCCTCGTTGAGCGGCTTGATGACATAGGGCCGCGCCATCACATCGCCGCTGAGAATTTCGTCGCGCGTAACGATCCGGTGCTGCGCCACCGGTATCCCGACTTCGGCAAACAGCCGTTTCGCCATCGGCTTATCCATCGCCAAAGCCGACGCCAGCAGGCCTGAATGGGTGTAGGGAATATCGAGAATATCCAACAATCCCTGAACGCAGCCGTCTTCGCCGAAACGCCCGTGTAGCGCGTTGAACACCGTATCGGGGCGCGGGTACAGGCGCGTCAACAACGCACCCATATCGCGTTGCACGTCAATCGAGGTCACCGTCATTCCGGCATCGCCCAGCGCATGGGCAACGGCGGCGCCCGAGACCAGCGAGACTTCGCGTTCCGCCGACCAGCCACCCATCAAAACCGCGACATTCCGGGTCATGTCAGCCCTCCTTGGGGGCGCCCGATGCGGCGAATTTCCCATTCCAGGGTGACCCTGCTGTGCTCATAAACGCGGCGACGAACTTCCTCTCCGAGGCCTTCCAGGTCAGCCGCAGTGGCGCCGCCGGTGTTAATCAAAAAATTGCAGTGCAGGTCCGACACCCGGGCCTTGCCGCGCATCAACCCCCGGCAACCGGCTTGCTCAATCAGCTCCCACGCCTTGGCCCCCTCAGGATTGCGGAAGGTCGAGCCCCCGGTTGGCGTGCGCACGGGCTGGGTCGCTTCGCGCTCGTTCTGAATTTCGTCCATGCGGCGTGTGATGGCGCTGGTGTCACCGGCGGTGCCCCGGATTGTCGCCGCGGTGAAAATCCAGTCCTCGGCCACGCCACAATGACGATATCCGAACCCCATGTCAGCAAGCCCCAACCGATGGACGTTTCCCTGTCCGTCGAGGGCTTCGGAGCTAACAAAAATATCCTTGAATTCGGTGCCATAAGCACCGGCATTCATCCTCAGCCCGCCGCCAATAGTGCCCGGAATCCCGGACAGGAATTCCAGCCCCGCCAGCCCGGCATCGCGGGCTTTGCGCGCCACGCTGATATCAGCGGCGGCAGCCCCGGCGGTGATGGTATCGCCATCAATATCAATATCGGCAAAGCCTCGACCAATTCGAATAACCACGCCTTCGATTCCGCCATCGCGGATAATGATGTTGGATGCCGTGCCAACAACCGTGACCGGCACATTGTCCGGCTTGGCCGCCAGAAATTCGGCCAGATCATCTGCATCGGCAGGCTGGAACAAGATGTCTGCCGCACCGCCGGTCTTGAACCAGCTATACTTGGCCATCGGCGCATCGGATTCTATTGCGCCGCGCACGGCGGGCAGGCGTTCCATCAAACCGGGGGCGGACTGCTTAGCTGGCATCATTCGCCGCCTCCTTGCCTGTGCTGCGAACCCGGCGTAACTGGTCCGGCAATTCATTCGCCCAGCGGGTGATGTCACCGGCGCCCAGGCACACCACCATGTCGCCGGGGGATGCCAGGGCATTTATAGTTTCGGCCAGATCCTTAGGCCCATCCAACGCCCGCACCGTACGGTGCCCGTGACGCTCCAGGCCTTCGACCAGGGCGTCGCGGTGGATGCCGTCAATGGGGGTTTCGCCAGCCTCGTAAACATCGGCTACGACGACCGCGTCGGCATCGTTGAAGCAGCGGCAAAAGCCATCAAACAAATCGCGCAAGCGGGTGTATCGGTGTGGCTGTACGACGGCGATGACTTTGCCTTTGGCGGCCTGACGGGCGGTTTTCAGCACGGCGGCAATTTCCACCGGGTGATGGCCGTAATCGTCGATAATGGTGATGCCGTCGACCAGACCGGTGCGGGTAAAGCGCCGATTGACGCCTTCAAACGATGCCAGCGAACGGCGGATGACGTCTTCGCCGACATTCATTTCATCGGCAATGGCGATGGCGGCCAGTGCATTCTGGACGTTGTGATCGCCCAGCATGGACAGCGCCAAATCCTTGAAAATTGTCTCCGACCCGGTCTTGCGGTCGGTGATGTGGACATCAAACCGGGCGGCGTCCGGCGTGGTCGTGACATTGACGGCGCGCACATCGGCCTGGGGGGAAAACCCGTAAGTGATTATGCGGCGGTCGGACACCCGTGGGATCATCGCCTGGACTTCGGCGTGGTCGATGCACAATGCCGCGAAACCGTAAAACGGAATGTTGGCAACGAAGGAATCGAAAGCGGCACGCAGACCATCAAAAGACCCGTAATGGTCCAGGTGTTCGGGATCGATGTTGGTGACCACGGCAATAGTCGCCGGAAGCTTCAAAAAAGTACCGTCGGATTCATCGGCTTCGGCGACCATCCAATCCCCGGCGCCGAGCCGTGCGTTCGACCCCCAGGCATTGATGATGCCGCCATTGATAACCGTTGGGTCCATGCCGGCGGTATCCAGGACGGATGCGATCAGGGACGTCGTCGTGGTCTTGCCGTGGGTGCCGCCGACGGCAATCGACCATTTCAGGCGCATCAGTTCGCCCAGCATTTCAGCCCGGCGAACGACCGGAATCATGCGATGGCGAGCGGCCTGAACTTCCGGGTTGTCAGATTTAACAGCCGTCGAAATAACGATCACCCGTGCCTCGCCCAGATTTTGCTCGCTATGTCCGATATGGATGGTAACGCCAAGGTCGCGCAGACGTTTGACGTTGGCACCCTCGGCGACGTCGCTGCCTTGCACCGAATATCCCAATGTATGCAGGACTTCGGCGATGCCGCTCATGCCGATGCCGCCGATGCCGACGAAATGGATCGTGCCGATATCAAGGGGTAGCGCCTTCATGCCGCCCTCCTTGTGTCGCCGTTACCGTTCCCACTTCTTTTCGGGGGCAGCAATGTACAGACCATGTCGGCTAGACGCCCGACGGCATCCACGGCAGCGGAGTCCTTGGCGACGGAAGCGGTTTTTTCCAAAATCGCCGGCAGACCGAACAGGGAATCCAGCCGCGCCGCCAACGCCGGCGGCGTAAACGCGGGTTCCGGTATCAACCAGCCGGCACCGGCCTCGTCAATTGCGTGCGCGTTGCGGGTTTGGTGATCATCAATAGCGTGCGGGTAAGGCACCAAAATCGCCGGACGGCCAACGACCAGGGTCTCGGCAACCGTAGACGCGCCGGAGCGACCAATCAGCAAGTGCGCCGCTGCCAAACGCTCGGGCACGTCATCGAAGAACGTCCCGAGATCGGCCTGCAGGCCCAGTTTCCGGTACTGCTCACGCGTACGGTCAAGGTCTTCGGAGCGGCATTGTTGAGTCACCTGGATTCGCCCGCGCAGGTCTTCGTCCAGAAGCCCCAGAGCCGAGGGAACTACATCGGAAAACACCCGCGCCCCTTGGCTGCCGCCGATCACCAGCAGGTTAATCGACCCGCCCGACGTCAATGGCGGATACGGGTGCCCCCGCATGGCGGCGACCGCGGGCCGAACCGGCATACCCGTATGCACGACCCGAGCCGAGCCATTGACGGGCAGGCCTTCGGCTTTTGCGAACGACGTCGCGATGCATTCTACCCGCGACGCCAACAGACGATTGGCGCGGCCAAGCACGGCATTTTGTTCGTGGATGGCGGTCGGGTAGTCGCCGAAGCTGGCCGCCAGCATGGTCGGGACCGAGGCATATCCGCCGAAACCGACAACGGCTTTGGGTTCCAGGCGTTTCAAAAGACCCCGCGCCTGCCAGGTTCCGAGAGCCAGTTTGGGGCCGCTTTGCAGGCGCGCTATGAGACTTTTACCGGCAACGCCGCCGGCACGAATACGATAGGTTTCCACAGCCCCGGTATCGCCCTGCCAAGCGTCCCCGCGGCGATCGGTAATCAACGCCAGACGGCAATCGCGCTCCATCAGCTCAACGGCCAGGGCCTGGGCCGGAAACATGTGACCGCCCGTGCCGCCGGCGGCGAGGACGACAAGCGGCGCTTGGGCGGTCATTTCGACCTCCCCGCGCCCGGCTGTTCGCGGGTTAGGGCCAAGACCATGCCCATGCCCAGCGCCAGCGCCAGGGTCGATGATCCGCCGTAAGACACAAACGGCAGGGTCATGCCCTTGGGCGGAATCAGGTTGGTGTTAGACGCCATGTTGATGATGGCTTGCACCGCGAACTGGACCAACAGACCGGTCACCGCCAGCAACACGAACAAGTCGCCGGACTTCAGCACCCGGCTGAACCCCCGCAGCACGACAAAGGCGAACAAGGCAACCAGGATCAGGCACAACACCAGACCGAATTCCTCGCCGGCGACGGCGAAAATGAAATCCGCATGGGCATCGGGCAAGACTTCTTTGATGCGCCCTTCGCCCGGACCGCGCCCGGCCCAGCCGCCGTTGAAAAAAGCTTCCAGCGCCCGGTTGACCTGATAGCTTTCGCCGCCGGCGGGATCGAGAAAACGGTCGACCCGCGCCTGTACGTGGCCGAACGTGAAATAGGCGGCCACGGAAGCAGCTAGAAATGTGAAACCCAATCCCATTACCAACAACAAAGGCAAACCGACGACGAAGAACTGCACCGACCACACGGCGGCGATTACCAGGGACATGCCGACATCCGGCTGCAACAGCAACAGGGATACGACGAACAAAAACAGGCCGGTGGTGATGGCGTAACCTGGGAATTTTCCGTCGAGGCGCTGCTCGGCGAACATCCACGCGGCGACCACGGCAAACGCCGGTTTGACGAATTCCGACGGCTGCAGGGAAAATGAGCCGAACGGTATCCAGCGCGTTGCTCCCTTGATTTCAGGGCCGATAAACAGTGTCGCTATCATCAACACCACGGCGCCGCCCATGGCGATCACGGCAAGGCGGCGGATGTTGTTGGGTGTCAGGCACGATGTCGTGAAAATAACCACCACCGCGGCGCCCAGGAAAAGAAACTGTCGCCGCGCGAAATAGAAGGTGTCGAGGCCCAGTCGTTCGGCCACCGGCGGCGACGCTGCCAGGGTCAACATCGCACCGATAGCGACGATGGCCGCCAGCGCCGCCAGGGTCCAACGATCAACGGTCCACCACCAATTGACGACCAAGCTCGTATCTGTGCGGGCAATGGCGCTCATACCGCTGCCTCCTCATCGCGCTTGGTGCCCGGAAATACGCCGGGTTCCTCGAACGGGTCCATATGTTTGCCGGGCAAGGCCTCGACCAGATCGCGGAAGGCATCGCCACGCGCCTCGAAGTCGTCGAACTGGTCGAACGAAGCGGCGGCCGGCGACAGCAACACCACCGGCGCCGCACCGCCGTTTGCGGCCTCGTCTTTGGCCATCTTTGCGGCTTGGGCGACGGCGGTCTTAAGATCGCCAGACATTGTCATTGGTACTCGTCCGTCGAGGAATTTCGAGAATTCCATCGACGCTTCGCCGATCAGAAAGGCATGGCGTACGTTGCCGAGATGGTTAGTCGTCGCCTGCAGGCCACCATCCTTGGGCCGCCCGCCGATGATCCAATAGGTCGCGTCGTAACACTCCAGCGCGCGCGCGGCGGCCTCGGCATTGGTCGCCTTGGAATCATTTACAAAGCCGACGCCGTCGACAATGGCGATCGGTTCCTGGCGATGGACAAGGCCGGGGTAGCTGTTGATGCAGGCCATGATCGCGTGGCTTTGCACGCCCGCCGATTTGGCCGAGGCATAGGCGGCGGCGGCGTTTTGCCAGTTGTGCCGCCCCGGCAGGCAGGGGTTTTCCGACAGGTCCATGACCAGGGCCTCGGTGCCCTCGGTGTCATCGACCAGCACCCCGCCCACCGCATAGACCCCGCCCGGCACTCGCTCATATCCGGAAATTCCGATCACCACCTGTTCGTCGGCGGCCACCAATTCGTCATAGATTGCGCGTCCATATTCGTCATCGGCGCCGATAACGGCGGTTCTCGGCTTCGTCTGGCGTTTGAAGATGGATTTTTTAACCGCCGCGTATCCGTTCATGTCGCCGTGCCGGTCGAGATGGTCGGGGCTGAGGTTGAGCAGAACCGCAACATCGAAGGTGATCGATTTGGTCAGTTCCAACTGATAGGACGACATTTCCAGCACGTAGGTGCCGTCGCTGCTGAGCGGTTCCAGGTCGAGCGCCGGAATTCCAAGATTGCCGCCGATTTCAGCCTCGCGGCCCGAAATCTGTAAAATGTGGCCGATCAGCGCCGTGGTCGTCGATTTGCCGTTGGTGCCGGTGATACCAATATAAGCAGCCTCGCGTTGCGCCCGGGCCAGTAATTCGACATCGCCGATAATTTCGACGTTTGCAGCCTCGGCCAATTGTACGATTGGGTGGGGTTTCGGGTGGCGCAGCGCAATACCGGGGCTCAACACAAGCGTAGTGTGGTCCTTCCAATCGCACTTATAGAGATCGACCAGCGGCACACCGGCCTCTGCGGCAGCATCCCGTGCGTCCTCGTCATCATCCCAGGCCGCCACTTCGGCCTTGCTTTTCATCAGCGCCATTGCCGCCGACATGCCGGAACGTCCGAGCCCGAAGACGGCAACGGGATAATGGGCAAAGGGAAAGACGTCGATCATCAGGGTTTTCTCACCGCAGTTTCAATGTGGACAGGCCGACCAGCGCCAGGATCGAAGCAATGATCCAGAACCGGATGACAATGGTGCTTTCGGCCCAGCCTTTTTTCTCGAAATGATGGTGCAACGGAGCCATCGCGAAGACCCGCTTGCCGGTCAGCTTGAACGACACCACCTGAACAATGACCGAGACGGTTTCCAGCACGAACAGACCGCCGACGATGGCCAGTACCAACTCATGCTTGGTAATGATGCTGGTGGTGCCGAGCGCCGCCCCCAACGACAACGAGCCGGTATCGCCCATAAAAATTTTAGCCGGCGGTGCGTTAAACCACAGGAAGCCCAGGCCGCCGCCGACCAAGGCGCCCAAAAAGACCGCCAGTTCGCCGGCTCCGGGGACATGGTGAATTTGCAGATACGATGAAAAGACGGCGTTACCGGCCAGATACGCAATCAGCGCGAAAACACCGGCGGCGATCATCACCGGCACAATCGCCAGCCCGTCCAGCCCATCGGTCAGGTTAACGGCATTCGACGAGCCGACCATTACCAGCACGGCGAAGACAATGAACAGCCCACCGAGGTCGAGCAGCGTATTCTTTAAGAACGGCACCGCCAGGGTCGTCGTCAGCGCCGGAGGAAGCTGGTCGGCGATGGCGAAGGCCCCAACCAGGGCGATAGATGTCTGCAACAACAACTTCAGCTTGCCGGACAGACCGCTGCAATCCTGGCGGGTGACTTTCAGGTAATCATCGAGAAACCCGATAACGCCATAACCGATGGTCACCCCCAACGCGACCCAGACATACCGGTTGTTCAGGTCTGCCCACAGCAACGTCGCCACCGTCAACGCCAGTAAAATCAGGAACCCGCCCATGGTCGGCGTCCCAGCCTTGGTCAGAATATGACTTTCCGGGCCGTCGGCGCGGATTGGCTGGCCTGCGCTTTGACGGCTTTTCAGCATACCGATCAGCACCGGGCCAAACATGAAGCCGACAATCAGCGCCGTGATAATGGCGCCGCCGGTACGGAAGGTAAGGTAGCGGAATACGTTTAACACCGGGAACTGATCGGCCATGGGATAGAGAAGATGAAACAGCATCTGCCTACCCCTTATCCGGTAAGGCGAGCAATGCCTCGACGATGGGACCGGTGTTAGACCTGGCGGAGCCCTTGACGACAATTACATCGCCGGGGCGGACCGCGCCGGTGACCTGCGCCAACACACCCTCGCTCGTCGGGGCGCATCCGCCGCGCATGGATTCCGACAGGTCGCTCCAAAGAGCGTCCATATATTTCCCGGCGGTAAACACCAGATCGATTTTCTCTGCTATTAGGGTTTTCGCCAATTCGGCATGACGGGCACCGGATTGTTCGCCCAGTTCCAGCATGTCGCCGAGAACCGCAATGCGCCGGCCTTTACCCGCGGGCTGCATCTGTCCCAGCACTTCGAGCGCGGCGCGCATGGAGGCCGGCGAAGCGTTATAGCTCTCATCAATGACGACGAAGTCGCCGCCGGGAAGTGTCACCGTGTGGCGCTGACCCCGACCCTTGAGCCCGTGCATGCCCGCCAATTCCGCAGCCGCCCGGCCAACATCGCCGCCGACGGCGTCAACCGCGGCCAGAACCGCCAGTGAATTCATAACCCAGTGGCGACCAGGCTGGCCCAGTCGATAGTGGATTTCATGGCCGCAAATTACCGCGTTGATATCCGAGCCTTCACTATCGGCGCGAATATCGATAGCCCTAGCCTGGGCTTGCGGATGCACACCGAAACCGACGATGGATTTTACCCCCGCTCGGCCCGCGGCGACCTTAAGCCGGTCATATTGATCGTTGTCGCGGTTGAGGATGGCGACACCGCCGTCATTCAACCCGGCGAAGATTTCCGCCTTGGCGTCGGCGATGGCTTCTATGGAATCGAAATACGCGCTATGCACGTTTTCCACATTCGTAATAATGGCAACGTCAGGGCGCACCATTTTGGTGAGCGGGGTTATTTCGCCCGGGTGATTCATGCCGATCTCGAACACCCCGAAGGCGGTATCCGCCGGCATCCGCGACAGACTCAGCGGCACACCCCAATGATTGTTGAAACTGCCCCGGCTGGCCATTGAGGGGGCCTGGTCTTCAAGAACAAAACGGAGCGCCTCTTTGGTACCGGTTTTGCCAACGCTGCCGGTCACGGCAATGACCTTGGCGGCGGTTCGCGCGCGCGCGGCCCGGCCGAGATCTTCAAGCGCCGTCATCGTATCATTGACTTCGAGCAGCGGCGCCTCGGCACCAAGCGCACCCGGTCGATGATCGACCACCGCACACACTGCACCGGCGGCCAGGGCATCGGCAGTAAATTGGTGGCCGTCGAACCGCGGTCCTTTGATGGCGATGAACAGATCGCCGGAGATAACATCCCGGCTGTCGATGGTAACGCCGTCGGCGCGCCAATCGGGGGCACCACACCCGCGCGTCGCGGCGATCGCGGTTTCAGACGTCCACAGATGGGTTTCTGCTGACGGGTTCATGCTGGCAGCCTCCGGAGAACATCGCGGGCGATCTGGATATCGTCGAAGGGGCGGGTTTCAGTGCCGATGATCTGGCCTTTTTCGTGGCCCTTACCGGCGATAACCAGCAGGTCCCCGGCGCCCAGCCCTTGAATGGTTTTTGTTATGGCCTCTTCGCGCTCGGCAATTTCCACCGCCGCCGGGGCCGCCGCTAAAATCTGGGCACGGATTTGAGCCGCGTCCTCAGTGCGCGGGTTGTCGTCGGTAACGATCACCACATCGGCCAGTTCGCTGGCAATGGCTCCCATTTCCGAACGCTTGCCGGAGTCCCGGTCACCACCGCAGCCGAACACCACACACAAGCGCCCATCGGCATGAGGTCTGAGCGCCCGCAGCACATTTGAGAGCGCGTCCGGGGTATGCGCATAATCGACGAACACAGCCGCGCCTTCGGGCGTTTCTCCGACCAATTGCACCCGGCCCGGCGCGCCTTCAAGGTGTTCGAGTTGGGCAATCACGCCGCCGGGGTCTTCGCCCGAGGCAATCGCCAGCGCCACCGCCGCCATGGCGTTGGAAACCTGGAAGTCCCCCATCAGGGGCAGTGTCGTCTGGTACCGGTTTCCACCGGCGGAGATGTCTAACTGGTAGCCGCCGGAAATAATGGTACTGGCGTCCAGACAAATATCCGCACCAATTCCGCCGTAGCGCAAAATTTTAAGGCCTGCGTTCCGGCACGCCGTCTCGACGGCGTCCGCATAATCCCCATCGGCGTTAAGGACAGCGGTGCCGCCCGGCGCAAGGATATCGGTAAACAGGCGCAATTTGGCGGCCAGATAGGCGTCCATGTCACCGTGATAATCGAGATGGTCGCGGGTCAGGTTGGTAAAGGCTGCGATGCCAACTCGCACCCCGTCTAGCCGGTACTGTTCGAGGCCGTGCGAAGACGCTTCCATCGCCAACCGGGTAATCCCGAACCGCGCCAGATCGCGCAGGTTGCGATGCAGATCGGCTGGGTCGGGCGTGGTCAGGGTTTTGCGGTTCTCGAAGCCACGGGCGACGACGCCAAGGGTGCCGGTGCTAGCTGCTTTGCGGCCCAAGCCAACCCAAATCTGGCGCAGGAATGTGACCACCGATGTCTTGCCGTTGGTTCCGGTGACGGCGGCGATACAGTCTGGTTGGGCCTCGAAGAACGAGGCCGCCATCAAGGCATATTGGCGGCGCGGATTGGTATGCATCAACAATGGAATTGGCTCGCCCGTCCAGGGATCGCGGGGATCACCGGGCAGGTTCGTGCCCGGCGGCGCAACAACGCAGACCGCGCCCTTCTCCAGGGCTTCGGCAATATATTCCCGTCCGTCCAGCTGATGTCCAGGCAGGGCGGCAAAAATAAAGCCGGGCTCAACCTGCCGCGAATCGCAGGTGAGCCCGAGTATCTCCGTTTCATTCGTGACCGTGTTGTCCGTCACTTCCATCTCGGCACCATCCAAGACCTCAGTAAGTTGCAAGGGCCTGTTCCGAAGAACCAACGACGCCAGTCGCCTCGGCTTTTTCGGCCCCACCATTTGCGCCCGTCGCACCCAGAACTGCGCGAACACGCTTCAACATGTGTTGTTCATTACCGCCGGGAACCTTGTGAATCCGTTCTTCGGCCTTGGCTTTGATTATGATTTTCTTAAGCCCCGGAGCGGGTTTCTTAAGACCACCGCTCTTGGGATGATTGAAGAATGGAACAGTGTCTTTCTCGACAACCCTCCGGTCGGGCGCCATTCCCAAAAGCGGCGCCATCCTTTGCACCACACGGCCCACGGCAGGGGCCGCGACCCAGCCGCCGGTGGCGTAATTGGAAGTCCGCGCGTTGCCTTTCGGCTCGTCGACCATGACCAGCAGGATGTAGCGCGGTGCGGCGATGGGGAATGCCCCGACGAAAGAGGAAATCGTTGCGTTCTTGCGGTAGCCCCGCACAGACACCTTGTCCGCCGTACCGGTCTTGCCGCCGACGCTATAGCCTTCGGCAGCCGCCTTGCTTCCGGTACCCTTGTTAACTACGAGGCGCATCAGTTCGCGAATTTGTTCGGACGTTTGCTCCGAGACCACTCGCTTGCTCTCGATGGCTGCGCCAACATGGCGCTTCAACATAGTCGGCTGAACATACAGGCCGCCGTTGACCAGCGAGGCTACGCCACTCGCCATTTGCAGGGGCGACACGGCGATCCCGTGGCCATAGGAAATGGTCATAGTATTGATTTCCCGCCAGCGGCTCGGCACCAGCGGGCGGCCGATCTCAGGCAATTCCACGGCCGCCGGAGTCAACAGCCCTAACCGCCCCAGATAAGACCGCTGGGCTTTGGTACCGACATCCAAGGCCATCTTTGCGGCACCGATGTTGGACGAATACATGATGATTTCGGGCACCGACAGCCAGCGGTTCTTGCCATGAAAATCACGGATGGTGAAACGCGATACCTTGATCGGCTGGCTGGCGTCATAGCCGCCATTAAATTCGACAGTGCCGGAATCCAACGCCATGGCGGCGGTAAACAGCTTGAAGGTGGAGCCCATCTCGTAGACCCCCTTAGTCGCCCGGTTAAACGCCGTCTCGCCGCCGGCAGAGCCGGGAACGTTGGCGTCAAAATCCGGAAGCGACACCATGGAGACGACTTCTCCGGAATTGGCATCCAACACCAGCCCGGCGGCGCCGATAGCCCGGAATTCTCTCATAGCGGCGGACAATTCGCGGTGCAGCATTTCCTGAACACGTATGTCCAAAGCCACTTTGATAAGGTTGCCGGAACTGAGCGTCTCGTCGAAGTATTGTTCCAGGCCAGAAATACCGCGCCCATCGACATCGGTCAGACCCAGCGCATGAGCCGCCAGCCGCCCGTGCGGATAGACCCGGCGTTCGCCCCGCTGAAAACCTAACCCCGGCAGGCCAAGGTGGTTGACACGGTATTGCTGCTTAGGCGTCAGATTGCGGCTGAGCCAGACAAAGTGAGATTTCGACGTCAGCTTGGAAAGCAGTTCCTCGAGTTCCAGTTGCGGCAGAACCGTGATCAGCTTGGCAGCGGCATCACGCGCATTCAGCACCGCACCCGGGTCGGCAAAAAGCGACGCCGTCGGCAAACTGGTGGCAAGCAGAATACCGTTGCGGTCGACAATATTGGCCCGCACGACGGGGGCTTCGGGGGCCGAATTTATATTGGCCTGTTTCGGCTCGCCGCCGCCCTTGAAAACGGTCAGATCGACGAGGCGCACACCAATCACACTAAACGCCAGCGTCAGGACAATGCCTGTCACCAGCAATCGGTTACGGCCAACCTCAAGGGCTTCTTTGCGAACACCTTCAATCCGGCGGGCGGAGGTCATGGCTTGATCCCCTCAACCTGAATTTGCGCCGTCAACGGCACGACCGATTGCACGACCGAAGCGTCCGGGACGACCGGCTCGGGAAAAAAATCGACCAACGTGCCGATCTGGCTGGGTTCGACTACGCCCAGCCCCAGATAGCGTTCCGCCAACTGGCGTAACCGCGAGGGCTGATTCAAAAGACTCCATTCCGCTTTCAGCACATGAATGGCCTGGCGGTCATCGGTGATGGAACGATTATATTCCACCAGTTCGCCTTCGAGGTCCTGGACCTGATACTTGACCACGAACAGGGTCAGGCCCAGCGAAACCGCCAGCAGGGTTATCAAGATCATGGCAGGACGGATCATGGCAGTTCTCTTTCTAAGCGGCTTTGCGAGCCGGGGCGGCGGTGCGCTCGGCGGCGCGCAACCGGGCCGAACGGGCGCGGGGGTTTGCGGCGGTTTCTTCCGCCGAGGGTTTAACGACACGCTTCGACAACAAACGAAAGGTCGGCTCGACCTCCATTTTCGATTGCACAGGCAGGTGTCGCGAAGGCTTTGCGGCGGTGCCACTGCCGGATTTCAAAAATTCTTTGACCTGGCGGTCTTCCAGGGAATGAAACGCAACCACGCACAACCGTCCGCCCGGACGAAGAAGCGTCTCGGCGGCGCACAATCCGCGTTCCAGTTCGCCCAGCTCGTCGTTGACGTAAATTCGCAGCGCCTGGAACGTCCGGGTCGCCGGGTCGATACCGTCCTTGGATTTTCGCACCACGCGACGCACCAGCCCGGCCAGTTGTCCGGTTCGGGTGATCGGCGTCTCGGCCCTGGTTTCGACGATGGCCTTTGCGACCCGGCGCGACAGACGTTCTTCGCCGTACCGGTAGATGATATTGGCCAGTTCGGTCTCGTCCAACTGGTTGACGACTTCGGCCGCCGTCATTCCCGATTGCGCCATGCGCATATCCAATGGCCCGTCGGCGCGGAAGCTGAAGCCCCGGTCGGGTTCGTCAATCTGCATTGAGGAGACGCCCAAATCCAAGGCGATGCCGTCGATTTTATCGACGCCGACGTCGGCAAGCAGATGCACCATGTCGCCGAAGGGGCCGTTAAGAACCGTCAGGCGTCCTTCAAAACGAGCCAGCAGGTCAGCGCTCTGGGCCAGGGCTTCGGCGTCGCGGTCGATACCCCACACGGTACAGTCGGCGGCTTCCAAAATGGCTTTGGAATAGCCGCCGGCGCCGAAGGTGGCGTCCACGTAAACGGCCCCGTCGCGCGGTGCCAAAGCGTCCACGACTTCACTCAGCAGGACCGAAGTATGACGGGGCGGGATAAGACCAGCCGGGGGAGTAGGGGGGGTCATTTATTACGACTCCTCCCCTTCCCGCTTCGGCGGCTGTCTCAATTGCAGGGTTGCGCCACGCACACGGGCGCGCTCAAAGGCATGGCCACGGTTGGCCTCGTAAGCCTGCGGCTCCCAAATCTGGAACCGGCGGCCACGCCCGACAAATAAGGTCTGGGTGGTGATCCCCGCAGTTTTCAAAATCTCTTTCGGCAGTGCCACGCGGCCTTCCGGATCGAAAGGCAACTGAAATGCACTTTCCAGAATCACCGACAAGTCATCCTGCTCGTCGGAGAACATCGGCAGGTCTTCGAGGCTGTCGCTCATGCGCGTCATGAAGGTCTCGTCGCACGCCTCGAAAGCGTTGAATTTAAACAGTGGGTAGACATAAATGCCGTTGAAGGACTGGCTGACAAATGCCGAACGGAAGGGTTTAGGTACCGAGACCCGCCCTTTCGCATCGATCTTGTTGACGTGTCTGCCAACAAAGAGTGCCATTTTAGCTCCCAAAAAATTTCTTTCGTATCAACGACTTCTGACGCTGACACCCGTTCTTGCCCAATGCTGGAAATCCCCCTCGGAACGCGGACCCCCCATGATCGCAATATGGCAACTAATGGGATAGCATGGGTATTGATGGGCGTCAATGGGACATTATGTAATTCGATGGGTTAACAAAACCTTTCCGGGGCGCGGAATTCCGGGACTTTCGTCCCCCCGGAACGGCCTCAAGTCAGGTCCGTGCCCGGCGCCAATTTGGGAAACCCGTTCGCCCACGCAACCCGGGCCGCGCTGATCGTTCAAAAACGATCCATCAGGCGCCAAAATTCCGGCGGCTTTGTGGCTTGCAAAGGGTGTTTTAGAGGCGATTCCCAGGGCGCTGCGTCACCATAGGGGGTCTGTATTAAGAAGGGATGAAATGCCAGACGGTCTGTAAGCCGGGTTTTGTCCACCTCTCCCAAATAAATGAGTGAGGATAGATGACCATTCATCTGGGACGCCCGTTACCGAACGCCTCACGCGACCTACCCGGGCGACGACGCGAAAACACGCCTGTCGGAACCAGTCCGACCCGCCGCCCCTATTTGGTCTTGCTCCCGGTGGGGTTTACCCTGCCA
>JABMOG010000053.1 GCA_013204265.1 Rhodospirillales bacterium
CCGTCAACGCCGGGGTGTCGTCGATGAAGATCGGGATATTGTGCAGCGTCGTCGAGGCGGCGGACAGGCGGTTGAATTCCTCGGTCGCCAGTTCGCCCTTGCGCATACGGTCGGACGAGATGTGGGACTGTTCCGACAAAATGCGGCTGGCGAGCTGTTCGGCTGACATTTCCAGCGAGAAAAACCCGACCACGGCCCCTTCGCGGCCATCGGACTCGTAATAATCCTTGGCCGCGTTAAAGGCCATATTGGTGGCCAGCGCGGTTTTCCCCATGCTCGGCCGTCCGGCGAGAATGAGCAGATCCGACGAATGCATTCCACCCAATAACCTGTCTATATCCCGGAACCCACTACCGACCCCGGCCAACCCGCCCTGGCGGTTGTGGGCGTTGGTGGCGATTTCGATGGCCGCGATGACCGAATCCCGGAACGGAACGAAGCCGCCTTCATAATCGCCCGACGTGGCCAGATCATACAAACTCTGTTCGGCAACCTCGATTTGGCTGGTGGCAGTATCCTCGACCGCGCCGCCATAGGCCGCGTTGACGACGTCTTCACCCAAGGCGATCAACTCGCGTTTCAGATACAGGTCGTAAATGACATTGCCGTATTCACCGGCGTTGATGACCGTCACTGCCGAGCCAGCCAGTTCCGCGAGATATGCCGGGCCGCCGATGTCGGCCAGGTTTTCGTCGGCTTCGAAATATCGCTTCAGCGTGATCGGGTCGGCGATCTGGCCGCGCTCAATCAGCTTGGAAGCGGCCTCAAAAATGCGCCCGTGCTGCGGATAGGCGAAATGCTCAGGCCGCAGAAACTCGGACACCGCCTCGTAAGCCCGGTTGTTGACGAAGATGGCGCCAAGCAGGCTTTTCTCCGCCTCCAGATTGTGCGGCATTGTGCGGAACGGATTAGGGCCGTCGCCATCCGGCTGCCCGCCGGATACGTCGCCTGTCTCATGTTCGGGGGGAAGCCCGTTCGGGGTCGTTAACGTTGTAGAAACCATGACCAGAGATTAGAGAGTTGAGGCTGCCAGGGGACAGTTTATCAGCATGGGGAAAGCGGGGATAAGGACTCTTTTCTGTGTATAAGCCGTTCCGATAACGAAAACGGCGCGTCCCGAGGAACGCGCCGTTGACGATAACTATCGGTGGCTTAGGTCTATTCGGATTTTTCGTCCTCGCTCAAACCTTCCTCTTCAGAGGCCGCTTCCTCAGAGGCGTCTTCCAAGGTGGGGGCTGCGCCTGCCTCGAAGATTTCCTCGGCCTGCTCCAGGATGGCCTCTTTGGCGGCTTCTTCAGCGCCTGCGGCGTCCTTAGTGTTTTCTTCTTCTTCGTTGCTGACGACGGCAGAACCGGTTTTCGCTTGGATTTTGGCTTCTTCGACCGAGCGCGCGACATTGGCGACGACGGTCACGAAAACTTCCGGGTGCAGGTCGACACGAATGTCATACAGGCCGAGCGCCTTGATCGGGTGAGGCAGTTGGATCTGCTGGCGGGTGATGGTGAACCCGGCCTCGGTAACCCCAATGGCAACGTCGCGAGCATTTACCGAACCATATAATTGGCCCGCCTCGCCGGCCTGACGAGTCATGATGACGATCAGTCCGTCCAGCTTTTTGCCGAGTGCTTCGGCGTCCTTGCGGGTATCCAGATTGTCGGCTTCTAACTGAGCGCGTTGGATATCGAAATGTTTTTTGTTGGCTTCGGTGGCGCGTAGCGCCTTACCCTGAGGCAGAAGGTAGTTGCGCGCAAAGCCGCTCTTGACCTGGACGACGTCGCCCATTTGACCGAGCTTGTCGATTTTTTCCAGTAGTATGAGATCCATGTTTGTCGCTCCATTGTTCCGGGCGCTGCCCGAGAGGTTAAGTATTAAAATCCGTTGGCATCGCCATGCGATGGCGAAGGCCGCTCCATAATTCGACTAGGCCGACGGCGGCGACTATCAATGTCGCCCAGCCCGAAAACACCATTACCAAATACATCGCCACCAGCATCATCCTGGCCCCCGGCCGGCCCCGGACCCAGGTGTGTGCAACCGAAAGGCCCAATAAAAAGAACGGCAACGAGAGGATCATCGCCAGATTGCGGCCGGTATACTCTATTTCCCCCGGTCCCAGCAATGCTATTGCGGCGGCGGCGATCAGCGGCCAGGACATCCATTGGGGAAGTTGCAGGTCCACGTAGGCCGGAGTCGGGCGAATGGCTTTTTTCAATTTGACCAGAACATTCTGGGCTACGGCGGCGTTGAGGATCGTCATCACCAGCCAGGAAATGCCGATGGCGCCGGGAAACATGGGCACCATCACGTCGACCATTTGAGTCCGGTGCGCGGGGTCCCATTCCGGGGCCAGGGTCTGGAGAATGCGATCCAGGTTGTCCGAGATCAGGGCTGAAAGGCCACCGTGTTCACCGCTCAGGCTGGCCATGGTGGCTACCAACAGCATGCCCGCCACCAGCATCGTCAGCCAGCACAACATATCGCCGACCGGGTACCATTCGACATCGTTTGGTGAGGCGCCTGTGCGTTTCAGCACCATCTGGCGTACCACCAGCCAGACCGGCAACGCCTGCATCAGGCCGAAAATTCCTGCCGCCAGTCCGCCGCCCAACATGCCGGCGATCATGAACCCGACCGCCCCGCTGAGGGCGGCACTTTGGGGACCAAAGGCTAATCCGGCCATGAACAACGGCAAGTCCGCCATATAGACCAGCATCATCGCACCCGGCGTGTGGCTGATGAAAGCCGTAGCGGCAAGGGCGCTTAAAACGCCAGCACCGACGGCGATCAATGTGTCCTTGGACATGACCATTTCCAGGCAAATTTCCGGTTGTCCGTGGGATACGCGCGCTTAACACGCGTATCCCGGACAACGCGTGTTACTTGATAACGAACGGCATCAACGCCAGAAACCGGGACTTTTTGATTGCCCGGGCCAGTTCACGCTGTTTTTTGGCGGAAACGGCGGTAATGCGGCTGGGTACGATTTTGCCCCGTTCCGAAGTGTACCGGGACAGCAGCTTGACGTCCTTATAATCGATCTTGGGCGCGTTCGGACCGGCGAAGGGGCAGGACTTGCGGCGTCGGAAAAAAGTCGGGCGTTTGCCGTCATCGGAACCGCCTTCGCGAGCACCGTCATTATCTTGGTAGCTCATTTGGCGTCTCCTTCATCTTTTCCAGCATCGTCTTGGACCGGGGTTTCTTCTTTTGCGGCGGTGTCTTCAACCGGAGCGTCTTTGGCTTCCTCGACTTTGGCCTCCTCCACCTTTGCGGCCGGAGCGGCGTCAGGGGTAGGCCGGCTGGGGCGGTCACCGTCACCACTGTCGTAGCTGCTGCGCCGGGCCCGGTCGTCGCCGCGTTCCTTGGCGCGCAACACGGCCGACGGGCCTTCTTCCAGCACATCAACCCGCGTCGTCAGATACCGCAGCACATCTTCGTGCAGGTGCATCTGGCGTTCCATTTCCTGGATCGCTTCGCCGGGGGCGTCGATATTCATGAGCACGTAATGGCCCTTGCGGTTTTTCTTGATTTTGTAGGCCATGGAGCGAAGACCCCACGACTCCTTCTTTGGTATGGAGCCGCCCATGTCGGAGATGACTTTTTCGAAGGTTTCGATTAGTCCGTCGACCTGGACCGTGGATATATCTTGGCGTGCAATAAACACGTTTTCGTACAATGACACGTTACTGTATCTCCCTAAGGATTTTCTCAACCCGGCGGTTTAGGGCCCAGGCATAGCCGGGACAATCCCGACAGGAAGCTTTTGAAAGCGCGCGAACTATACAGGTTTCGGCGTTGCTGGCAAGGGTTCGGAGAGGCATGGTAATATTCGCCGTTCCTGGGATACTCTTTGACAGAGTTTCAACTGCCAAAACCTTGACACCTGCGCCCTGGGGCTTTACCTGCCTGCGTCTGATTTTTGTACACAATCAAAGGATCGCACCATATGTCACGCGCTTTCGTTTTTCCCGGACAGGGAAGCCAGACCGTTGGTATGGGCCGTGATGTGGCCGGGGCCTTTGCCTGCGGGCGCGAAGTGTTCCAGGAAATCGACGAGGCGCTCAGCCAAAACTTGTCGAAGCTGATGTTCGAGGGGCCTGATGAAGACCTGCTGCTGACCGAAAACGCGCAACCGGCAATCCTGGCCGTCAGCCTCGCGGTGATGCGGGTGCTGGCTGTCGAAGGCAAAATTGATCTATCGCAAACGGCGGCCTATGTCGCCGGCCATTCGCTCGGTGAATATTCGGCCCTTTCGGCGGTCGGGTGCTTTTCCGTCCCGGATGCCGCGCGGCTGCTGAAAACCCGTGGCCGTGCCATGCAGGAGGCCGTGCCGGTAGGCGAGGGCGCCATGGCGGCATTGATGGGACTAGAGATGGCCGATGTCGTCGCTGTTGCCGCCGAGGCCGCTGGCGATGGCGTATGTACCGCCGCCAATGATAACGCGCCGGGCCAGGTGGTGGTGTCGGGCGATACAGCAGCGGTCAATCGCGCCATCGAAATCGCGCAGACCCGAGGCGCCAAGCGGGCAATTCTGCTGCCGGTTTCGGCGCCCTTTCATTGCGCCTTGATGGCGCCTGCCGCCGACGTTATGGCCAGAGCCCTTGCCACCGTTTCCATGACGCCGGTGACGGTGCCCCTGATTGCCAATGTGACCGCCGATGTCGTTTCTGAAACTTCTGAAATCCGCAGCCTGCTGGTGGAACAGGTAACCGGCATGGTACGCTGGCGCGAATGTGTGCTGACCATGAAGGGCCATGGCGTCGATCATCTGGTGGAAATTGGCGCCGGGAAAGTGTTGTCGGGGTTGGCGCGCCGCATCGACAAGGATTTGAGCGCGACCCCGGTCGGTACGCCGGAGGCTATTGAGGAATTTCTTAAAAATTTGTAGGGGACGCCGATGTTTGATCTGAGTGGCAAAAATGCATTGGTGACCGGCGCTTCGGGTGCCATCGGCGGGGCCATCGCCCGGTCGTTTCACGCCTGCGGGGCGAAGGTCGGGCTTTCGGGCACCCGCCAAGACGCCCTGGAGGCCCTGGCCGGGGAATTGGGCGAAGGCGCTTATTCCCTGCCGGCGGACCTGTCGTCTGCCGAGGCGGCGGCTCAGTTGATTAAAGACGCAGACGCCGCCATGGGCGGGGTCGATATTCTGGTCAACAATGCCGGCCTGACCCGCGACCAATTGGCCATGCGGATGTCCGACGAGGATTGGAATCTGGTTCTAGATGTCAACCTGACGGCAGCCTTTCGGCTGTCCAAGGCATGCCTGCGCGGGATGATGAAAAAACGCTGGGGCCGCATTATCGGCATTACCTCTATCGTCGGTGTCACCGGCAATCCGGGACAGGTCAATTACGCAGCTTCCAAGGCGGCGATGATCGGCATGTCGAAATCCCTGGCCCAGGAAGTCGCCAGCCGAAACATCACGGTCAATTGCGTGGCGCCCGGATTTATTGAGACGCCGATGACCGACGTGCTAAGTGACGACCAGAAAGAAAACCTGATGGGCCGCATTCCGGCGGGGCGTTTGGGCGCGCCTGACGATATCGCCGCTGCTTGCGTCTATCTGGCTGGCGATGAGGCTGCCTACGTCACCGGGCAGACCTTGCATGTCAACGGCGGGATGGCGATGATATAGACAACTAGCCAAGGCAAAAAAAGTGTGTTAGGTAGCGGCACTTTTCATCTGTCAGGAATATTTTGTGCCGTTTTAGGCAGGCGGAAAAACCGCTTCAAAGTACGAATTTCAACATTTAAGCAAGTCGAGGAAAAAAGACTATGAGTGACGTCGCTGAACGCGTGAAGAAGATCGTCATTGAGCACCTGGGTGTCGAAGAGTCCAAGGTGTCCGAAGGAACCAGCTTCATAGACGATCTGGGCGCCGATAGCCTGGATACCGTTGAACTGGTCATGGCCTTCGAAGAAGAATTCGGTTGTGAAATTCCCGACGAAGATGCCGAGAAAATTCAGACCATCAAAGACGCCATCACCTTTATCGAAAAGCAAAACTCTTAAAGTTCAGGTATCCGGGGGCTGGCTTGAGTTTTGTGGGCAGTTGCCCTTTAGTGTCCCCGGCGTTTGAAATTCCTGCTCCATGCCTTCCTGTCTTTTTTGTTTTTTTGAGTGAGCCATCATGAGACGTGTGGTTGTAACCGGAATGGGCCTTGTGACCTCGTTGGGTTGTGGGGTGGAAACCAACTGGAAAAGCCTGATTGCCGGTAAAAACGGTATCAAGGCCATCGAATCTTTTGATGTCTCAGACCTGCCGGCCAAAATCGCCGGTCAGGTTGCCGAAGGCGCCACCGCAGACGGTCTGTTTGCCCCCGAAGACTGGGTCGATTCAAAAGACCTCCGGCGCATGGACAACTTCATTGTTTACGGTTTGGCGGCGGCGATCCAGGCGGTCACCGATTCCGGTTGGATGCCCGAGGGAGAAGAAGACCAGATCCGCACCGGCGTGATGATTGGTTCCGGCATCGGCGGGTTGAATGAAATCGCCAAGAACGCGATTTTGGTCGAAACCGGCAAAATCCGCCGCATCAGTCCGTTTTTCATTCCGGCCTCGCTGGTCAATCTTGTGTCGGGTCATGTGTCCATCAAATACGGCTTCAAAGGCCCCAACCATGCCGTAGTCACGGCGTGTTCCACCGGTGCCCACGCCATCGGCGATGCGGCGCGTATCATTATGTGGGACGACGCGGACGTGATGATCGCCGGTGGTTCTGAAGCCGCCACCTGCCGGCTCGGCATGGCCGGGTTTTGCGCCGCCAGGGCCTTGTCCACCCATTTCAACGACACCCCGGAGCGGGCGTCCCGCCCGTGGGATAAAGACCGCGATGGTTTCGTCATGGGCGACGGAGGCGGGGTGGTCGTGTTGGAGGAACTGGAACACGCAAAAGCGCGCGGGGCTAATATTTTGGCCGAAATCGTTGGTTACGGCATGTCCGGTGACGCCAACCACATAACCGCGCCCGCCCCCGACGGCAATGGCGCGCGTCGCTGCATGCAATCCGCCCTGAAACGGGCCGAGATCAATCCCGATGAAATTGACTACGTCAACGCCCACGGAACTTCGACCCCTTTGGGCGACGAAATCGAATACGGCGCCGTGAGGCAGGTGTTCGGCGAGCATTCAAAAAAATTCCTGATGTCGTCGACCAAGTCGGCGATCGGACACTTGCTGGGGGCGGCCGGATCGGTGGAAGCCATCTTCTCGATTCTTGCCATCCGCGACGGCATTGCGCCGCCGACGCTCAACCTGGAAAACCCGTCGGTCGACGGCGGCATCGACCTGGTTGCCCTGGAAGCCAAGGAACGGCCGATCAAAAAAGTGCTGTCCAATTCCTTTGGATTTGGCGGCACCAACGCCTCGTTGGTTTTCAAGGCGTTTGAATAGGCCCAGCGTGCGCATTTTACCGGGCCGGTCATTTTTCAAAATAACCGTTTGTTTGCGAACTGTGTTGGCGTGTTTGTAAGGTGCCTCTGATGGTCATGCCCTCTTGGTGGAACTTGAGCAGGCTTTTGCAGGTGTTGGTGGGCGGTCTTGCGCTGGCCACGGTGGGAGGGTTCTTCGGTGTCTATGCTTGGTGGCTGGATGTGCTTGCCGATTTCAGGGTGCAATATGCCCTCGCGGCGGTTGTGCTGTTTGGCGCGTGCTTGGCCTGGAGACGTAAAAAGGAAGCAGTTCTGGCGCTGGCGCTGCTGATCCCCAATGGATGGACGGTGTATACCAATTGGGGGGATGCGGATGATGTCTCCGGGGCGTTGAAGATTGTCAGCTACAATATTTATTTCAAGAATCTCGACATCGCCCCGGCGTTCGATTTTCTGCGCCGGGAAAATGCCGATGTTGTGGTCGTGACAGAAGCTACCGATGTGTGGCGGACGGCTTTCAAAGATTTATCGGATGTCTATCCCCACCAATTTTTCGGGCCGCTTTATAAAGGCGTAAACGACAAACCCCACCGGATCGGAATACTGGCCAAGCGGCGATGGATGAAAACGGGGGTGGAATGGTCCGACGCCTCTGCTCGGGCTTATGCCATCTGGGTGCGGTTTCCGGCCGCGTCTCCAAGTCTGACGGTGGCCGGTGTGCATTTGTTGAATCCTATCCTTCATCCCGCCAGCTTTCAGAAAGCGGAGAACGAAGCGCTGGCCACTTTGGTCAAACGATTTGACGGCCCGGTTGTTGTCGCCGGGGATTTCAATATGACACCATTTTCCACCCGCTTTGGGAGACTGTTGAAGGAAGCCGATCTCAGGCGGGCGACCGGCGGCCTGAACACGACGTGGCCATCGTTGTTGACGCCGTTAGGGCTGGGGTTGGATCATTTTCTGGTCAGTTCCAAGGTCAAACGCGCGGCGATGCGTGTAGGGCCGCGACTGTGGTCTGACCATCGACCTATTGTCGGAACCTTCGATTTGGAGCGATGAGTTCCGGGCGACGAGACCTCGGCTTTCGGTTAGACTGATCCTATGGCGAAGATTCTGAAAATCATTGCGTCCCTGGTGATGGCTCTGTCGGTTCTTGTCATCGGTGCGGCCTGGTGGGGGCACGGCCAATTCAAAAATCCAGGCCCATCGGAAACGGAAATTTCCGTCATCATTGAACGCGGCATGGGCGTTGATGCCATCGCCCGGGAATTGCACCGGTCCGGTGTTCTGGCCGGGCCACTGGTGTTTCGCATCGCCGCCAGGGTGTTGAGCGCCAAGCAGCCCTTGCGGGCCGGGGAATATGTCTTTGCGCCGGGCATCAGCCCGGAAGGCGCCCTGGCGCTGCTGCAATCGGGGAAAACCGCAGTCCGCCGCGTGACCCTGGCCGAAGGTTTGAGCACGACTGAAATTCTGGCCCTTTTGGAACGCACAGAAGGCCTGCAAGGAAAGGTTTGGCCGGTTCCGGATGAGGGCACGTTATTGCCGGAAACCTATCATTTTTCCTACGGGGACCAGCGCCTGAATATCGTCCGCCGGATGGCATCGGCGATGCGCGACCTGTTGACTGACCTGTGGCGCAACCGCGCGCCCGGCCTGCCGTTTGCGTCGCCGCAAGAGGCTGTCGTTCTGGCATCTATCGTTGAGAAAGAAACCGCATTGGCGATCGAGAGACCCCGCGTCGCCGCCGTGTTTATCAACCGGCTGAGGCAGGGTATGCGTCTGCAATCGGACCCGACGGTGGTCTATGGCCTGACGCACGGGGCGCAGCCTTTGGGGCGAGGGTTAACGCGGGCCGATCTAAAAACGGCGTCGCCCTACAATACCTATCTGGTCGGCGGCCTGCCGCCGGGGCCGATCGCCAACCCCGGCAGCGCCTCGTTGGAAGCCGTGCTGCGACCGGCGATAACCAAAGACCTGTATTTTGTCGCCGACGGCAACGGCGGGCACCTATTTTCCAAAACCCTGAAACAGCACAACCGCAACGTCGCTAAATGGCGAAAGCTCAACAAGGCGAGCAAAACAACAAGGTAAGAAAGTTATGGAACAACGTTTAAGCATGATTACGCTGGGGGTTGCAGACCTGAAAAAGGCCAAGGCATTTTACGAAAATGTGGTCGGGTGGGAGGCAACGCCAAGTCCACCGGAAATCGCTTTTTTCGATCTCGGCGGGCTTGTGTTCTCCCTGTACCCCCTTGAGGACATGGCCAAGGACAGAAATGCCGCGCCTGATGCTGCTGGGAGTGGCGGAAGCCAGAGTTTTGCCCTCGCCCACAATGCCCGGAGTAAAGAAGATGTCGATGCAATTTTTTCCCGGTTGAGGGAAAAGGGCGCCGCGATTCTGAAAGAACCGGAAGAGGTCTTTTGGGGTGGTTATTCCGGGTATTTCGCCGATTTCGACGGACACGCCTGGGAGGTTGCCTACAATCCCCATTGGGTCATTCTGGAAGACGGGCGCGTTTCGATGACGAAGGGCTAGAGCAAATCCCGAGCGGATGGAATCATCCGCGAC
>JABMOG010000054.1 GCA_013204265.1 Rhodospirillales bacterium
GGGTGATGTCTCGGGCAAGGGCATGAACGCGGCGTTGCTGATGGCAAAAACGGCCAGCCTGTATCGCTGCCTGGGTAAAACCGTGCGCACGCCGGGCCGCCTGATGGCGCGGGTCAACGCGGAAATTTGCGAAACTTCGACGCGTGGCATGTTCGTGACCCTGGCCGGTGGCATTTATGATCCCGTAACCGGCCTCGTGCGGCTGTCCAACGCCGGTCATGAGCCGCCGCTGTTTCACCGCCCGGACGGTGAATTTCAGGATTTCCCTGCCGAAGCCCCGCCGGTCGGGATTACGACTATGCTCGCCGATGGCGATGAATTCCCCGAAATTGAGATAAACCTGGACGGGGGCACGCTTTACATCTTCACCGACGGCGTCACCGAAGGCTATCTGGAGGACGGCAGCGAACTGGAAGTCGAGGGCTTCAAGACCCTTATTCGGGACAACGCAGCCCTTGGTACCAGCGCACGGCTGGAAACGGTGATCAGCCTGATCAAGCGTGGGAATATCGCACTGCGCGACGATCTTACCGTACTGGCTATTGACGACGCTGGGCCGCACGCCAAGCGCCAAGAAGGTGGTGTGGTGGCACCGGCCTCGGTAGGGGCGGCGGGGGGTGATGACGATACCGAGCTTTTGCTAACGCTCAGCGTGCCATCTCAGGCCGACCGCTTGACGTTGATTCGAGGCGCGGTATCGGAAGCGGCCAAGTTCTGCGGCTGCAAAAAAGACGTGGTTCGCGATGTCGTTATCGCCGTAGACGAAGCCTGCCAGAACATCATTCGCCATGCCTATGGTGGTTCGCCCAACGGCGAAATAGAACTAAAAATTTGCCGTGGTGATGGTGAATTGATTATCTTGCTTAGGGATTTTGCGGAAACGATCGATACTTCCAAGGTCAAGCCACGCGACCTTGACGATATAAAACCGGGGGGGTTGGGTACCCATTTTATTCGCGAGACGATGGACGAGGTCGAGTTTTTGGCCCCACCCTTGGACGGCGGCAATCTCTTGAGATTGATGAAGCGGCTATAAAAAAAGGAATTGCGGCAATGGACCATAAAATTAAAGAAGAGGGGGGTGCCGTGATCGTTGCCCTGGAGGGCGACGTTGACCTGCAAAGCTCTCCCGAAGCGCGCAAGGTTTTATTGGAATGCGTGGCTAAAAGAATGCCGATTCTGGTGGACCTAAGCGGCGTCGGTTACATTGATTCATCGGGAGTCGCCTCGCTGGTGGAATGCCTACAGAGCGCACGCAAGTCCGGCTCTACCCTGGTCTTGGTATCGGTCAGCGATGGCGCGAAACGGGTTCTGGAACTGGCGCGGCTGGATAAGGTTTTCACTATTTGCGGCACCATTGAAGAGGGCCTGGCCAAAGTCCAATAATATCGTTCAATAATTTCAGACCGGAATTTCAGACATAATGTCCGAGACCGAAACACCAACCACCCCCAGCCCCGTGTCGCGGTTTTTTGATCGGGTCGGGCGCTATGCGGTCGCCGGCGTCGAAGAGATCGGCAACGGCGGTGTGCTGGTGGTGGAAACGTTTTTCTGGCTGTTCTTAGGCCCCAGCCGCAAGCAACCGGTACGCACGAGCGCGGTCTTCGCCCAGATGATGGAAATGGGCATCCTGGCTATACCCATTGTTGCCCTGCTGGTTAGCGCCATCGGCACAATGCTGGCCATTCAGGGGATTTACTCGCTGCGCATCTTCGGCGCCGAAAGCCGGGTCACCATCGGTATCGCCTTTTCCGTGGTGCGCGAATTCGGGCCGTTGATTACCGGCATTCTGGTCGCCGGGCGGTCCGGCTCGGCGCTGGCGGCCCGCATTGGCACTATGAAAATCAATCAGGAAATCGACGCGCTGAAGGTTATGGGCATCAACCCGACCCGTTTTCTGGCGGTGCCGGCCTTGCTGGCCATGATGATCATGATGCCAACGCTGACCATTTTCGCTGACTTCATGGGGTTGTTGGCGGCGGGGCTGTACGTGGAGTTTGATTTAGGCATTTCCCTGGCCGCTTATTTCGATGAAATTCGGGACGTTCTGACCACCGCCGATGTTTGGCACGGACTGATAAAAAGCCTCATTTTCGGGGGCCTGATCGCCATTATCGGGGTGGTCAACGGGGCCTCGGTGCAGGGCGGGGCCGAGGGCGTCGGCAAGGTGACGACGCGCGCCGTGGTGCAATCCATTTCCGCCATTATCGTCGTCGATATGGTCTTTGCATTTTTGGCTACCCGATAGGATTTAAAATGGCTGGTACAACCGAAATTCCATCCAAACCCCCTGGGCCGGGACCGGACGCCAACAAGGTGATCGAGGTCCGGGACCTGGTCACCCATTATGGCGAGAGGAATATCCTCAAAGGCGTGTCCCTGGATATTCGCGAAGGCGAAATCATGGTCATCATGGGCGGCAGCGGGTCGGGCAAAAGCACCCTGCTGCGCCACGTCATGGCGCTGGAAAGCCATACGTCGGGAACGATGAAAATTCTCGGCCAGGACATCGACACGTTAAGCGCCATGGAAATGTTCAATCTCAGGAAAAAACTGGGCGTGGCGTTTCAGGGCGGCGCTTTGTTCAGTTCCATGACAGTCGGCGAAAACGTCATGCTGCCGTTATCTGAGCACACCGACCTGGACCCCCTGACCATGGACATCATGATGCGCATGAAACTGGAGGTCGTCAGCCTGGCCGGGTTCGAGAACCTGATGCCGGCGGAACTGTCGGGCGGCATGATCAAGCGCGCGGCTTTTGCACGGGCCATCGTTATGGATCCGAAAATCTTGTTTTGCGACGAGCCGTCGGCGGGTCTGGATCCTGTTGTCGCGTCGGCGCTGGATGACCTGATTTTGGATATGCGCGACGCAATGGGAATGAGCATCGTGGTAGTTACCCATGAACTCGACAGTACGTTCAAGATCGCCGACCGCATTACTATTCTCGATAAGGGCAAGATTTTGTTTATCGGGTCAGTAGACGAAGTTAGAAATTCCAAAATCGAACGGGTGCAAAATCTGTTAAACCGGAGGCCCGAGGACGACACCATTGACCCGGACGAATATCTCGGCCGGTTGACGGGGCAACCAATCGGCGGGGATGCAATATTATGAAAAACAGCAAAATCAATTATTTGGTCGTAGGGGTCTTTGTCATCGGCATGCTGACAGCCTTGGTGGTGTCGGTCGCCTTGTTGTCGGGACGAACCGGCCCGACGGATGACTATTACGCCTATTACTCCAACGTCACGGGCGTCAAGTTCGGAACGCAAGTGGTTTATGAAGGTTTCCCCATCGGTCAGGTGGAAAAGGTGACGCCGCAGGAAAAGGACGGGCGTATGCAGTTCCGGGTTGATTTCGGCATCACGGAAAACTGGCGTCTTCCCGGTGACAGCATCGTAGAAATCGCAGCCCCCGGCCTGCTGGCGGCGGTGACGCTGTCTATTCAGGCGGGAACATCGACGACGCCCTTGAAGCCCGGCACCCAAGTGACGTCGAAGGAACGCTCCGATGTCTTCGCCGTTGTCTCCAGCGTCGCTGGTCAGTTCGGCAGCTTGATGGATGGCAACATAAAACCGTTGCTGGAAAACGTTAACAAGGCGGTCGGCACGATTAACAAGGTTGTCGAACTGGAAGGGTTGGCCCTGTTTGCAGACGCCCGCAAGGTGACCAATGACTTGTCCGAACTGGTTGGCCTGATGGCGCGCCGGGTGCCGAAGATCGCCGACAACATCGAACAATTTTCTTCTCGATTGAACGTGACCGCGGATCAATTGCAAAAATTGATAACGCCAAAGACGCGAGAAAAAATCGAAGGTGTCATCGCCAACCTGGACCGTGCGACAGTGTCCATGGCTGCATTGGTCAACGACCTGGGCGGGATGGCGGCGGGTTATGATAAAGACATGGGCAAAACCCTGAGCGAGACCCGTTATGTGGTCGAATCGGTGTCGCGGCATATCGATTCCATCAACCAGAACATGGATGGGGCGGCGCGCAACATGTATGAATTCACACGCCAGATCAGGCAAAACCCCGGCTTGTTGCTGGGCGGCCCGGCGCCCGAGGACAAATCCAAGACGCAGTGAACGGGGATTTAGAATGTTAGATTCTATCCACCAGAAAAAAAGCGGGGGTAAATAAAATGAGGAAGACTTTGTATCCGGCAATGACCGTCATGTGTGCCGTATTGTTGTCGGCCTGCGGTTCAGCGTCGCCGGTACCCGAAGACCAGTTTTATCGACTAAAGGTTCAGGCCCCCTCAGACACGGGCAAGGTTCTGTTCTCCGGCACCCTGGAAGTCAATCGTTTCGTTGCCGATGGACTGACCGCGGGGCGGCCTATCGTGTATTCGGAATCCGGTAAGGCCTATCAGGTAAAAGAATTCCATTACCATTTCTGGACCCAACCGCCGACGGTGATGCTGCGCGACGAACTTGTCTCCTATTTGCGAGCGCGCAAGGTGTCCGATATGGTGGTGACGCGGGAAATGCGCGCCAACCCCGATTATATTTTGACCGGAAAAATCTTACGGCTGGAAAAAATCGTCGGTACCCCGCCGAAAACCGTGCTTGAGATAGAGCTGGGGCTGCGCAAGCCTGGAAGCGGCAAGATACTGTTCCTCGACACCTATCGTAAGGAAACAGTTTCCGGTGGCACCGGGGTAGATGCGGCGGTCAGGTCGTTGAACATGTCGTTGACGGAAATCTATAAAAAATTCGTCAATGACCTGTCGAAACGCTAACGATCGGGCCGACAATCGCACCTGCACATGGCTGTAAAATCAAATAATATCAAGGTGATACACCATCGGCTGTCGAACGAGGACCGCTGGCGACGCCAAGACCATCAGGGCGGGGTTTTGTGGCTAACTGGGCTGCCGGGGTCGGGTAAGTCGACGCTGGCGTTTGAATTGGAACGCCGCCTGTTCGACACCGGACACCAAGTGTATGCCATGGACGGCGATAATTTACGCTATGGGTTGAACTCAGACCTTGGGTTTTCGCCCGCTGATCGGTCGGAAAACATTCGCCGGGTGGGCGAGGTGGCGGCGTTGTATGCCGATGCGGGTCTGATCGCCATAACGGCTTTTATTTCGCCTTACCGGGCCGACCGCCAGGCAGCGCGCCAGGCGGTGGGGGACCGGTTCCATGAGGTTTATTTGAGTGCCAGCGTCGAGGCCTGTGAAGGGCGCGACCCCAAGGGGCATTATGAAAAAGCCAGGGCCGGCGAAATTCCCGATTTCACCGGCGTCAGCGCGCCTTATGAAGCACCGGAAAACCCTGAACTGGTTATCGACACCGGGGTGGTCGGGATCGCTGATTGCCTGGATATTCTGGTCGAATATGTCAATCGGGCGTTCCGCCTCGATGGCGGCTGAGGTGACTGGAAACTAAGCCCCCAGGGCGCGTTCGTAAACGTCCAGAATGGCTTCCATTTGGCTACGGTCGTCGTCATCCATTTTGCGAATCCGGATCAGCTGGCGCATCACTTTTATGTCGAACCCGGCACCTTTGGCTTCTGAATAGACTTCGCGGATATCTGCTGCGAGCGCTTGTTTTTCTTCTTCCAATCGTTCGATTCGCTCAACAAATGACCGTAACCGGTCCGCCGCGACGCCGCCAACTTCCACCATCTTGCCGTTCTCCTGCCTTTTATATTGCCAAATATCCTAGTCTGCGGGCACCATACGCACGCCCGAAGAAGCTGGCAAGCGGCGCTTCCATCGCCTATAAACTCAAATGAAAACTGTTTGTATTGGGCCTCTGAATGCTTTTGAATTAAGGGGTATTTAACCGCGTTATCTTACTGAATTCATGTTCTAATTTTTTTGAGGAAATAGTTTTGGGAACATTCGATTTCAGCCGGCTGGGCGTTTTGATTGTCGAAGACAACAGCTATATTCGCCAAACGCTAGAAGATCTGCTCCGGTATTTCCAGTTCGGCCGCATCGCCACTGCCAAGAACGGCGAGGAAGCCATTGACTATATGAAGACCCTGGGCAGCGCCGGCAGTATCATCGCGCCCGACGTCATCATTTCCGATCTGGTGATGTCGCCGATAAACGGGTTGCTGTTCCTGCGCTGGATTCGTTCGTCCAAGGATTCATCGAACCGCATGGTTCCGTATATAATGCTCAGCGGTGCGGCGGATCAGGCTTACGTCCATTCCGCACGCGATCTTGGTGTCACCGAGTTCCTGGCCAAGCCGTTTGCTGCTGGGTCCGTCTACACGCATCTTTTAAAAGTCATTGAATTCCCGCGTCAATTCGTTACCACGACGAAATATTTCGGTCCGGATCGTCGGCGCAAGAAAAATGATTCCCCGACCAAGGAAAGACGCCTGAAGGACGAAAAAGATGTCACCATCGTGTATTCCGCGGACAAGGTCGTGAAACCGCAAGTGCCCAGCGACGTGTGGTATTTCCGCCTGCCCAACTCGCTGAAGGAAAAGGCTGGCGGCGGCGGCTTCAAGGGCGCTGCCGAGATGCCTTTGGACTTGCTGGAAGAGGCCGAAAAGCAACTGGAACGTGCCTCTCTGGACTTCACCACGTGGGCGTTGGATTACGTGGCAAAACTGGCAAAACTATGCACGGACGCATTTGAGGCCGAAGCGGAAGGGGGGCGAGGCAAGTTTTTCGGTGATATTAACTTGTTGGCGCTGGAACTTCGGGGCCAGGGAGGAACCTTCGGATATCCCCTGATCTCCACCTTCGGCAAGATGTTGTACGACGCCACCCAAGATGGCTGCCGCGAGGATGACACGGCCCTCGAAATCGTCAAGGCGCACATCGATTCCATGCGCGCCGTGTTGCGCGAAAAAGTTTCCGGCGACGGCGGTCAGGTCGGTCGCGCCTTGTTGGCATCGCTAAAAAAGGCCATCAAATCCAAAGAAGCCGTTGTCGAATAGGGGCTGCTTTAATCGGTATTGCAGGTTTCTTCGATCAGCATATCAACGACCTCGATCAGGGCCTCACTTTTTTCCGCGCCGCCTTTGAGGGCGGCATGATAGACTGCAAGCTGCCGATGGCCGCTGGTGCCGGTTTTCAGGATCGTACGCAGGTGGGCGATTTCCCCGGTGCAGCTCAGCGCGTCGGCGTCCTCGCGAACCAGTTCAAGGATTTCTTCCAAAAGCTCGGCCCAGGGTTTGATCTCACCGCGACCAAAATCCACCAACCCTTCGTCCAGTCCGTAGCGTTGGGCGCGCCAGCGGTTTTCGGCAATCAGCATGGATGCATACTGGCGCCAGCGCTGATTGTTTGTCTTTAGCCGGTACAGCATACGCAACAAACACATGAACAACGCCGCTACGGCGACGCCATCGTCAATGTTTGTGCAAACGTCGGTTATCCGCATTTCCAGGGTCGGGAAACGGTGGCTGGGGCGGATATCCCACCACAGTTTGGATGCGTCCTCGATCAGCCCGGCCTGGATCAGAGCATCGACATGGCGCTGGTATTCCGGCCAGGATTCAAAAGTATTGGGTAGGCCCGTGCGGGGCAACTCGTCGAACACGCTCAGCCGGTATGATTTCAGTCCCGTATCCTCGCCCTGCCAGAATGGCGAAGAGGTAGAAAACGCCAGCAAATGCGGCAGGAAGTAGGTGACCTGGTTCATCAGGTCGAGGCGTAACTCGTCGTTGTCGATGCCGACATGGACATGCATGCCGCAGCTCATCAGGCGGCGGACCACGGTTTGCAGGTCGAGGGCAATTACGTTGTAACGGTCCCGGTCGGTATGGGCCTGTTCCTGCCAGTGGGAAAAAGGATGGGTGCCGGCGGCGATGGGCGCCAAGCCGTATTGCTGGGCGACTTCGGAAACGGTGGTCCTGAGGAAGGCCAAGTTTGTGCGGGCACCGGCAATGGTCGCCGAGACTTCGGTGTTGACCTCGATCTGGGCCTTCAGGAACTCGTGGTGGACCATTCCCTTGATGCGTTTCTGACAATCCTTGAAAAGCGCCTCGGGCGGGTCGCTGGCGACGTCGCGGGTTTCCAGATCAACCAGCAGGTATTCTTCTTCAATGCCGATGGTGAAAGACGGTTTTGATGCTGCCACGCTCAGTACTCCCGCACCCGGTGTAGATCGTCAATCAACAGAATTTCCCCCATGACCTGGGCCAGTATGTCGACCCAGCGCGCGATGCCTTCCGGGCCGCGGACCAGGTTCTGGTTGATTTCGACGACGCAGTTGGGCAAACCCGCCGCGCCGCCGTGCAGGTTTAGGGTATAGGCCAGGTCGCGGCCTGAATAGGGCAGGTTATCGCCGACGTTAAGGCCGTGGGCTTCCAGTTTTTCGATTAAAGGCAGGGCGATACGAGGGTCGCGGTTCCACAACACACCGACGTCCCAAGGCCGGTGATCGTCGCCGAAATCGGGAGAGAAACTGTGAATGGAAAACAGCGCCGGTGGCGTGCCTCGCCGCCACAGGTGGGCCAGTGCCTCGTGTATAGCGTCGTGGTAGGGCTCGAACAGAGATGAAACCCGCAGGGCCTGAGCCTCCTCGGTCAGGCTCTGGTTGCCGGGAATAGGCGTCTCGTCGCTGGTTTCGGGGATCGATTGCGGATGCCCCGGCGGACGGTTGAGGTCGATTACCAGGCGGGAATACCCAGCCAGAATGGCTTGGGCATCAAGCCTGGCGGCCAACAAGCGGGTGATCTCGGCGCAGCCGATGTCATAGGCGATATGGCGCTCGAACTGGGCGGCTTGCAGGCCCAGATTATCCAGCGCCGCCGGCACGAGGCGGCTGGCGTGGTCACAGACCAGTTGCAGGGCACACGCACCGTCTTCGTTGACCGCCTCGACAACCGGCGCCTCGTCGGGGCCGAGCATGGTATTGTCCAGGGGTTGGGCGATGTCATCCATGGGTTAAGTATAACCGCAAGGGGCAACGTCCTACCACTCGCCGGTGTTGCCCATGGAAATCCAGGGCTCAACAGGTGTCAGGGCATCACCGTTTTGCAGCAGTTCGATGGAAATTCCGTCCGGTGAGCGCACGAAGGCCATGCGGCCCTCCTTGGGTGGCCGGTTGATGGTGATACCGGCGTCCAATAGGCGCTGGCAGGTTTCGTGGATATCATCGACGCCGAAGGCCAGATGGCCAAAATTGCGCCCGCCGCTGTATTCTTCCGGATCCCAGTTGTGGGTCAACTCGACCTCGGCATCCGGGGTCTCATCGGCGGCCAAGAAAATCAGGGTGAAGCGCCCGGCCTCAACGTCTTTGCGGCGGGTTTCGCTCAGCCCCAGGGTTTTGAAAAATGCCAGCGTCGCGTCGACGTCGCTGACCCGGATCATGGTGTGTAGGTATTTCATGTGATTGGCTCTCCTTGCCGTTTTAAACGCTTCCAAATGACGCGAATAGGAAGTAGATTTTTCCATCGAAAAACCTAGATGTTATATTGCTGAAAATTATAGGGAGGTAACCATGATCAGGAAAACCGTATTAACTGCCATCGGTGCCATTCTCGCCATCGGCGCCTTAAGTTCCCCCGCTTTGGCCGGGCACTGCCCCAAGGATGCCAAGAAGATCGATGCCGCCATGTCGAAGCTCGATAAAAGCAAAATGATGATGGCCAAGGATATGAGCTCCAAGGGGCTAGCCCTCCACAAGGCCGGAAAACACGCAGAATCCCTCAAGGTTCTGCACGAAACGATGGAAAGCCTGGGCATCAAGCACTAGGTCCAAACGTTGCGCTGTCGTTAGGACAGCCCGCTCAACCCGCCCCTGAGGTTATGCTTCGGGGCGGGTTTTTTTTGCCCGGTGGTTTGAGAGTCCGCTCCGGCGGGGTAAAAGGGAAAGACTAAACGCCTTGAAGGAATAAAAATCATATGAGCGACCCAGTCGAATACGAAATCCGCGGTGGTGTCGCCGTCCTTACCCTGAACAATCCGCCGGTCAATGCGCTCAGTTCTTCGCTCCGCCGTGGCATCATTGACGCCATCGACCGTGCCGCCATCGACCGTGCCGCCGCCGACCCGGACGTCCGCGCCGTGGTGCTGAGCGGGCGAGGCCGGTGTTTCTGCGGCGGCGCCGATATCCGTGAATTCGGCGAGACTCCTGTGCCGCCGTCGCTGCCCGAGGTCATCGCCAGGATCGAGGCGTCCGCCAAGCCGGTCGTCGCGGCCCTGCATGGCGTCGCCTTCGGCGGCGGGTTCGAACTACCACTGGGTTGTCATTACCGTCTCAGTGCGCCCTCGGCACGGGTGGCGCTGCCGGAAGTCACGCTGGGGCTCATTCCCGGCGCCGGCGGTACGCAACGCTTGCCCCGCCTGATCGGGGCCGAACACGCGCTGGGCATGATTCTCAGCGGCGAGCCGGTGGATGCGGAAACGGCGTGCAAGCTGGGAATTCTCGATGCCGTGACCGATGAGGGCGGCTTAGTGGACGCCGCCATTGCCTTCGCCCTGGACCGCGCCAGCGAAGGCGGGCCTTATCCGACCGCTCGCGGCAGTGTCCCCACCGAGCCTGAAAACGGATTCTTCGAGGGCGAGCGTAAAAAGATCGAGCGCCGGGCACGCGGCCTGATCGCGCCCTGGCATTGTATCGACAGCGTGGAGAATGTGTTCCGCCTGCCCTTTGACGAGGGGCTGGCGACAGAACGCGAACTGTTTATGGAATGCCGGGGGTCCGAGCAATCGGCGGCGCAGCGCCATATCTTTTTTGCCGAGCGCGAGGCCCAGAAAATTCCCGGTATTCCTCGCGATACGCCGGTGCAATTTATCGAAACGGCGGCGGTCATCGGCTGCGGCACCATGGGGACGGGGATCGCCATGGTTTTCGCAGAGGCAGGCATACCCGTGCGCATCCTAGATAAGGATTCCGGCGTTCTGGACAAAGGATTGCAGCGCATCCAACAGACGTTTGCCGGGGCGGTGCAAAAGGGAAAAATAACCGAGGCGGAGAAGGACACACGTTGGGCCATGGTCAGCGGCACCGCCGACATGGACGACCTGAAGGATGCTGATATTGTTATCGAGGCCGCGTTCGAGGACATGGCCGTGAAAAGGGAAATCTTTGCCGCGCTCGATGCGGTCTGTAAATCCGGCGCCATTCTTGCCACCAACACCTCGACCCTGGATGTCGATGAAATCGCCGCCGCCACCAATCGCGCGGACCGCGTTATCGGCACGCATTTTTTCAGCCCTGCCAATATCATGCGGCTGATGGAAAACGTGCGCGGAGCGAAAACTTCCCCTTCAACCATTGCCACGGTGATGGCGCTGGCGCGCAGGTTGGGCAAGGCGGGCGTCTTGGTCGGCAATTGTGACGGGTTTGTCGGCAACCGCATGTATCATCACTACACCCGCCAGGCATCCTTCCTGCTCGAAGAAGGGGCGTTGCCGGGCCAAGTCGACACAGCGATCTATGATTTCGGTTTTGCCATGGGGCCGTTTGCCGTCGGTGATGTCGCCGGGCTTGACGTAAGCTGGCGTATTCGCCAGCGCCGCGCCGAGACCCGGCCGCCCGATGAGCGTTATTCGGCGATTGCCGACCGATTGTGTGAACTGGGCCGCTTCGGACAGAAAACCGGGGCCGGTTGGTATCGCTACGACAACGGTAGCCGCACGCCGATTGCGGATCCGGTGGTTGAGGACGTTATTCGGAGTGTGTCCGAGGAACTGGGATTCCAGCGCCGCGATATCGGCGACGACGAAATTTTGCAGCGTTGTCTGTATACGCTGGTCAACGAAGGCGCGAAAATTCTCGACGAAGGTATGGCGCTCAGGGCTTCGGATATCGACGTTATCTGGACCAGTGGATACGGTTTCCCCAAACACCGGGGCGGGCCGATGTTTTATGCTGACCGGGTTGGCCTTAAAACAGTTTATGATGCGCTTTGCTGTCTCGCCGATATTCACGGTGATCTGTTCGCCCCGGCGGGCTTGCTGGAAAAATTGGCAAGGCAAGGCAAGGGATTCGAAAACGTTTAAATTCAGGAACATTTTTTAACAGGAAGGAGACGTTATGAAAGAAGTAATCCTTATGAGTATCGACCTTAGGCTTTTGGCCTATTCGGCTTTTCTCTGCATTCTTTTGTGGGTGCCGTATATCCTGCTGGCGATCAAAACCTTCGGTCTGTTTACGATGGTCGGCTATCCGGTGCCCAGTTACGACGGCCTGCCCCAGTGGGGCCAACGGCTGTACCGGGCGCACATGAATCTGGTGGAAAACCTGGCCCCGTTCGCGGCGCTGGTGATCGTCGCGCATATCACCGGGGCTGCCAATGAGACGACGGCGTTGGGGGCAAGGCTGTTCTTCTGGGGCAGGCTCGGCCAGATCGTTCTGCACACGGCCGGTATTCCCTTTGGCCGTACCCTGATGTTTGCCATCGGCTGGGCAGGAAACCTTCTCATTTTCAGCCAGATCATTGGCTATTGAGGCAGGGGAATTTTGAAAGGGTTGTGTGATGGTGGATGAACCTGTGAGGCCGCTTCAGGATCAATTCGCGCACCGCTTCGGCGACCCGCCGGCCCACTATGAGCCAACGACTGGAAACGAAACCTTGGCGTATTTGGCGGGGCGATCGTCGCATCGGCGATATTCGGCGCGCCCCGTCGATGCCGCCCTGATCGAGACTCTTTCGGCGGCGGCGCTTTGCGCACCGACGAAAAGCGATCTGCAACAGCGCGATATCGTTTCCGTTCAGGACCCGTCGCTGAGAAATAAAATCAACGGCCTGTTTCCCGAAAGCTCCTGGATCGCGAAAGCGCCAGCTTTTCTCATATTTTGCGGCAACAACCGGCGCCAGCGGCAAATTCACCAATGGCGGGGCAGGCCGTTCGTCAATGACCATCTCGACGCCTTTTTTAATGCCGCTGTCGATGCGGCCATTGTGCTGGCGACGTTCGTGGTAGCAGTTGAACGGGCCGGGCTGGGGTGCTGTCCTATCAGTGCGGTGCGCAATCACGCCGAGCAGATCAGCGGTTTACTGGGTCTGCCGGACCATGTGTTCCCGGTGGCGGGATTGACCCTCGGTTGGCCGGAGGGAGAAAGCGAGGTTAGCCCGCGCCTGCCGCTTGCGGTGACCCTGCACACCGACCGTTTCAGCGAACAGGGGCTGCGCGATCATATGGACGCCTACGATGCCCGCCGCGCCGCGCTGCAACCCATTTCCAAACAGCGCTTTGCCGGGGAAGAGGGATACGCAGACGTGACGCCCTATACCTGGAGCGAAGACAAGGCGCGGCAATATTCCAAACCGGAACGGGTCGATTTCGGCGCCTTCATCCGGTCCAAGGGTTTCACACTCGACTGAGTTTGGCGGGCCTCAAGTAACCACCAGCCACGTCACCATGCCTGCGGCCTGATGTTCCAGCATGTGGCAGTGAAACAGCCATTTTCCGGGGTTGTCGGCGACGAAGGCGATGCGCACCTGCTCGTTTCTGGCGACCAGTTCTGTGTCGCGCCACGGCGCGCGCCAGACCGCCTTGCCATTGCGCTCAATCACCCGGAAATGATGCCCGTGCAGGTGCATGGCGTGGGGGAAGGCGGTTTTATTGACCATGTTGATAATCGCCGTGCGTCCGCGCTCAATGGTCGCCAGCGGTTTGATCTGCCGCCCGACATCGCCGTTGAAGGCCCAGACCAGCTTTTTGGCGATCAATTCCTCGATGCTTAAAACCCGCCCGTCAATCCGCCCTTCGCGCAAACCGCCCATGGCGCCGCCTTCCATCAACAACTCGATGTGCTGGGCGCCGTTTGGCTCGGGCGCGCGGAGCAGTTTGTTGGCGGCCAGCACGACGACGTCTTCGGGCTGGCGTTTTTTCAACGGCGGGGCTTTGGACAGAACAAACCGCGCTGCTTGCAGGCGTTGGCGGGTCGAGACTTCCCACACCGGGATGGTGTCGCCCGGGTTGCCGTCAATATCGACAATGACATCGACCCGCTGCGCCGGGGCGATGGTCAGGCCGTCGGGGCCGAGGCTCGAAGGTGCGACGGCTTGGCCGTCCAGCGCTATGACCTGGGCGCCCAAGCGGTCGAAATTGAAGGCCATGATGCGGGCATTGGCGGTATTGACCAGCCGCAGGCGGATGCGCTCGCCTGCGCGCACAGGGATGTCCGGCTCGGTCAGGCCGTTGACCGTCAACCAGTTGCCCAGCCGCCCGCCGTGGGACCAAGCACCCAGATTACCGAAGCTTTTCTCGTCGATAGTGCCGTCCTTGCCGATCAGCCAGTCGTCGGCGACGAAGGCCAGGTCCCGGTCGACATCGGGCGGGGTGTCTTCGTCGACGATCAACATGCCGTACAAGCCGCGCGCCATCTGTTCCCACGATTTGTTGTGCGGGTGATACCAATATGTGCCGGCGTCGGGGGCAATGAAGGAATAATCGAAGGTGCCGCCCGAGGGCACAGCATCCTGGGTCAGCCCGGAAACCCCATCCATTGCGTTGTCGATGCGGATGCCGTGCCAGTGGATAGAGGTCGCCTGGGGTAGGCTGTTTTTCAGCCGCACCCGTACCCGTTCGCCCCGCCGAACCCGGATTTCCGGTCCCGGCACCAAACCGTGATAGGCCCAGACCGGCACCGGTGGTTTGTCCGCGCCGGTCAGCGGTGCGGTCGTGGGCTTGGGTTCAATAATCTGAAACGGCTTGTCCCCGGCTGCCAGGATTCGCCTGGGCGGGATCACCAACGCCGTGCCCAGCGCGCCTGCGCCGGCACTTAAAAATTTTCTGCGAGAAATCATAAAAAAATAAAGCGAAAATGGTGCCGCCAGAAAGAATCGAACTTTCGGCCTCACCCTTACCAAGGGTGCGCTCTACCCCTGAGCTATGGCGGCGCGCGAAAAAAAGAGCCTTCGCCTGCGGGGCGCGAACCTGCCACAGCCCACGCCAATTGACAAGCAGGGTACCGCACCAATCGTCTAGTCGCCCACCGCCTCGATAAGGATA
>JABMOG010000055.1 GCA_013204265.1 Rhodospirillales bacterium
ACTTCGGTCAGGCCGTGTTCGGTGGTGTGCAGGTCGAGCATGAAGTTGGCCAGGGCGCGTTCCATGCGCGCCAATGCGCCCGACAGCAATACAAACCGCGCGCCGGACATTTTCGCCGCCACCTCGAAGTCCATCAGGCCCAGGGCCTCTCCGAGGTCGAAATGTTCCTTCGGCGTGAAATCCAGATCCGGTTTGTCACCCCAGGTACGGATTTCCACATTCGACGCCTCATTCGGGCCGTCGGGCACATCCTCGGCGGGCAGATTAGGCAGCCCGGACAGCGTTTCATCCAGCGCTGCGGATGCCTCTTCGGATGCCTTCTCGGCCTCGGCCTCGGCGGCCTTGGTCTTGGAAACTGTGTCCAGAATATCCTGAGCGTCTTCGCCGCGGGCCTTGGCGGCGCCGATTTCCTTGGACAGGCGATTACGCTCGGACTGAATTTCCTGGGCTTTGGTCAGCAGGTCGCGGCGCGTGGCATCGCGTTCGATCAAGGCTGCGGCTTGCGGGCCCAGCCCCCGGCGCGCCATGCCCCGATCAAATTCTTGCGCGTTCTCGCGGATCCACTTGATATCGAACATTGAATGTTCCCGTTTTCAAACCCTACGGCGTGGTCAGGTCCTTATCGAATTCCTCATCATTGAGGTCGTCGTCGTCATCGTCATCATCGTAGCCGTCTTCATCCTCGTCTTCGTCAACGTCGCCGCGTTTTTTCTCAATCATCTGTACCGAGATAATGGAAATTTCATAGAGCAACATGGTCGGCAGGGCCAGACCGATTTGGCTGATGACGTCGGGCGGCGTCAGGATGGCGGCGGCGACGAAGGCCAGGACGATGGCGTATTTGCGTTTTTCCCGCATGCCCTTCGACGTGACCAGGCCAACCCGGCCCAGCAGGGTCATCACCACCGGCAACTCGAAACACAGCCCGAAGGCGAAAATCAAGCGCATGACCAAAGACAAGTACTGATCGACCTTGGCTTCCAACTGGATCGGCAGCGCCCCTGCCCCGCCGACCGACTCAAAACTGAGGAAGAATTTCCAAGCCAATGGAAAGATGAAGTAATAGACCAGCGCGCCGCCCATAAAGAACAAGATCGGGGTCGCGATCAGGAATGGCGCAAAGGCCCGCTTTTCATTTTTATACAGGCCGGGCGCAATGAACATCCAGATTTGCACGGCGATAAACGGAAAAGACAAAAACAGGGCGGCGAAAAAAGCCACCTTAATGTAGGTGAAAAAGGCCTCGTGCAGGGCGGTGAAAATCAGCCGGCGCTGGCCGCCCATTTTTTCCAGCACGTCGGCCAGGGGGGCGACCAGAAAATCGTAAATGTCGGGTGAGAAATAGTAGCAAATGAAAAACAGAACCGTAATGGCGATCGACGAGTGCAACAGGCGGCTTCTTAACTCGATCAGGTGATCGAGAAGCGGCATCGCCCTTTCATCTGTGGTGTTTTCGTCCGCCACGGCCCGTTACCCGTCCGCCTTGGTGGCCTTGGTAGCCTTGGCGGTCTTGGTGGATTTTCTTGGCTTTGGCTTTGTGGATTTGGGTTTTTTCGGAGCCGCCTTGGTATCGCCATCGGCCCTCTTTTTCGAGGCGCCGGGATCGGTGATGGCTTTAAAATCCTCTGCGGCGCCGGTCATTTCGTCGCGCAGGTCGCCCTCAATATTGAGGTCGTCGAAATCGAGATCAACGGCGTCCTTGAGTTGTTGATCCAGGCCCGGCCCATCTCCGCCGATGGTGTTCCTGAGTTCCTCCATTTCGGCTTCGCGGACTACGTCGTCCATGCCGTCCTGAAGGTCACGCGCCATCCCTCGCACCTTGCGCAGGCCTTTGGTTATGGTCCTGATGGCGCGCGGCAGGTCCTTGGGACCGATGACGATGAGGGCGATAACGGCAAGAATGAATATTTCTTGCCAGCCGATGTCGAACATGGCGGATCAATGCTCCCGGCGGGTGACTCGGATGGCGCGGCGTGAGGGCGTAACGGAAAGTAACCGGGGCCTGAGCCCGGAGGACCCAGCCGGTCAGTCTTTCGTCACTTCCTCTTTTGGCGTTTTGGTATCGGCGGCAGCCACCTGTTCCGATTTCAGGGCCTTTTTATCATCCCCTTCCTCGTCAGCGTCCGCAGTATCATCCTTTATGCTTTTCTTGAAAGATTTCAGGCCTTTGCCGAAATCGCCCATGAGCGCGGAAATCTTCCCACGCCCGCCAAACAAGACCAGGATGATGATAAGGATAATGACTAATTGCCACGGTCCTGGTGACATATGTAAACCTCACTAGTTATCTATTAGGAACTCAGTGCGGCGGATAATGGCAGAAAGCCAAAGGCGGGGCAATGCGTTGAATCCAAAAGCCCAAGCCCTCCAATAAACCATCGATTCCTACATATTATGGGGTTTGTAAGTAATGCCGTTGGCCTGTTGCAGTTCGCGAACATATTGAATAATGGCGACAACTTCGCTTTGGCCGACCTCCGGTTGGGCCGGCATGTTGCCATAAGGCCAGTGATGCTTGCGCACTCCCTTTTGCACCGCCAGGAAAAAGGCGCCGTCGGCATGATGACCGGGGTTGTAAATGTTGTGCACCAATGGCGGTCCCTGGTCGGAACCGCTGGCGTTGGTGCCGTGGCACTTGGCGCAGTTGGCGTCAAAGGTGACCTTGCCCTGCTGCGCTGCTGCGGACAGTTCGGGAACTGTGACCGCGACCTTGGTCCCTGGTCCTGACGAAGGCCCACCCATAAATTTGGATGCGATCACGCCCAGCCCGAGGGCCAGAATGGCCATAACGATCAAACCGGGTATCCGCTCTTTGATGTTCATTTTAATCTTCCCTACTTACGGTCTTGGTTCAAGGTTTTTACCACTACCAAATTTGTCTACATGTCTTCAACTCACACGGACGAGGATTCTTCTAATCCCCGTCCCCAGACCGACCCGGCCTATCGCACCGTCGTCATCTGATGGCCTTCGCCCTTGATATCGATCTCGCCCAGCAGCTTCGCCGATTTCTGATCAACGACCCAAACTTTTCCGATCTTGCTGCTCGACACATAAACCTTGCCGGTGCCCTCTATGGTTTCCAGGTGGTAGGGTGACGGCGACAACGCCAAGACACGGCGTGTGTCGGTTTTCGGGTCCAGGGCGATGAACTTTTCATCCGTCTTACTGGTGATGAACAGGGTCGCACCATCGTCGGAGATGTCGAGCCCATGAAGGCGCTTACCAATTTCATAGGTTCTGGCGACCTTGCCTGAAGAGATATCCACCGCAGACAGGATGCCTTTGACGGGGTTGACCACATAAATGGTCATTCCGTCTTTCGAAAGAACGATATGCTCGGGGCCAGGCCCCGCCATGAGGGCGCGTTTGACCGTCCACGTCGCGGTGTCGATCTCACTAATCGTGCCGTTGCCGCTGTTGCTGACGTAAACCGTCTTACCGTCGGACGTGACGGCGGCATAGTTGGGCGACGGGCCAGTCGCCACCGTCTTGACGATCTGGTTTTTCTGGAGATCGGCGAGGCTGATGTTACCGCGCGTCGGATGCGTCGAAATAACGTACCGTCCGTCGGGGGTGATGGTTTGGTGGTGGATCATCCCTTCCGCCTTCATCGTCAGCATGACGTGCCCGTGTTCCGGATGCACCAGATAGATGGTGCTATGCGGCGGGCTCTTATCTCCTTTGGCGAGTTTTTTTTCTTTCAGGCTGCCGGAAATGACATATTCGCCATCCGGCGTGGAGACGATGGAATGGGGGTTGTCGATCCCGTCGTATTCGCCGACAACCTTGTCCGTGGCGGCGTCGATAACAATTATCCGGTTGGCCGAGCCAGCGGCCACGTAGACCAAAGGCTTAGCCGATGCGGCTGTCGACATCATGGCAATAGCCATGGCCAATACCAAGAGCGGTTTTTTAGTCATTGTCATTCCTCACTTTGTTGCGCCGGCAAAAATGCCGGCTCGTTGAAATTCAATTGCCGAATTTACGCCGGATATAGTCCAGAACCAGACGCGCCTCGGCCTCGGTCAGATTTTCGTCCCCGCCCTTGGCGGGCATTGGGATCGGCGATGATCCACTGTTAATACCGTTGATGATGCCCTTTAAAAGGACGCCGTCGGATTTGGAAAGAGCACCCTTTTTATCCGTCAGATCCGGTATCCCAGGCATGGCCCCGACACCATCAATGGCGTGGCACGCGATGCAACTGCGGGCATAAACTGCGGCGCCCACCGAGCGCTCGTCGTGACTTCCCGCCATTGCCTGCGAAACACCGCCGCCAAGTGCGGCAATAAAATATGCGATTAGAAAGACCTTTTTCACGTCTCGGTTCCTCCAAAGAAAATACGCCTGAATAGACCGTTTAAGATCGTCATGCAGGCCTCCCTGCTTCCTCGCGAAAACTCGGTACAAACGCGGGCACGACTAAGGCGTAGCGCTCGTACACCTCGCCGAACGCCCGGCGAACCTCGGCCTCTTCCGAGCGCGCCAACCGCACGTACATCCAGATGAGCACCGGGAACATAGCGAGCGTCAGCAGGGTCGGCCATTGCAACAGGAAACCGATCATGACCAGGACGAACCCGACATACTGCGGATGGCGGATGCGTGCGTAGGGGCCGCTGGTTGCCAGCGTGCCGGTTTTCTGTGCTTCGTAGAGGATGCGCCAAGCCTTCGAAATCAGGATGAAGCCGCCGCCGATGAAGGCGAAACTCAGGAGATGGAAAGGCCCGAAGTGCGGGTTGGCCTGCCAGCCGAATAACATTTCCGGAAGGTGCCCGGAATCGTGGGCGAACCAGTCGATGCCAGGAAAATTCGATTGCAGCCACCCCGACAGAAAATAAATCGTCAGCGGGAAGCCGTACATTTCGGTAAATAGCGCGACGAGAAAGGCGCTAAACGCGCCGAACGACCGCCAGTCGCGCCCGGTCTTCGGCTTGAAAAAGCTGAACGCAAACATGATGAAGATGGCCGAATTAATGATAACCAAGCTCCATAATCCGTACTGTGGGAGCGAGTCGGTCATTTGTCACCCTTTCCCGATCCGTCATGGTGTGACCCATGGCCGCCGTGCCCGCCGTGCATGAAAAAATGCATTCCCACGCAAGCGCCCAAGATGAGGACCAACGGCAAGTTTCCCAGGATGTGCGCTTCGTGTTCCTGCCACAGGAAATACCCGGCAACGGCCAGGAAGAAGGCTAAGCCCAGGCCGTATCTGAAACGCAGGGAGTGGAAAAATGAAGGACTGTTTTCGCTCGACATTCCGACCTCCTATATCTTGACAGAACGCAATCTGAGCGCGTTGCCGATGACTGAAACCGACGACAGGCTCATCGCCGCCGCCGCGAAAATCGGTGAAATCAAAATGCCGAGAAACGGATAAAGGATACCCGCCGCCACCGGCACCCCGGCGACGTTGTAGGCCAGGGCGAAGAACAGGTTCTGTTTGATGTTGCGCATCGTCGCCCGCGATAGACGGCGCGCCCGCACGATGCCATTGAGGTCGCCCTTGACCAGTGTGAACCCGGCGCTCTCGATGTCCACATCGGCGCCGGTGCCCAAGGCGATGCCGACGTCGG
>JABMOG010000010.1 GCA_013204265.1 Rhodospirillales bacterium
TGTTCTGGTTTTTCGGCCACCCGGAAGTCTACATCATCATCCTTCCGGCCTTCGGCATCATCAGCCAGATAGTGTCGACGTTCTCGAAAAAGCCGGTGTTCGGTTATCTCGGAATGGCCTATGCCATGATTTCCATCGGCTTCGTCGGCTTCATCGTGTGGGCGCACCATATGTATACGGTTGGTCTGGATGTCGATACGCGGGCCTATTTCATATCCGCGACGCTGATTATCGCGGTGCCCACGGGCATTAAGATATTTAGCTGGCTGGCCACCATGTGGGGCGGTTCGATCGATTTCCGCACGCCGATGCTGTTCGCCTTCGGATTTATCTGGTTGTTCGTCATGGGCGGCGTAACCGGCGTGGCGCTGGCCAATGCCGGTATGGACCTGGCCTTCCACGACACCTATTTCGTGGTCGCGCATTTCCATTACGTGATGGCCATCGCTGCGGTCTTCGCCATGTTCGCAGGGTTCTATTACTGGTTCGGCAAGATGTGCGGTCGCCAGTATCCGAAATTCCTCGCCAAGCTGCACTTCTGGCTGTTTTTTATCGGCGTCAATATCCTGTTCTTCCCGCAGCACTTCTTAGGGATGGCCGGAATGCCGCGCCGGATTCCCGATTACCCGGATGCCTACGCCGGGTGGAACTTCGTTAGCTCCATCGGCGCCTACATCACGGCGGCGGCGGCGGTTTTGTTCTTTTACATTGTGTGGAAGACCCTGACCTCGGGCGAAAAGGTGGCCGCCAACCCGTGGGGCGAAGGGGCGACGACGCTGGAATGGACGGTGCCCAGCCCGGCGCCGTTTCACACCCACGAAGACCTGCCCGACCTGCGCGGTAAAGAGGCGGCCGAGTAGGACCGGAACCCGATTATGTCAAAGGCACGCTCCAGAAACGGCAAAACCGCCATCGTCTTGTTCTCCATTGCCGGTGGCATGGTGGGGTTGGCCTTCGCGTCGGTTCCGCTGTACCAGCTGTTCTGTCAGGTGACCGGTTACGGCGGTACGCCGAAAATTGTCAGCGAATCGATGGTGACGCCGTCGGCAAAAACCATTGCCGTGCGTTTCGACGCCAACGTCAACCCGGCCCTGGCGTGGGAATTCAAACCCGGCCAGAAAGAAATTACCGTTAACGCCGGTGTGCCGACCAGAATTGTTTATTGGGCGCGAAACATGGCGAAAACGACGATAACCGGCACGGCGACCTTTAACATTACGCCGTACAAAGCGGCACAGTATTTTTCCAAGATCGACTGTTTCTGTTTTACGGAGCAACGCCTGACGCCAGGCGAAGAAGCCTCCTTAGGTGTGGAATTTTTTGTCGATCCGGAAATTTTCAACGACCCCAACACGCGCGAGGTAAAGACGATCACCTTGTCTTACACATTTTTCCGCAGCCCCGACGATAAGGGCGCGGAACCAGCGAAACAGGTTCAAGCCCCGGCCCGGTTAACGGGCCAGGACCGGCCGGCGAAAAGTTAAAAAATTTATGCGTAGACGGTAGGAACGCGAAAGCGAATTCCTTAATGGAGAACGATAGATGGCAAGCGACACGGTGAAAAAACACCCCTTTCACATGGTCCCCCCGAGCCCCTGGCCGGCGGTCGGAACGTTGGCCGCCCTGATGATGGCGTTTGGCGGCGTGTGGTTCATGAAGGGCGGATCTTCGATCCTTCTGGCGACCGGGTTTGTGATTATGCTGTGGGTGTTTTACCGCTGGTGGCGCGATGTCATTATAGAATCTCGCAACGGCGTCGATCATACCGAAACCGTGCGCGGCGGACTGCGCATGGGCATGGTGTTTTTCATCGCCTCTGAAGTGATGTTCTTCTTCGCCTTTTTCTGGGCCTACTTCGACGCCACCATCCCGTTTTTGTCGATAACGGCGCACGAGGTCTGGCCGCCCAAAGGCGTTGTGCCGCTGGATGCCTGGGAGGTGCCGCTCCTGAACACGGTCATCCTGCTGACGTCTGGCGTCACCCTGACCGTATCGCACCACAAGCTTCGCCATGGCGACAATAAAAGCACGGCCCGGTGGTTGTTGCTGACGGTTCTGTTGGGGTTGACGTTTACCGGCTTCCAGGCCTTTGAATACGTCCACGCGACGTTCCCGTTCACCGGCGGAATTTATTCGTCGACCTTTTATCTGGCGACCGGCTTTCACGGCTTCCACGTTATTGTCGGAACATGCTTCCTGATCGTGTGCTGGTTCCGCGCCCGGGCCGAACACTTCACTCCCGATGCTCACGTCGGTTTCGAGGCCGCGGCTTGGTACTGGCATTTTGTTGACGTGGTGTGGCTGTTTTTATTCGTTGCCATCTACTGGTGGGGCGGGTCGGGCCACACCGGGGCTTAAGGTCTCAGCAGCAACCGTCGCCCATTTGGATGGGCGGGCATTTGACCGTACCGAACGAGCAAAAGACGCAGCAATCCCCTTTGTTGGGTTTAAGCAGCGTCTTGCAGCCCTCGCACTCATAGAAGAACATGCAGGCGTCGGTGGGCATTTCCTCGGTCTTTTTGTGCCCGCAATGGGGGCACGTCAGTTCCGAGAACAGTTCAGTCTCACTCAATTCCATTGCTCTTCCCCAGGTACCTTACTTGGTGACTTTGGACGGAAACCCCATGGCGCCCGTCGCCGCCGTCAATTGGCCGGTGTTCGCTTGCGCGTCATCGAAAACGACCCACGCCTTTCTTTCTTCAAGTGAGACCTTAACATTTTTCACGCCTTTCACCTGTGAAAGGCTTTTTTTGACTATGTACGGGCAGGACGCACAGGTCATGCCGCTTACACTCAGCGTCACCGCGCTCTCTTTGGCCATAGCGACCGGCGCGGACACCAGAAGCAAGACAGCCGCAAAGGTTAAAATCAGGGTTTTCATCGGTTTCATCATTTTCTCCATGAATTAATAACCCAGCAGGATCGGTGCCAGGTAATTGAAAGCCACCGCCGAGGCAACTAATACACTCGACGCCCACAACGCGATTTTGTTTATCCGATCCGCCCCCGGCCGGGCGCAAACAGTCCCCGTCTCGCAGGCATCGGTATTCGATTTGCGGTAAACCATGTAAAATCCGCCAGCCAGAAAACAGACAGTAACGGCGATGAAAATCGGCTGGTAAGGCGCCAGCGCCGTCAAGTTTCCGATCCACGCGCCACCGGCGCCGAGGCTGAATAGCACCAATGGCAGGATACAACAGGACGAAGCCGCCAGCGCGCCGAGGACACTGCCGAACGCCATAGTCCGATTGCCGGTTTCTTTAAATTTCTCGCTGCCCGTTGTTTGGCCGGGTGTCATATTCTGAATCTGCTCAACCATTTTGGCCGTTTTCCTAATGCTTAATAACTAGGGGTATTCTAAAATCTATAGTAACTATAGATTCAAGTGTTTATTTTAAATGATCGTGATTGTGTAAAATGACCCAGCCCCAACCCTTTGCCTTGTTGACCATCGGTGCATTGTCGAAACGCACCGGGTGTAAAGTCGAAACCATTCGCTATTACGAACAGATGGGATTGTTGCGGCCCCCGGCGCGCAGCCAGGGCGGGCACCGCCATTTTGGCGAGGCAGCGTTGAAACGGCTGACCTTTATTCTTCGCGCCCGCAAGCTTGGGTTTTCCCTCGGGACGGTTCGGGATCTGTTAGCGTTGACCGATGGTGAGGGGCAATCTTGCGAAGAGGTTCAGCGGATTGCCGCCCGCCAACTTAAAGACGTGCGCGCTAAACAAGAAGACCTTGGAGTTATGGAGAGTGTGTTGGCGGAAATGGTTTCGCGTTGCGCCAGCGGAACCACACCCGATTGCCCGTTGATCGAGGCGTTGTTCGAGGATACCGCCCCCGCTTAGCCACTGGCAATGGCACTGGTCGCGGTTTATCTTGTTCCAACAAGTTTTTTTGTGGTTGTTGAGACTTGATTCCGAGGGGGCCGCCCGCATGGGCAAACAGCATTCCGCCGACGCGCCGGAAATCCCGGCCCAGCCAGACAGGCAGGGCGACGGGCAAATCTATGACCATTTGGAACTGTTGTCGGTCATGGGCCGGGATTTTGCCTCGACCCTGGATATCGAAGCCTCGTTAAAGCGCGCTATTGAACACATCACCAATTACGTCGATGCCGAGGGCGGGGCGCTGTTCATGCTGGATGACGAAGGCCGGACGCTGCGCTGCCATGCCAGTGTCGGTCCGACCGAGATCACTGGCCTGACACTGAAGTCCGATCAGGGCATTGTCGGACGCTGTGTTCAAAGCAACGCCAGTGAGATCATTCGCGACGTCACCAAGGACGCTGATTTCCACGGCGGCATTGATGAAAAAACCGGGTTTACCACGCGGTCCATCCTGTGCGCGCCGATGAGCGTCAAAGACGAATGCCTCGGCGCTATCGAGCTGATCAACAAGCGCGGTGGCGATGGCTTGTTTGCCGATTCCGATCTGCACCTGTTGCAGGCGATGAGCGCGTCCGCCGCGATGGCCATTATCAACGCCCGCATGGCCGAGGCCCTGGTCGAACAGGAACGCTTGGCGCGGGAGTTGGAGTTGGCAGCCGAAATTCAGCGGTCCTTGCTGCCCGACCCCGGCGACGAAGGTTTTCCCATTGTCGGCATCAACCACCCGGCGCGGACTGTTTCGGGGGATTTCTACGATTTCTTCCCGCTTGATGACGGGCGCTTGTGTTTCAATTTGGGTGATGTCTCGGGCAAGGGCATGAA
>JABMOG010000056.1 GCA_013204265.1 Rhodospirillales bacterium
GCTGCTCGTCGGTGCCGTAGGCATGGATAGGGTGCATGACCAGCGACGATTGCACGCTCATCACCGACCGATAGCCGGAATCGACGCGCTCGATCTCGCGCGCCGCCAGCCCGTAACAGACATGGTTGACCCCGGCGCAGCCGTATTCTTCGGGCAGGGTGGAACCCAAAAGCCCCAATTCGGCCATCTCGTGGAGGATTTCGATGTCGAAATGCTCATTGCGGTTGGCTTCGAGAATGCGCGGCATCAGTTTGGTTTGTGCATAGTCGCGTACAGAATCGCGGACCAGGCGTTCGTCTTCGCTCAATTGTTCATCAAAGCGGAAGGGGTCGTCCCATTGATAGGTGCTGTTGGTAGCCACGAAATAGTTATCCTTTGTCGGTGGTGATCTGGGTGACGCCGATCATGCTGTCGCGGGTGACCATGGCGCTAAGGGCGTCCTCGTTCCAGCCTTCGGTGCCGGCGGGGCGCATCGGCAGGACCAAATAGCGATAATCGGCGGTGGAATCGTGAACCTGAATCTCGACGTCGTCGTCGATGGTGGTGCCGAACTCCATCAGCACGGCGCGTGGCTCGCGGACCACGCGGGAGCGGTATTCGCGCGACTTGTACCAGTCCGGCGGCAGGCCGATCAACAGGCGCGGGTAACACGAACACAGGGTGCAGACGATGACGTTGTGAACGGCGGGGGTGTTTTCAACCAGGCCGATGGGGATGGCGCCGGCGTCGATGCCCAATTCGGTTGCCGCCGCGTTGACGTCCTCCATCATGCGCACCTTGAAGTCGGGGTCGACCCAGGCGCGGGCGACCATGCGGGCACCTTCGGCCGGGCTTTTGGAATCCATGCGTTCCAGCATGGCGCGCATCTCGTCAGCGGTGATAATGCCTTTTTCGATCAGCAACTCGGCCACGGCCTCGGTCATCACCATGTGATCGGTCAGCGGAGCGTCCTCGATGTCGGGTTGATTGGGGTGGGGACCGCTCATTGCGGTTCCAGCCATGAATCGAAAACATCGACGACGGTGGTATCCTTCGGGCTGCCGGCGTAATCGGGCCACAGGTCGGTTTGCGAAAACCGGACCCAGTACAGCGTTTGTTTCGGTGTGCCGTCGCGGCCGTAGGCGAGTTCCTCGGGGTTGGCAAATGCCCCGACCGTCCTGACCACAGTGCCCAAATGGCCGCGTATGAAATAGGGCGTGCGCACGTGGCCCGGCGGGTAGGCCTCGCGGACCCGGACCCGGTCGCCATCGGTGAAGCGAGCGGTGGTCATGGGGCGCCTTCCAGGCGGGCGCGGACATCCTGCATCCGGCGGCCCAACTCGTCGACGCCGAGGACTCCTTTTTCGATCAGCACGTTGGTGATCGAAGATATCCAGCGTTCATAGTAGTTGTAATCGTCATAGGCGCCGGGACCGAGTTCTTCGATACCACGGCGCAACTCATCGACGGTCATCAGGCGGCGCTTGTCGTCCGATACCAGCCGCATGATGGCGTCGACGCGCTTTTCCCACAGCGCGAAATCGTGCTCGGACTGCTCAATCGTCCCGGCGGGAAGCCCGCCCATATCGTGATGGCGTCGCATAGGCAAAATGCTGACACGGTTTTGCCGAGGCAGCAAGCGCAAGCAATTCTTATTTGGCCCGGCGGATGTCTTTGAACTTTCTTTTTGAATTTGCCGGCCTGGAAAATAAACGGTCGGGCCTGAGATCTATGACGGTGACACCGAGGGCCGTGCTCGCTTGGCCGCCGTCTTCATGCGCGGTGGTTTTGATTTTCGCCGACAGCCCGAACGTCGGGTAGGTCCAGACAAGGTCGCATTCGATGGCAATAACCTTCAACCCGGCGCCGCAATCCGATCCGCTCGGCTGACCGTAACGGCGGCTCAGTTCACTCAGCATCTCCAAGTAGGAGATTTTTGTATAAACATGGCGGGACTCGATGCGCCAGACCCGCCCGTTTTTCTCCAGGCCATGAAAAAACACCCGGTATTCGCCTTCGTGGTGCAGGTAGGTGCCGATGCGCCCGCCCTTGGGGTGGGGGACAAAACGCATGTTTGGGTAAATCTTGAGCGCCTCGTCTCCCGGCATGCCGAGTTGGATGCCGCCCAACTCAAATCCCCCTTGCGGCCCCTGGGGTGCATTTTTGGCGCCTGCCTGTTTCGGCGCGCCGCTGCCGATCCAGTTTTCGGAACCGAATTGATCCGGATACAAGACCAGCAGTACGAGATAGCCGACCATGCCGATGACAGCGAAGATCACCATGGCGGTAATAATCCTCGTGCTGGTCGTCATTCCGGTGGGGTCACCGAAAGTTTCCTCGAAGGCCAGATCGTCCGTAAATTTCAGGTTTTCCTCGGGATCGAGGATGATTTTTTTCTCGCGCACGGGTTCATCCGCCCGCGTTTTACCCTTTCCGGTAGGCATGGCTGGTTCGGGAATTTTGCTTGCAGGGGGTTGGTCTGTGGACATGGGGCCAGCCTTCTCTCGATCAAACGCCTCAATCCAAACAAGCCATCACAGCTACTTGGCCGCGATGACGACGATTTCCACCAAAACGTCCGGCTCCAACTCGACGCCACCGATACACGCCCGGGCTGGACGGTTTAAATCACCGAGCCAGACCTTCCAAACCTCGTTCATGGCGGGCTTCAATTTTATATCCGTGAGATAAATGGTGGCGTTCAGCAGTTGTGATTTATCACTGCCGCACTTGGCCAATCGGTCGTCGATCTTGGCCAGGACCTCTTTGGTTTGACCAGCAACGTCAAGCCCGCAGTCCGTCGCGGTGAGACCGCAAAGGTAGACTGTATCGCCGTGGACAACAGCTTGACTCAAGATCACGCCGGAATCGAGGTGCTCAATGGTCATGGTGGGGTTCCTACAAGTGGTTTGGTAGAATATCGGTACGGTGTCGGTACGATTATGCAAAATCACACCGGTTTTTGAAAAATTATACTAGGGGCTGGCCCATGATAATACCCTTTCGAGGTTATCATGGGCCAGCCCCTAAAATTTTTTTCTATTCAACTAAGCCGTTCGGCTGGAAGCCTTTTCCGCGAGGTTGTAAAATGCCGATTCTAAAGAAAACGATAAAAAGAGAAGGGCCTTAAGATATCATGATCTCAAACAACCCATTGCCGCCGACCGCTTCCAAGCGCAGCCGTGGCGACGCTGAAATTCAGCGCCTGCTATCAAAGGTCAAGTTGCTGTCCCTGGATGTCGACGGCGTCATGACCGACGGCGGCCTGTATTACGCGGACGACGGGCGAATCATGCGAAAATACAACGTCAAGGACGGTGTCGGTATTCTGCGGGCGATGAAAGCCGGGGTCCAGATGGCCATTATTTCCGCCGGCGTTTCCGGTTCGGTACCGGAACGCGCCGCCACTTTGGGCATCCGACACGTCTTTACCGGCGTCGAAGACAAGCGCGCTACCCTGGAAAAGCTGTGCGAGGAACTGGGGCTTGATATGGACGAGACCGCGCACATCGGCGACGACATTAACGATGTGCCCCTGCTGGAAGCCGTCGGCTGCGCCATTGCCGTCGCCGACGCCCAGCCCGAAGCCTTCGAGGCGGCGGCTATCATTACCGAGCGCAACGGCGGTGCAGGTGCGGTGCGGGAAATTTGCGACGCCCTGGTTGAAGCCCATGGTTTGCCGGACTAGGAGTATGAAAAGCATCAAAACAGGGGGTTTTTGACGGTTATTGGCAATAAATAGATAAAACATGCGGTTTATTCGATGTATTCTCTAGTTTTATACCCATTATTGCGTTTTAATCCTGCATTTAAGCTGATTAAGCGCCTTTCCAGCGCTCCATAAGGTCGTGTTCGATGCCCAGATGGTCGAGGGCGCGGCCGACGCTTTGGCGTACGATGTCGGTGATGGATTGCGGTTTGTTATAAAACGCCGGTACCGGGGGGTGGATAACGGCGCCGATGTCGGCGGCTTTGGTCATCAGTTCCAGGTGGCCTTTGTGCAGCGGCGTTTCGCGCACCATCAACACCAGCGGGCGCTTTTCCTTCAAGGTCACGTCGGCGGCCCGGATCATCAGGTTGTAGGAAAAGGAATGGGCAATGCCCGACAGGGTCTTGATCGAACAAGGCGCAATCATCATGCCTGCGGTGCGGAACGATCCGCTCGAAACTGCCGCCGCCAGATCTTTATTGGAATAGGTTTCCGACGCCAGGGCACGGACCTCGTCCATGGTACAGTTGGTTTCGATGGTGATGGTGCGCTGACCCATTTCGCTGACGATCAGGAGCGCGGGATGGCCAAGCTCCTTCAGCGCCCGCAGCGCCTCAATGCCGTAGATAGCACCGGTTGCGCCCGAAATACCGACGATCAAAGGCGCGCTCATGTGAAATCCCCATCGTTTGCCCGCTAGAACATATTCGGTTCACTCGCGTTCACCGAAAATTCTCTATGCCTTTGTTTTAGACGCAAATTCGTCGTCGCGGATGATTCCATCCGCTCGGGATTTGCTCTA
>JABMOG010000057.1 GCA_013204265.1 Rhodospirillales bacterium
CCCAATTTACCTATTTCCAGCAGGTCGGCGGCATCGACTGTGACCCGGTGTCGGTCGAGCTGACCTATGGCCTGGAACGCCTGGCGATGTATATCCAGGGCGTCGAAAATGTCTTTGATCTCGACTGGAACGGCGACGGGGTTTGCTATGGCGACGTGTTCCTGCGCTCCGAACAGGAATATTCCAAATACAATTTTGAGATTGCCGATGTTGAGGCGCTGAAACGCCAGTTCAAGGACGCCGAAGACGAATCGGCTCGCGCCCTGGCTCAAAACGTCGCCCTGCCTGCCTATGACCAGTGCCTGAAGGCCAGCCACCTGTTCAATTTGTTAGATGCCCGTGGCGCCATCTCGGCGACCGAGCGCCAGTCCTACATCGGCCGTATCCGAACGCTGGCCAAAGGGGCGGCGGAAATGTGGCTGAATTCGCAAGGCGGCGAGGTCTAGGCGATGGCTGAACTTCTCCTCGAACTGTTGAGCGAAGAAATTCCGGCCCGTATGCAGGCGCGCGGCGCGGAGGATCTCAAGCGCCTTGTTTGTGATGGGTTGAAAAAGGCCGGGTTGGAATTTGGCGCTGCCCAAGCCTTCGTTACGCCGCGCCGTCTGGTGCTGGTGGTTGACGGCTTGCCGGAAAAAGTTCCAGACATTTCAGAAGAACGCCGCGGCCCCCGCGCCGACGCGCCGGAACAGGCCGTCGCCGGGTTCAAGGGTTCGCTGCCCGAAGGGACAATTATCGAAACCCGCGAAACGGACAAGGGAAATTTCTATTTTGCTCAGATAGAGCAAAAGGGCCCTTCAGTCCGGGATATAATTTTTGCCTCGCTCCCAGATTTCGTTGGAAAACTACAGTGGCAAAAATCTATGCGGTGGGGTTCATCTGGCTTGAGGTGGGTGCGCCCCATTCGTTCCATTATTTATATATTTAATGGCAAGTCTTTTGACGGGTTCCTTAACGACAGAGGCTTTGGCTCACTTGAATTGTTGAAAGATAAAAACCTTGCTCCAGGAAATATTCCTGTTGGAAATATAACCATCGGCCACCGTTTCCTAAGTCCCGGCCAGATCATCGTTACAGACTTCACCGACTACAAAGCCAAGCTGGAAGCTGCCCACGTGATACTCGACGCTGCCGAGCGCCGCGCTAAGATCGAGGCCGGTGCGGCGGCGCTGGCGGAAGAGGCTGGCTTCAAATTGAAGAACGATCCCGGCTTGCTGGACGAGGTGGCGGGGCTGGTTGAATGGCCGGTGGTGCATATGGGGGCGATTGACGAGGCCTTTATGGGGTTGCCCGACGAGGTGCTGACGACGTCCATGCGCAAGCACCAGAAATATTTCGCCGTGGTCGATGAGCGCGATATTCTGGCGCCGCACTTTATTGTCGTTGCCAACACGGAAACCACGGATGGCGGCAAACTGGTGGTCGCCGGTAACGAGCGGGTGCTGCGCGCGCGGCTGTCGGACGCCAAGTTCTTCTGGGACAAAGACCACGAAGACCGGCTCGACAGTCGGGTTCAGGAACTGGGCGGGCGGGTTTTTCACGCCAAACTGGGCACGGTGCTGGACAAGGTGATGCGGGTCGAACAACTGGTCGTTGTTTTGGCCGAGGGGTGCGGGGCCAAGTCTGCGGACGCCGAGCGCGCCGCCCATCTGGCCAAGGCCGATTTATCAACCGGCATGGTCACCGAATTCCCCGATTTGCAGGGCATCATGGGCCGCTATTACGCGCTTGCCGACGGTGAAAACCCCGACATCGCCAACGCCATTGCCGAGCACTATTCGCCGCAAGGGCCGTTTGACACCTGCCCGACGGCGCCGGTTAGCGTGGCGGTTGCCCTGGCCGACAAGATCGACACCCTGGCCGGGTTCTGGTCGATTGACGAGAAACCGACCGGGTCCAGGGATCCCTATGCGCTGCGCCGTGCGGCCTTGGGCGTGATCCGGCTGATTTTGGAAAACAAACTGCGGCTGTCTTTGCTGGGCGTTTTTGGGCAGGTCGATTTGGAGTTCGATGGCGCCGATCTGCTGGCGTTTTTCGCAGACCGCCTGAAGGTGCATTTGCGCGATCAAGGGGTGCCGCATGATCATATCGACGCCGTCTTTGCGCTTGGCGGCGAAGACGACCTGGTGCGCCTGCTGGCGCGCATCACGGCGCTCGGCGAATTCCTTAAGACCGAGGACGGCGGCAACCTTCTGGTCGCCTACCGGCGGGCCGCTAACATTTTGCGCATTGAGGAAAAGAAGGACGGCAAAACCTATAACGAAAACCCATCCACAGACCTTTTGCAGTCGGGCGAGGAAGAGGCGTTATACGAAAAACTCATGCATGTTGGACCAAAAATTGCGGCGGCCATTGAGGCCGAGGAATTTGCCGACGCGATGCGGGAACTGGCAAGCGTCAGAGAGGACGTCGATGCCTTTTTTGATACCGTGACGGTCAACGTTGATGATGCGGAGCTTCGAAAAAACCGGCTGAATATGCTTTCCTACGTGCGGCGTTGTTTGGAAGAAGTGGCGGATTTCTCAAAACTAGAGGGCGGCGATACATGACGCAGTGGATATACCAGTTCGGCGGCGGCAAAGCCGAAGGCTCGGCCGTGATGCGCGACCTGCTGGGCGGCAAGGGCGCAAATTTGGCGGAAATGAGCAGTGTCGGCCTGCCGGTGCCGCCGGGCTTCACCATCACCACCGAGGTCTGCACCTTTTTTACGGAAAACGGCAATGGCTATCCCGAAGACCTGGACTCCCAAGTCGGCAAGGCGATGGCCGCCGTCGAGGCGGCGCTGGGGCGGACCTTCGGCGGGGCCGAAAAACCGTTGCTGGTTTCGGTGCGCTCGGGCTCACGGGCGTCGATGCCGGGTATGATGGACACCGTGTTGAACCTGGGTCTCAACGACACCACCGTCGAAGGGTTGGCCCGCGACAGCGGCGATGAGCGCTTTGCTTATGACAGTTACCGGCGGTTTATTCAGATGTACGGCGACGTTGTTCTGGGTGTCGATCACCATAATTTCGAGGACTTGCTGGAAGACCACAAGGCCGACCGGGGCGTCGACCTGGACACCGAACTGACGGCCGATGATCTTAAAAGTCTGGTCGAGGATTATCTCGCCAAGGTCGAGGAAATCAGCGGCGCCGCCTTCCCGCAAAACCCTGCTGACCAGCTATGGGGCGCCATCGGGGCGGTGTTCGGCTCGTGGATGAACGAACGCGCCCAAACCTATCGCCGCCTGCATGCCATTCCCCTGGACTGGGGCACAGCCGTCAGTGTCCAGGCCATGGTGTTCGGCAACATGGGCGAGGACTGCGCCACCGGCGTCTGCTTCACCCGCGATCCGTCGACCGGCGAGAATGCCTTTTACGGTGAGTTTCTGATCAACGCTCAGGGCGAAGACGTGGTCGCCGGCATCCGCACACCGCAACCCCTGACGGAAGCCGGCCAACAGCAAACATCGCCCGACCTGGCATCCATGGAAAAGGCCTTCCCCGATATTTTCGCCGACCTTTGCGCCGTGCGCGACCAGTTGGAACACCACTACACCGACATGCAGGACATGGAATTCACGGTCGAACGTTCCAAGCTGTGGATGTTGCAGACCCGGACCGGCAAGCGCACCACCCGTGCGGCGTTGAAAATTGCCGTCGACATGGTAGGCGAAGGGCTGATCGACAAAAACCAGGCAATTTTGCGTATCGATGCGCTGCAACTCGACCAGCTATTGCATCCGACCATCGACCCCGAAGCCGAGCGGGACTTGCTGGGTCGTGGGCTGCCGGCCAGTCCGGGGGCGGCGACCGGCCGGATCGTATTTAACTCCGGCGACGCCGAAGCCTGGGTCGGGCGCGACGAAAAAGTCATCTTGGTGCGCAAGGAAACCAGCCCCGAAGACATCGGCGGTATGCACGTCAGCGAGGGTATATTGACGACCCGGGGCGGCATGACCTCGCACGCCGCCGTCGTCGCGCGCGGCATGGGAATTCCGTGCGTGTCCGGGGCCGGCGAGTTGCGCGTCGATGCCGAGGCCAAGACGCTGTTCGCGCTTGGTGAGGAACTGGGCGAGGGCGACATCATCACCGTCGACGGTTCTACCGGCGAGGTCATTCGCGGCGCCATGCCGATGATCCAGCCCGAACTGACCGGCGATTTTGCGACCCTGATGGAATGGGTCGACGAGGTCCGGACTCTAGGAGTTCGCGCCAACGCGGAAACCCCGCTGGATGCCGCAACGGCGCTGAAATTCGGCGCCGAAGGCATCGGCCTCAGCCGCACCGAACACATGTTTTTCGACCCCGAACGCATCATTCACATGCGCGAAATGATCCTGGCTGAAGACGAGGATCAGCGCCGCCGCGCACTGGACCGTCTGTTGCCGTACCAGCGCAAGGATTTTGCCGAACTGTTCACCATTATGGGCGGCCTGCCGATCACCATCCGCCTGCTCGACCCGCCGTTGAACGAATTCCTGCCGCACACCGAAGAAGACATGGCCGAAGTCGCCAAGGCGGCGGGAACCTCGCTGGCGGCGATCAAAAACCGGCTGGCGGAACTGGACGAATCCAACCCCATGCTCGGCCATCGGGGTTGCCGGTTGGGTATTACCTATCCGGAAATTTATGAAATGCAGGCGCGCGCCATTTTCGAGGCCTGCGCCGAAGTGCTCAAGACCGGCACGGCAGTGCAACCGGAAATCATGATCCCGCTGGTCTCGGTGAAGATGGAATTCGATATTCTGAAAGACCTCATCGACCGCGTCGCGGGCGAGGTTCATGCGGCGACGGGGGCGGACATAAACTATATGACCGGCACCATGATCGAATTGCCGCGGGCGTGCCTCAGCGCCGGGGAAATCGCCGAGAAGGCGGAATTTTTCAGCTTCGGCACCAACGACCTGACCCAGACCACCTACGGTTTTTCCCGCGACGACGCCGGACATTTCCTCGACATCTATCAGGCTAAGGGGGTTTTGCCTGTTGATCCGTTCGTCAGCATTGACCAGTCGGGCGTCGGCGAATTGGTGCGGATCGGGGCCGAGCGTGGCCGCGCGGTGCGCCCGGACCTGAAAATGGGTATCTGCGGCGAGCACGGCGGCGACCCGGCGTCGGTGGCGTTTTGTCTCGATGTCGGGCTGGATTACGTTTCGTGTTCGCCCTACCGGGTGCCGATCGCCCGGCTGGCGGCGGCCCAAGCGGTTCTGGAGGCTAAGA
>JABMOG010000058.1 GCA_013204265.1 Rhodospirillales bacterium
GCCACAGAGACTCGCCGCTGTCAGAGCAGTAGATCCGGAAACAAAATGCTCGATCAGGCGATCTTGTTTGTAGTAGCTAAGTCGACACTTGCGCATAGGCTCCATGATAACCCCAAAATTGAGTTATCTGGGTCAGCCCCTAGAATTATACCGGGGCGTCGGTGTAGAAGTGGGGAGGCGCGGTGGATTGAGCAAGGGTTTGTATGAAGATTTTGTTTATTACGTCTACCCGGGTTGGCGACGCGATCCTGTCCTCCGGGCTGCTGGCGCACCTGATCGCCAACCATCCTGAGGCTCGAATCACTATTGCCTGCGGTCCGGCGGCGGCGCCTTTATTCGGTGCCGTACCCAACCTGGACCGCGTTATCGTTCTCGACAAAATGCTGTTCTCCATGCACTGGGTGGCAATGTGGTCGTTGGTTGTAGGGACGGTTTGGGACGTGGTTGTCGATCTGCGCAATACGCCGATGACCTACCCATTGGTGGCCAAACGGCGCTATCGCCTAAGCCGCAAAAAACCACCCGGGCACCGGGTCGAACAACTGGCGGCGGTGATGGGACTCTTCGACCGCCCCCCGGACCCCAAGGTCTGGATATCGGATCAGGCCCGGGGTGCGGCGATTTCCCTGATCCCGGACGGCCCGCCGGTCCTGGCCATCGGCCCGACCGCCAACTGGTCGGCGAAAACCTGGCGGCCCGGCTATTATGTCGACCTGATCGCCCGCCTGGCCGGCCCCGGCGGCATCCTGCCCGGCGCCCGCATCGCCATCTTCGGGCGCGACGACGAACGGCCATTGGCCTTGCGGGTCATCGAATCCATTCCCGAAGACCGCCGTATCGACCTGGTCGGGCGGCTGAACCTGATGGACGTCGGTGCGTGTCTGGAGCGCGCCGCGTTCTACGTCGGTAACGATTCCGGCCTGATGCATCTGGCCGCCGCGGTGGGCATCCCGACCCTCGGGCTATTCGGCCCCAGCCTTGATGAATTGTATGCGCCTTGGGGGCCGTTGGGGATTGCCGTTCGGGCGGGTAAATCTTTTGATGAAATTTTCCCGGAAAACTTCGATCACCGCGAGACGGATTCCCTGATGGACAGCCTGACCGTGGATGCCGTTGAGGCGGCGGCCGTTGATCTGTGGCAGCGTGCGACGGAGGCGGCGGCGTGACCGGCGGCGTGCAATTGTCGGCGCTTGTCGTTGTCCATAACGAAGACGCCCAACTGGCCGATTGCCTGGCAGGTCTGGCGTTTGCCGATGAAATCGTCGTCGTTCTGGACAAATGCACCGACGGGTCGAAAGACATCGCTGCCCGCTTCACCGACCGCCTGATCGAAGGTACTTGGGAGTTGGAAGGCGACCGGCGCAATGCCGGGATCGAGGCTTGCCGGGGTGCGTGGATTTTCGAGATCGACGCCGATGAGCGGGTGCCAGAGGTGCTAGCCCGGGAAATCGTTGCGACCGTGAATAAAGCCGGAGGTGATATCTTCGATGTTCCGGTTCACAACCATATCGGCGGTCGTTTGGTCCGAAACGGGTGGATGGCGGCCATCGGCACTAACGCCGCGCCGCGCCTGTTCCGCAAGGGAGTCAAGACTTGGGGGCGCGAGCGCGTGCACCCGCACCTATTCGTAGGCGGTCGTCAGGGTCCGGCGCTGGAGAATGCGCTCATTCACTACGCCGCCCGCAATGTTTCAGATTTATTGGTGCGACTTGACCGTAACACCACCTGGCGTGCCCGTGATTTGGCGGACAGCGGCGACATCGGCTCATTCCCCAACATGGTGCGCAAGATTTTTTCGCGTTTCTGGAAATGTTATGTGGCGCGGCGCGGCTACAAGGAAAACGGATACGGCTTCGTCATCGCGCTGTGTGCGGCGCTGTATCCGGTCCTGTCGCATTTGAAAGCAGCCCTGGAACTCAACGGCCGGGAGGGTTCCAGTGGCTGACATCCGAATTTCGGCGGTGATTTCCGTGCATAACGAAGAGGCCCAACTGGCCGACTGTCTGGCGGGGCTGTCTTTCGCCGATGAAATCGTCGTGCTGCTTGACAAATGCACCGATGGCTCGGGCGCTATCGCCCGGCGCTTTACGGACCGCGTTATTGACGGTGCCTGGGCGATCGAGGGCGAACGCCGCAACGCCGGGATCGAAGCCTGCCGGGGTGCGTGGATTTTCGAGATCGATGCCGACGAGCGGGCCGACGAGGAGCTGGGCCGGGAAATCCTCGGCCTCATTGCGGCGACACCCTACGACTGGCATGAAATCCTGGTCGACAACTATATCGGCGGCAAACTGGTGCGCTGGGGCTGGGGCGCGTCGTTCGGGAAGGCCGCCTATCCGGGGCTGTTCA